>JAEURI010000071.1 GCA_016789225.1 Anaerolineales bacterium
AACACGTTCGACCTGGATGATATGTTCACGCAGATGAACTCCGGGAATATTAATACAAATATCCTTCAAGAGAGCGGCATGGTCAGGGAGGTCTCCCGGTTAACCGGCATGGACGAAGCGAATGCCGCAAAAACGCTCGACACCACCCTTTCAATGTTTGGAAAGAAAATTCAAACCGGAACGACAAAAGCAGGAGCTTCGGCAAGATATGCATCTGCTCTGCCAAAAAGGTCATTGAACTCCGCTAAAATCAAGAGCGGAAAGCTCAAGCGATAAAATCGGTTTCTTCGATAAAGAGCCTGCCGGATACTCCCAACCGGCAGGCTCTTTTTACATGCTTCTCCTCGTAGAGTATTCAAGTGGTCTTGCAGTCCCTCATAGAGCATCCGTTATTTAAACTCGTAAATACGCATCTTCCCGCGTTGGCCGATGAAGCGCAGTCCGTAGGCATCCAGATCCACTTCGTCGTTATAAATGGGCGGGAAGATTTCGCCGCGGTAGAAGTTGTTGGGGCCGAGAACGATGAAGCGAATGCCCTGCGCGCGGCAGGCGGTGGAGAAGGATTCCCATGAGTCGTTGGGGATGGCGGGGAATTCCTGGGTGTAACCCCAGACCCAGTCCTGGTTCCAGTTGCCAATCTGACGCGAGCGGTATGGCATGACGTTGGGGGTATAAAAATCGTAGCGGTCGGCGAAAACTTCGCTGGGAGAGGTCATGCCGCTGGAGAGCAACGTTTGCTCGATGACGGATAGCACTTTGCGTTCGGCGGCTGCGAAGGCGATCACTTCTTTATCATATAAAAACCAGCCATAAAATGTATTCATTCCAGCAGCGATGAATGCCAGGGCAACCGCCGTACGAATCCATGTGCGGCTGCCGAGAAGCCTTTCGATGAATTCGGAAAGGGTGACGGGAATCAGTGCAAAACCGGTGATGTAGGCGCCCATCAACATGAGCGGGGCGCGGGCGCTATCGCCCACGGCGATGGGAATGGAATAAAGAAGGATACAGAGAAGGGAGAATAACGCGAAGCGCGCATAACGTCCCTTGGGAGAGAAGACGAAGGCGGCGATGGACGTCCAGGAAAAGGAGAGAAGGAAAAAGAAGGGAATGCGGTAGGTTCCAAGGAAAGCTTGCGGGTCGGCCATGACCGCTTTTATAAAGGAAAAATTCTCAAGCTCCGCCGGGGTGGGCGGATGAGTCCAATCCAACCCGGAGAGGAATTTATATAGGTTGAACGCTTGGGCAGTTTCCAATGGGCCATGCCCGGAAACTAGGTTGACAATCACCTGCGTGGCGACAAAGGCGAAGAATACGCCAAGCATCCACAAACGAGGGCGGAGTGGGCGAAGGCCGATGGCCAGAAGAAAGCCAGCGAACACTGCCAGGGCGGAGATCAACGCATGAGTGCGCCACAAGAAGCCAAGCCCGAGGGATGCGCCGATAAGGGCGGCGTTCAGATCGGAGAGCTCTTCGTCGCTGCCTTCGATGCGGCCCCGCCACATCATAAACACGGCAAAGGAGACAAAGGCCGCCGCACCAATATCCGGCCCGAGAGCATGCGCATTTTGAAAGACGAACGGCGCAGCAAGCGAGGCAAGGAAAGCAGTGAGTGTGGCGATCAAAGACCGGGTGTAGGAGATCAGCGTCGAAACAGAAGCAGTGAACAGTCCGGTGAGAAGCGCGTTGAGAAGATACGATAGCGGAAGCACATACGTGAACGGCAGTTGCCCGATCAGGAAGGCGTATCCAAATGGATAGAATCCGTTATATAACGACTCGGGCTGGGCGAGAGTCATGCCGCGCCCGTAATATAGAATATTCCAATAGTCGTTGCTGAGCGAGTGAAATTGAATATACCCGCCGAGCGCAAAGGTCAAGCCCGCGCCGAGGGCGAAGAACAAGAAAAACAATCTGGAATGCGGGCCGAGAATTTTTTTCATCAGGCAGGTTTTAGTGAGGCGGGCTTTTTACTCATCCAAACCACGACGACCGCAAGCGGCACCAAGGCCACTGCCGCGCTGACGTAGGCCATCATATTGTAGCCAAGCGAGGTGAAGATGAAGCCGCTTTCCAAACTTCCGAACGCAGAAGCTAGACCGACCATCAGGTCGTTGAGTCCCTGGGTACGCGCGCGTTCCGCCGGGGAGAGTTGGTCGGCCAGCAAAGCCGAGCCGCCGACGAAACAAAAATTCCAGCCCAGGCCGAGCAGGAACAAGGCCACGCCCAACGGCAACACATCGGGCGAGATGGTCGCGGCAATGCAAGCCACCACCAGCGTGGCGGAACCGATCAGAATGACAACGCCGCGCCCCCATTTATCGGCGAGGCGGCCAGAGAGAATCGAAAAGGCGTACATGCCAAAAGTATGCGACGCGATGACCGCAGAAATATCCGTCAGTTCGTGGTTATGCCCGCGCATGTGCAGGGAGGTGATAACCATGACCAGCACCATCACCATCTGCCCGAGCACCATGCTGGAGAGCGCTACCAATGCCGCCGGTTGACGGAAAATCTCGAACACGCTTCGCACGTGTTTATGCCTGATCAGCGTTTCAGGGAATTGTTCCGCCACCTGAGCCCCGATCTCGCGCGGGTCGGGCCGCAGACCCGCAAAGACAACCACGGCCCCAATTGCAAACAAGACCGCCGCCACAAGATACGCACCCGCCAGTTCATCGATGCCCCACGAACCGACCAACGACCCAGCCGGCCCCGTCACGAACGGACCGATGACCGAACCCACCGTCCCGCCGATGACCACGTTCGAGATGGCACGTCCGCGATTCTCCGGCTTGTTCACTTCGGCGGCGGCAAAACGACCCAAGGTCACCGCCGAGTTTGCAATGCCCATCAAGACCATGCCACCCAGGAACAGCGCAAAGGAATGAATCGCAATGGCATAAAAGGTAACACCGGAACCGATCACGCCTGTGCTGAGTCCGGCCGTTAGGCCGTTGCGCCTGCCGATGGCGTCGTAGACGTAGCCCCACATGAAGGCCGAGAATGCGCCTGCTAAAAGATACACAGCCGTCGGCACGCCCGCCCAACTGGAGTTTTGACTCAGCTCCTTGCCCACAATGGAGTTGAGAGTCGCGGCAGCAATAAAACCCGCCGAGGCGAGGGACTGTTGGGCGAATAGGATGGCGGTGATTTTACGGGCGATGGATTCGAGATCGTTCACGAAGTTTTCCTTTGGTATTGAAGTCGGTTCGGAATTATACCTTTTACAGGCGATGGGCAATCGATCATAGCAGGTGGATATAAAAAGACCCCAGGCTCATCACCCAGGGTCTCAACTACTCAACTACTTAACTAAGCAACTCTAACCTACCTCCCCATTGCATCCATCACCGCCACCGAAGCGATCTGCACAATAGCGTTGACATCGTCACCGGTCTGCAACACATGAACCGGAGCGCCCATTCCAAGCAGGATAGGCCCGATGGCTTTGGCATTGCCGAGGTGGGAAAGCAATTTGTAGGCAATATTTGCCGACTCCAGCGATGGGAAGACCAGCACATTGGCATCTCTCACCGCGCTGAACGGATAGCGCTCCTCCATGATCTCCGGAACCACCGCAGTATCGGCCTGCATCTCGCCATCCACGCGCAGGTCTGGCCGGCGGGACTTGACCATCTGCACCGCCTTGCGCACCTTGTCTGAAAGCGGGTGCGGAGTGGAACCGAAGTTCGAGAACGAGAGGAAGGCCACATGCGGGTCGATCTCGATCTTGCGGGCAAAGTCCGCGGCCAGAATGGCGATCTCCGCCAGGTCTTCCGCCGTTGGGTCAATATTCACAGTGGCATCCGTGAAGAGATAAACCTTATCCTCCACGATCATGATATACACGCCCGCTGCACGTGTCACACCGGGAACGGTGTGGTGTACCTGCAAGGCCGGGCGGATCACATCAGGATAATCATAGGTCAGGCCGGAGACAAAGGCTTCGGCGTCGCCCATCTTCACCATCAATGAACCGAAGATGTTGGGGTCGCGCACCTTTTTAAGCGAGTCGCTCAGGGTTACGCCCTTGCGCTGGCGGATCTCATGATAGGCTTTGGCATAGGCTTCAGCTCTCTCAAAAGTATTCGGGTCAACAACCTGCGGCTGGTAATCCATGCCCAACTGGTGCAACTGTGCATCAATAACAGATTGACGACCGATCAACACCGGAGTGGCAATGCCTTCTTCCTGAATTTGATAGGCCGCGCGGATGATCTTCAGTTCTTCGCCTTCAGCAAACGCCACGCGCTTCTTGCCGCCCGAGGAGCGGGCCTTGTTCTGGAAGAAATAGCGGATACGCTCGCCCTTGCCCTGACGGAAGGCAAGTTGTTCGCGATATTCGTCGATGTCGATGGTCTTGCGCGCCATGCCCGTCTTCATGCCCATCTCGGCAACGGCAGGGGCTTCCCATAACAACACACGCGGGTCGAGCGGCTTGGGAATGATGTACTCGCGCCCGAACTTGATGGTCTCCCCGCCATACGCGCGGACAACCGAATCAGGCACGTCTTCCTTGGCAAGAGCGGCCAGCGCCTTCGAGGCCGCAAACTTCATTTCTTCATTGATCTGTTTCGCACGCACATCCAACGCGCCGCGGAAGATGAACGGGAAACCCAATACATTATTAACCTGATTGGCGTAATCGGAACGCCCGGTAGCGATGATGACATCCTTGCGCGCTTCCTTCGCCAGTTCCGGGCGGATCTCCGGGTCGGGGTTTGCCATGGCAAAAATGATCGGATCCGGGGCCATGGTCTTGACCATTTCAGGAGAGAGCACGTTCGCAACGGAGAGTCCGTAGAACACATCCGAATCACGAACGGCATCTGCCAGGGTGCGGTGACCTTTATCATCCACGGCAAGGCGTTCCTTGTACTTGTTCATGCCCTCCTTGCGCCCCTTGTAAACGACGCCTTTGGTATCCACGAGCATGATATTCTCGCGCCTAACACCCCAACTGATCGCCAATTCGGCACAGGAAACCGCCGAAGCGCCCGCGCCGGAGATGACCAGGCGAATCTCTTCATGCTTCTTGCCGACGATCTCAAGCGCATTTGCCAGACCCGCCGACGAAATGATCGCTGTCCCATGCTGATCATCGTGGAAGACGGGGATGTTCAACATCTTCTTCAGTTCTTCTTCAATATAAAAACATTCGGGGGCTTTGATATCTTCAAGGTTGATCCCGCCGAAGGTCGGGGAAATGGCAGCAACCACCTTGATGATCTCATCCGGGTCGTGGGAGTCGAGTTCGATATCGAACACATCGATATCGGCAAATTTCTTAAAGAGAACGCCCTTGCCTTCCATCACCGGCTTGCTGGCCAGTGCGCCCCGGTCACCAAGGCCAAGAATGGCGGTGCCGTTGGAGACCACGGCGACAAGGTTGCCCTTTGAGGTGTATTCATAGGCATCTTCAGGATTCTTTTCGATCTCAAGCACCGGTTCCGCCACGCCGGGCGAATAGGCCAAACTCAAATCCCTCTGCGTATCCATCGGCTTGGTGGGTACGATCGCCACTTTGCCGGGCTTGCCTTTCAAACGATGATATTCAAGTGCGTCTTCACGTGTGAATTTTGCCATACAGCCTCCAGAGATTTTTGATAGCAATATACTTCGCAAGGCGACTATCACTAAAATTATCGCACGACTTGCCCGGCGGGAGTAGTTGCTTTTGTCACGACTTTGGGCATAGACCAACCGCCCCACTATTTTTTACCCCCAATCGCCAAAAAGTTACTCACAATTCCTATCTAGTCACTCACCGGTTCGGAAATGTGAGGACAGCCTGCGCCACACGCCTCACCTGTTCCTCGGTCAACTCGGGGTAAAGTGGCAGGGATAGGACTTCGTCCGCCGCTCTCTCGGACCTGGGCAGGCTCCCACGACCCAGGCCCAGGTTTGCATACCCAGGCTGAAGGTGGACCGGAAGCGGGTAGTGCACCAGGGTTTGAATCCCTTGCGATTTCAAGTATTCTCGAAGCGCATCCCGCCTCGGGTGGCGAATCACAAATTGATGGAAAACCGGCTCAACGTCCGAAGGTCGAGGCGGGAGGGGTAAATCCGATTTCGAGAGCAGGTCAAAGTACAGGCTGGCGATCTGCCTGCGGCGCTGATTCCATTCCTCCAAATGCCGTAGTTTAACGCGCAAGATACCCGCCTGCAATTCATCGAGGCGGCTGTTGATTCCTTTTACCTGGCTAATGTAGCGTTCTTTCCAACCATGCTGACGCAAGAGCCTTACCTTCTCGGCCAGCTCAGAGTTATTCGTCACCACTGCTCCGCCATCGCCGAATGCGCCGAGATTCTTGGTGGGATAAAAACTAAACGCGGCAATATCGCCCAACGAACCGACTCTGCGTCCGTGAATGGCTGCGCCATGCGCCTGCGCAGCATCTTCAACAACGAAAAGTTCTTTCTCACGCGCAATTTCAAGAATGACATCCATGTCGGCGGGGCAGCCATATAAATGTACGGGAATGATTGCGCGAGTACGCGGCGTGATTGCCTTCGCAATGTGAGCAGGGTCAATCGTGTAACGCGCCAGATCAATATCCACCAGCACCGGGCGCGCGCCGGTCATTTCGATGGCGGCGAAAGTCGCAACGGCCGTATGAGATGGCGCGATGACTTCATCCCCAGCGCCAATGCCACAAGCCATCAGCGAAAGCTGCAAGGCATCGGTTCCAGAAGCAACCCCGAGCGCGTGTGAGGCGCTGCAATATTCCGCGAACTCTGCTTCGAATGCCGAAACTTCCCCACCCAAAATATAGGAGCCGCCCGCCATGATCCGCGCCGTTACACTCTCCACTTCATGGCGGATCGTTTCATACTGTTTGCGCAGTTCAAATGCGGGGATGATGTCCATTAAAGATAATGTTCCTTATGCTGATAATAATATTCGAGCATGGTCTTGAGTCCATGCCGAAGCGAAACATGAGGCTGCCAGCCCACTTCTTTTTTTATCAGGCTGTAATCGCCATAATAATCGCCAATGTCGATTCGTTTGCGCCCCTCTGGAAAAGGCACAACCTCATATCTTCCACTTCCATGCACGTCGATCAGCAGTTGCGCAAGGTGTAGCAGGCTGATCGGTTCTGCGCCAAGGTTATAGATCTTTCCATGCGCCAATGCATTGCTCGCACAGCGCAAAAGCGCATCCACCACATCGTCCACATGATTGAAATCACGGATCTGGCTTCCGTCACCAAAGATCTGAATCGGCCTCCCTCTCAATAGCCGATGGAACCACCAGCCGATGAATGTCAGACGCGCATCACGGATGCGCATCCGCGGGCCGTAGGTGTTCGTCATACGCAGCACGCAGGTCGCCATGTCATGCACGCGGTTGTACACGATGTGATACATCTCGCCCGCGCGCTTGCTTACGCCATTGTTATCAAGCGGGGTCAGCAAATGTTTCTCATCCACTGGCAAATAGGTTGGGCGGCCATAGACCTGCCGCGTCCCTGCAAAGACAATGTTGATCCCCGGGTTCGTCATTCGGCATACTTCCAAAAGTTTCAACTGTCCCACCGCATTGACGTTCAAATCCTTGAATGGGTCCTGCATGCTGCCAATATGACTCATCTCCCCCGCAAGATTGAATAAATATTTTTGACCTTGAACTGCTTCTGTTAATCGCGCTTCATCTTGAATATCCGCCTCGATGACTTTAACCCGATGCCTGATTCCCTCCAGATTAAATAGATTCGCCCCTGACTCCGGGTCGGCGTTGTCGTAAATGGTCACCTCTGCGCCAAGGTCAAGAAGTTTGCGCGCAAGATTGCTGCCGATAAAACCAAGCCCGCCTGTGATCAACGCCTTCTGATTTTCGTAGATGGTTTCAATATCCATTATGATTTTTTACGGAGATGTTCCTTCTTAACCACTAACATCCAATACAACTTAGCAATCTGTTGCAGGGTGCGAATGACCCGCCACGGCACAAAGAACTGGGAGATGCCATACTTACGCGAATAATGGTTGACTGGGACTTCTGCGAACACATATCCTGCATCTTCTATTTTTTTCACCAGCTCCAAACAGATGGCCCCGCTGACGCTCTTCAACGCCACGCCCTGCAGGACGTGGCGCGGGATCAGGCGAAAGTCGCAATCCACATCGCGGATGCGGATGTTGAACAGGAATTTCACCAGGTAGTGATAGGCCCGCCCGATGACCACGCGGGCGAACGAATCATTGCGCGTGAGTTTGTAACCGTTGACCAGGTCGGCACCTTCATAGACTTTTCGTGCCAGTTCGGTCAGTTCCAATGGGTTGTATTGAGAATCGCCGTCGGTGTAGAAAACCCATTCCTTCGAGGCGGCGGAGAATCCGCTTTTGAGCGCGCCACCATATCCGCGATTCTTTTCGTGGGTAATGATGCGCAATTCCGGGTATCTCGCCTGCATTTCCTCCAACATGGAGGCCGTGTAATCCGAACTCCCATCGTTGACGACGATGATCTCGAAATCCTCCGTCACCTGGCGGCAGGCAACGGATGCGGCAGCGATCATGCTGGCGATCGTCCCACCATCGTTGTAGGCCGGGAAGACGGCGCTGATGCTGTTTATTCGTTTACGATCCGGCTCCGTTGTCATGTTCATTTATGGTTTTCTCGCGATCGCGATCACACTCAATCCATATGGCAACCCCCATCTGGAAGCAATGGGCGCTTCCCATGAGAGAATGCGCCTGAATATATTGTTCAACCCGCCAACGGCAAAGTCTGATTCGTTGTCACTCGGCGGGACGAAACGTTCGCCGATGCGTTTTGCCAGCGCTAGCGGGAACAGAAACATATTTGCATAAGAAAGATGTTGCACTTGAAAGCTGCTCTGTTCCAACAGGGATTTCAAGAGACCCCTGGTAAAACGCCGCCGGGTATGGACTCGTTCATCGTGCCGCCCGCGCAACCAGTTGTAGGCGGGCAGGCGCACAAGGACTTGTCCGCCGGGTTTCAGCACTCGATAAAATTCATTCAGTGCGCAAATTTCATCCGAGACGCCGCGCTCGTATAAAACGTCGAAGCTGGTGACAAGGTCAAAGAAAGCAGGAGCAAGCGGTAGGTCCAGCACAGAGGCGCGGACGAGGCGGGAGGCATTTCGTTTACGGGCTACTGTCACCGCTTCCGCGTACAAATCAACGCCAGTCACATCGCCGTATTCCGAAAGATAGGTGGTCATGGCGGCGCCGGTGCCGCAGCCTGCATCCAGAATATTCAAACAACGTTCAGGCTTCACCCAACGATTGAGCAATGCTCGTGTGATGGACGCCATGCCAAGATACCACCAATGACGCTCCTCCTCCCGGGCCATCACCTCATATTCACGCGGGTCCAACAGACCTCATCATGGGACAATATAGGAAAGCAGGATAACGTCGTCGCAGTCATATTTATAGTGCAGGTCGCCGCCGGGGTGCGCGCGTGCCCAGGCCGCCAACTCTTCGATACGGCTTGGCGGAGCGATGATCACTTCACCAGATACAGGGTTCAGGCTATCCACCGGGTCAGGGAAATTAATGACAGGTCTGCTTTTGCTAAGAAAGTATGTTGACGGATGTGTACCATGAATATATTCTCCATCACTTAACATATAAACCTGCTGTTCGCTGTCTGTCTCACTGATCTGCTGCCCGAGATAGGAGGCATAACGACCAATGATGTTCTCTGCAAATTTACAGCGGCCTGCAAAATCTGCATAGTATGTCCACAAGTTGAAAACTAGCAGGCTGGCAAGAACCGCGACCACCGAAAACGTATAAGCGACTCTCCGGGTGTTCCATTCAAGCCCAAACATCTTTAATATCTGCTCCAACCCAACAGATGCCATGATCATGGCGGCGGGAAAAGCCATCAACATGCGATAGGAATCAGCCGAAGGAGGAAGCGCGAACAGGCCGATCGATACCGTGGCAGCCCAAAAGTAGCCATTCAACAAAAGATAGCCTGGGTTTCTAAGCCGCCAAAGCGCAAGTCCCAACCCAGCCAGGAACATGACACTTGAGATCATGCTCAACATGGGTGCGGGAGAACCATAGAAATCCCTGGCTGGGAAATAGATCAATGATAGAAAAACATGGGCTACACGGCCAAGCAAGAGTTCCACAGCGCTCTGCCCTGTAGATTGCATGGTTATTTCCAGCCAGCCAGATTGAAACGTTCCATCCTTGCTCAGCCGGTTAAAGAATTCGCCCGGGTTATTGAAGATATAGTAAGCAGTGGGCAGGATCATCGTTAGAAAGCCGCCCCAAAATACCCCGGCCTGCACCAAACGCTGTTTGAACCAGGGCCGATAGAACAAAAATGCGATGATCATATAGACCAATATAAGCGCTGCAACCACCTGCGCAGTTAGATAAACAGAAAAATGGATCGCCAGCAGAGTCCCGCCAAGCGCCGTCCTCCAGGACTGCCGCTTTTCAAGTCCACTGTAAAGCAGATATAACTCGAGCGGCGCCAACCACGTCCCATGGATATAGGCCACGGAGGCGATCCGGCTGAAATGCATGTGAGAGTGAGAGGTTGCAATAAGAAATGCCGCCACCAGCCCAATGCGATGGCCACCGATAGCGCGGCCTAAAAGATACACCGAAGGGGCTGCCAGAGCCCCGCCAATGGCGGGCAGCAGCCTCAAAGCAAAAGCATTAATGCCGAACACCCTAAGTGAGAAATTGATCAACTGTAGATAAAGGGAGCCAAAGTTATCCCACAAGGCAAACGGGTTGGTAAGAGCACCGGCCACCGTATTTTGTGCAGAAAGCCCCACAGCTCCTTCATCACCATCGAGAACACGCGGTACTTCCCCCAACCTGTAAAAACGAATTGCAACCGCCAGGGCCGTGACGAGAACAACCGAAAGGATCTCATACCGATGGGCCCGAAACCATTCGGTGACTGCCTTAAAGTCTATGGAGGGCGTCGAATACCTGAAGGCATACACATAGCATATTGCACCCATCAGCCAGACCGTGATGACTGGAATGTAATTGACCCGGGCAAAGACCATGAAGAAAGAGGTGGCCATCATCGCCAAAGCTGAGAACAACACACCTGCAAAGATCCAAAACACCTTTTCATCGAAGACCCACCAACGGGATACTTTTTTCCAAAAAGGCGCCTCAGGGATCATCTGACTGAAGATCAAAACGATCACCCCTGCAATGGCAAGCCAGGTATATGGCGGCAGAAAGTCTGTCTCCTGCACTTCTTTGGAAAACACTAAAAATTGACTTAAGAGAAGAATATAAATGCCAAAAAACGCAAAAATTCTACGGACTCTGCCCGTCTCTTCAGCATCGCTCATCTGCCGTTCATCCATGACAACTCCTCGATGGTTCGATTTCGCTGAATCGGATTATACCTACAAAAATCAGAACAAATCCATATCCCCATATTCCATTGTCACGAAAGGCCAATGTTAACAAATCTTAAAATTCATGTATAATTAAGGAAACACTGTAAAACTTCCGCCGCACTTGCGGCCTATGCTTGAAACTGACTGGAAAATTTCGCGCACGATCCTCCCCCGGTTTTGGGAGTTATTTTGTGAAGTCCTGCCTAGGATGCAAATTTTGACAAGACGATTGGCTTCACCCTAAACCTAAAGTGCCGAACGTGACTTAACCTCGTCACGTCTTTTGACTTATCCGGGCTGCGCCTCACGCCTTCCCCGGACCTGGTCTACCAACCCAGACATTTTCACAGCCGAGGCCGATATTTCGGAAGTCTCGGCTGTGTGCTTTTAACATGAAAAAGATAACCGCCCTCGAAGTGCAAAAGAAGAATCCCAATCGGGTGAACATCCACCTGGACGGGGAATTCGCCTTCGGGCTGGCGCGCATCACAGCCGCATGGCTCAAGGTTGGCGACGTACTCAGTGAAGAAAAGATCGCCGCCCTGCAAGCCGAAGACATGCGCGAACGGGCACTGCAACAGGCTTTGCTCTTCCTTAGTTATCGCGCACGTTCTGAAAAAGAAATACGGCAGAACCTGAAAAAGCACGAATACTCCGAAGCCGCCATCGAATACACGATGACCCGCCTCCGCGAGAACAGGCTCGCCAACGACAATGAATTTGCCCAAGCGTGGGTGGAAAATCGCAGTACCTTCCGTCCACGCAGCCGCCGCGCATTGACGATGGAACTTCGTCAAAAAGGGCTCGATGAGGAAACGGTCAAAGAGGCTGTTGCCAATGTCGATGAAGAAGCTCTGGCGTACGAAACCGCCCGAAAACGGGCACCCAGATTCCAAGGTCTGGAGTGGAGCGAGTTTCGCAAGAAACTTTCCGAACACCTCGCAAGGCGCGGCTTCCCTTACTCTGTTGTTACGTCCGTTGTCACCCGCGTTTGGAACGAGACGCATACAGAGGAAACTAAATACGAAGATGAGGACATGACATGAATCCGATCATCATAACTTTGATAGGTATTCTGGCGCTGGTCGTCGGCGCCGCAGCAGGGTACTTCTTCCATCGCTACCAAGTGGATCGCGCAACCAAGGCAAGGCAGGAACGGGCGGATGATATTCTGAAAGCTGCTCAAACCCAGGCGAACATGATCGTCAAGGGCGCGCAGGATAACGCCACCAAGATCATCCAGGCCGCCGAAAGCGAGATCAAAGAACGCCGTATCGAATTGAACCGCGACACCGAGCGTCTCGAAAAACGCCGCACCGAAGTGGACAGCCGCTACGACAAGATCGAACAGCGCGAACAAAACCTCAACCGCCGTCAATCCCAAATTGACAAGCGTCACAACGAAGCCGAAAAACTTTTCGAAGATCAAATGAAGAAGCTCGAAGAGATCGCACAGATGACGCAGGATGAAGCCCGCAAAGACCTCTTCGCTGCAGTGGAAAAAGAAGCCCGCGGCGACATGGCACGCATCATCCGTCAGATCGAAGCCGAAGCCCGCGAAGAAGGCGAGAAACGCGCCCGCAAACTCATTGCCGACGCCATTCAGCGCGTCGCCTCTGAGCATGTAGCAGAAGTCACTCGTGCCGTGGTCACCCTGCCCAGCGAGGAGATGAAGGGACGCATCGTCGGTCGTAACGGTCGCAACATCAAAGCCTTCGAACAGGCTGCTGGTGTGGATGTGATCGTAGACGACACGCCTGACTCTGTGACCATCTCATGTTTCGACTCAGTACGCCGTGAGATCGCCCGCCGCGCTCTTTCCAAACTGATCCTTGACGGACGCATTCACCCGGCTCACATCGAAAAAGTGATCGACGATGAAACCCGCGCCGTGGAAAAGATCATCAATGAAGCGGGCGAACAAGCCGCCTACGATGCCAACGTCTCTGGTTTGCACCCCGAAGTATTGCGCATGATGGGACGACTCAAGTTCCGCACCTCCTATGGTCAGAACCAGCTCGCCCATGCAATAGAAGTCTCCAAACTGGCTGGCATCCTCGCTGCTGAGATCGGCGCGAACGTGGAACTTGCCAAGCTGGGTGGCTTCCTGCACGACATCGGCAAAGCCATGGATCACAATCAAGAAGGAACACACGCCGGGCTCGGTGCAGAATTCTGCAAACGGTACGGTGTAAACCCCATCGTGGTGAATGCCATCGCTTCACACCACCATGAAGTTGACCAGGAAACCGTGGAAGCAGTCATCGCCGAAGCCGCAGACGCCATCTCCGGTGCGCGCCCTGGTGCCCGCCGCGAAGACCTCGAAGCCTATATCAAGCGCATCCGCTCGCTGGAAGAAATGTCCATGTCCTTCGAAGGCGTACAGCAAGCCTTCGCCATCCAAGCGGGACGTGAAGTCCGCATCCTCGTCAAGCCCGAGACGATCGACGATCTTGGCTCCACCCGCCTCGCGCGCGACATTGCCAAGAAGATCGAAGAGACCATGCAATATCCCGGTCAGATCCGTGTAACGGTCATCCGCGAGACGCGGGCGACAGAATACGCAAAATAGTCCGCTTCCTGAAATCCGCTTTCTGATACAACAGAAAGCGGATTTTTATTTGTTTAATCATTGAAAGTTAATTTACAATTGAAATAATCCAGCAAATGATCACGGCTATAATTCCAGCCTGACTCCCCAGGCAAAGTTCAGACGAAGGTTTTCCTCCAAATTCATGAGCATATCCAGTAACCCGCCGCCAAAGAATGGAAAACAAACCTCCTCCCTTCCATGGTGGACCTGGGTGCTGCCATTTTTCATTGCCAATGCAGGCACCTGGATCTCATTAAGTTTCAAGACATCCCCAGGCACATCCCTCTGGTATCTGCCCACCGCGCTTGGCATCGTCATGGTCTACTGGTGGGGGCCGCGGGCCTTGCCGGGGATTTATCTGAATGCTGTACTTTGTACTCCGCTCTGGGGCCTGCCATGGAAATGGTCTTTGTTATATGCCCTGCCCGAAACACTCGAGGTCGGATTAAGCTGGCTTTTCTTTGTGAAAATCGCAAAAGGGAAAAGCTGGCTGCCTAACTTAAGCAGCATTCTTCATTTTCTGATACTTGGCTGTCTTGTACCAACTTTCATAGCCAGTATATATCTGGTGTCACAACTTTTTATTTTGGGGAATATAGATCAACATGCTGGCTGGACGACCTGGCAACTGATGTTCACGGCTGATCTGACAACCAAGCTTGTCTTCGCAGTACCCTTGTTGACAATCTTCACCAAACCTATGACCGATAAAGGCTGGACTCTTATAAGAGAACATCTGCCTGTTGTTCAATTCCTTCCAGACGACAAAAAAAAACTGCTGGATGGTATTCTTATTTCAGGTAGTTTCCTGACCATCCTGGTTTTAATCCTGTTATCCCCGATTCATGAACTACGGGTTGGGCATGGGCTGCTGCTGATCTTGATCTCCATACGTTATGGGGTAAACATTGCCGCCCTCGGCACGAGTTGGTTTGGTTCTCTGGCATTTTTGCTGCCGATGATTCTGGCCGACCGGCTTGGGTCATTTACCGCCGATGACATCAATCTTTTATCCACAAATCTTGACATCCTTTTCCTG
Organism: Anaerolineales bacterium; assembly: GCA_016789225.1. Lineage (GTDB taxonomy): Bacteria > Chloroflexota > Anaerolineae > Anaerolineales > Villigracilaceae > Villigracilis. The sequence goes on from JAEURI010000071.1 coordinate 14,999, forward strand.
TGTGGGATTACACTGGTAACCGGGCGGGCGATCAGTGATCTTGTTACAGAAATCGCCGAGCGCAGCCTGTCGGAGGAAAACCTGCGCAGTGCTGAAACTAAATATCGCACTCTTGCAGAAAAAATACCGCCGATTATCTATATGGCTAGGTTAAATCAGCATGTCGGTGTGACCTATATCAGCCCACAGATCACATCCCTGGGTTTCACCCAGGAGGAGTGGACCGCAGATCCTGAGCTGTGGTTAAGGCAAATGCATCCCGATGACCAAAAAAGGATCGTGGAGGAGATCGAACATGTCCAAAAAAGCGGGGAGCCGTTCAAATCGGAATACAGGCTAATCACACGCAGCGGAGAGATAAGATGGTTTCTGGATGAGGCCATGGATATTCTGGACAACAACGGAAGGGTCATCTTCCGCCAGGGATTTATGCTGGATATTACAGCCCGTAAACTGGCAGAAGAGGCTTTATCTGCCCGCGAGCAATACCTGGAATTGCTCAATGATATGACACGCACAATCCTGCTTTCCAAGGATCTCAATTCGACATTGAGTGAATTGGCCGGCAACATGGCGAAATTAACAAATGCGGATGATTGTTATATCACTCGCTGGGATGAAGAGCGATTGCTGACGATCCCCTCGACATCCACAGCAAATCTTGAAAGGCCATATTCTTCAAACAGGAGCGATCCTTATCTTGTAACCATGACCGCATCTGTGTTACAGGCAGAACGTGTCCTTGCCGCAGATGATGTTTTTAATTCTCCCTATGTAAGCGTTGAGATCGCAAAAAAGTATCCGGCACGTTCCGTCCTGGGTATTCCGTTGATCGTGAGGGAGCGTAAATTAGGAGCAGCAATCGTTGCCTACAATTCGCCGCATCATTTTACATCCTGGGAAATCGAGCGTGCGGAACATGCCGCAAAACACATCGCTGTTGCCTTGTGGAATGCACAAAAAGACCTCGAGCTGACAAGACGTTTACAGGAATCAGATGCCCTGGCAAAAATTTCACTCGCACTGAGCGAAAAGCAACGGGTCAGTTATACAAACGTTCTGGAGTTGATCGTCAATTCGGCAAAAGAATTGATCCCTGGCGCCGAGCAGGCCGTGATCCACAGCCTGGATGAGGAAAATAATCTGCTGATGCCTGAGGCGGCTGTTGGTTTTCAAAACGCCTGGGCGGGCCAGGCAAAGCTGAAGCTAGGCGAAGGAATTGCCGGGCAGGCCATCATCTCAGGAGAAACCCTAAACGTTACGGATGTTCATACCGACAAGCGCTTCCTGAACTTTGGTATTCCGGTCCAGTTCCGTTCGCTTATGGTGACTCCGATCATTAGCGGCGAAAAGACCTTGGGCTCCATCAGCGTACAGAGCAAGAAACCCAATGCCTTCGCCCAAAATGAGGCCAACCTTCTTCGTACCCTGGGCGCAAATGCCGCTATCGCGATCGAAAATGCACGCCTGCTGGAAAGTACCCAAAAGGCCCTGCGCGAAACGAATGCCCTCTACCGAATTAGTCGTGGATTGTTGGCCCTTAACGCCGAGGAATTGCTCGACGATGCCGTTGATCTTTTGGAAAAGAATTTCGGCTATCACCTGGTCCAAGTCTATTTGATCGAACCCAAAACAGGTGACTTCATTCTGAAGGCAAGCAGTGGTGAAACAGGTCAATTACTAAAAGAAAAGAATCACTCGCTCAAAGTGGGTTCCGGAATTATCGGGCACGTTGCAGAAACACGGAAACCCTTTTTCACTAATGACGTCGACCAGGTTATCTTTCACATCAAAAATCCCATACGACCGGAAATAAAATCAGAAATGGCTGTGCCCATCAAGGCCGGGGAACAGCTTCTGGGCATTCTGGATATTCAACAATCGGAAATGAAAGATTTCACCCCGCGCGACCTTCAACTTGTTGGGGTCGTTGCAGATCAGCTGGCAGCTTCCCTGCAAAAGGCGGATCTGTACGAAAATCTGCAAAAATCCCTCCAGCAGGAAAAAGCCATCCGCAATCAGTTGGTGCAAAATGAACGCCTGGCCATCATGGGACGCCTGCTCGCCTCCGTATCGCATGAATTGAACAATCCGCTTCAAGCTATTCAAAATGCCCTCTTCCTCCTACGCGAGGAGAAGGGTATTTCTCCACAGGGGCTGAATGACCTGGATATCGTGCTGGCCGAATCCGAACGCATGGCCGGTATGATCGACAGACTGCGCACCACTTACCGCCCCACCCAGACAGAGGATTTTCGGCCAACTCAGGTCAACAGGATCATCGAGGAATTATTTGCATTGATCGCAACACACCTGCGCAAGAACGAGGTGGTTTTCGAGTTCAATCCCGACCCCGAGCTTCCCATCATCACAGCCCTGCCGGACCAGATAAGGCAAGTAGCATTGAACCTGTTGATGAACGCTGTAGAAGCCATGCCCAACGGCGGCAAGTTGACCGTATACACGAGATACCAATATGACACTCACGAGGTCCTCATGACCGTTTCAGATACGGGCAGCGGGATTCCCTCTTCCCTGCTTCCTCTCATCTTTGACCCCTTCATTACCAACAAACAACGCGGGACGGGCATTGGACTGACCATTTCCCACGATATCGTCATGAAACATAACGGGCGTATCGAGGCGGATAACAATTACAACCGCGGCGCAACCTTTCGAGTCTGGCTGCCTGTTGACCAAGCGGTGAACAAATGAATGTAACCGGCCATATCCTTATAATTGATGATGAAGCCACACTGCGCAAAACCCTGGCTCGCGTTCTACAGCAGGCCGGGTTCGAGGTCACGACTGCTGAAAGCGCTGAGCAGGGGCTGGATTTTCTTAAGACCACCCGCTTCGACATGATCCTGACCGATCTGCGTATGCCCGGCATCCAGGGTCTGGAGGCGCTCAAACTGATCAATGCCAATTACCCCACCTTGCCCGTCGTTCTTTTCACCGCCCAGCCAGATGTCAACTCAGCAGTGGAGGCCCTGCGCCACGGAGCCACCGATTATCTGATGAAACCGCTCAAGCCCGAGGTCATCATCGAGCGCACAAGGTCGATCCTGCTCAAAAAGCAAACCGAAAAACGTAAGAGAGAGATCACCCAGCAGATCGAAAGTCTTCAGGCAGAATTGAAAAGCCTAGAAGAGCGCGAAAGCTCCATCCTACCGGCCCAGCCAGTAAACCCATCAAGGGTGGTGGATAAGGAACGCTTCATCAAGCGCGGGCCGATTGTGTTGGACCTGCAGGCCCGCCGGGTAATCCGCGACGAGCAGATCGTCAATATTCCGCCCACTTCCTTCGATTATCTGGTGGTATTGGCGCGCCATGCACCGGATGTGGTCGATTATCAAACCCTTGTGGCTGAGTCGCAGGGGTATCAAACTGACCTGCGCGAGTCTCAGGAACTGTCCAAATGGCACATTCACCAGTTACGCCAGGCCATTGAAGCGGATGTTCATAACCCGGTTCACCTGCTCAATGTACGCGGCACAGGCTATCGGCTCGTGACAGATTAGGAGGAATCCCTCTCAGGGTTGGCTCCCTTTTCATGGATAGAACCCGCTTCCGGCTTGACCGGAGGCGGGTTTTTCGTTTCCCAACTTTTCCCAACTTTTACCTCTCCAACCTATCGGTTCAAGCCCGGATTCCATAGAAAATACAAGGGATGAAAACTTCAGAACCCACTTCCCAAGATCAGGTACGTATCCTCGTTGTGGACGATCATCCCAACACCGCGACGACCCTGGCACGCGCCCTTGCCCAAATTGGCCCGGCCGTGGATGTGATCTCGGCCATGAACGGTTTCGACGCCCTTGAAAAGGTCAAGAACAAGGGCGTGGATATTTTGTTTACCGACATGATCATGCCGGAGATGACCGGGTTGGAGTTGATCGAAAAAATGCAGAACCACCCAGGCGGGAAACCTGCTTTTACTTATCTGATCACAGCCTATGACGTGCCTGGGCTGAAGGTCACCGCACAGCGGTTGAAAGTCAACGAAGTCATCATCAAGCCTGTACGTCCGGAACGCATCTGCCAGATCGCCACGACAGCGATCGACGAGATGAAGCTTTCCACACAGCCGATCAAAAAGAAGACCCCCAGCAAGCGCAAATTCAAGATCCTTGTAGCCGATGACATGCCGGATAATGTCACCCTGTTGGTGCGTTATCTCGAATATGAAGGCTACGATTACATTGCCGCGCGAGATGGTCTTGAAGCTTTGAACAAGGTTCGGGATGAATTGCCCGACCTCGTTCTTTTGGATGTAAACATGCCAAACCTGGACGGGTTTTCCGTTCTGGAAGAGATCCGCTCCGACCCGGCAGTGGCGCATATTCCGGTCATCATCCTGACGGCAGCACGGCTGGACCCGTCGGATGTGCAATCGGGATTAAACCTCGGCGCGGACGATTACGTTACCAAGCCCTTCGACCGTCATGAGTTGATGGCCCGTATTCGCACCAAGCTACGCGTGAAAGAGGCAGAGGATGCGATCCGCCGCCGAAACCGTGAGCTTAATCTGTTGCCTGAGATCGGTAAACAACTCAGCGCCCGAATGGATATCAAAGAACTTGCCGATATCCTGCTCAAGCGCACTGTTGAAACCCTGGGAGCCATCCAGGGCAATATGTTCATCCTCGAAGAAAATCATGTGCTGGAGAACTATCGGGTGGAATTGATACCATCGAATGTCATTCAAACCCTCACCCCGCCTGAAAAACTGATCCAACACATCCGTGATATGCATCAGGGTTTGATCATCGAAGATGCGGTCAACGACCCGTTATGGCAGATTGATCCCAACGGAGCCATCCGCTCCGCCCTTGTCATCCCGCTCTATGGGCGCCATGCTCTGCTGGGGCTAATCGTCCTGACCCATGAGCAGGAAAGCTATTTCAACACCGACCATCTGCTGCTGTTGCAAGCCATCGCCAGCCAGGCGGCCATCGCCATCGAGAATGCCAAACTTTATTCCGAGGTGGTTAAGGAACAGAAGAGAATTGCCGCCATTCTGCGGCATGCCTCGGAGGCCATTCTGCTTTTCGATGCGCAGGGAAAACTTACCCTGCTCAATCCGTCTGGCGAGAAATTGTTTACCGATTTTGAGACAAGACTTAATCAACCTCTGCCAACCGACCATGGCTATGAAGCGTTTGTGCAAATGTTGCATGAGGCCCATACCTCCCAGATGGCAAAATCCGGCGAGATCGTATGGCCCGACCAGCGCACCTTCACTGCCTTCATTGCCCCTATTGAGGATGGCGGTCAGGTGGCTATCCTGCATGATGTCAGCCATTTCAAAGACCTGGAACAGGTAAAGAACGAATTCATTGCGACCGCCTCGCACGACCTGAAAAATCCACTCACCTCCATTGGTGGATACACCACGCTTTTGGGGCAGGCAGGCCCACTTAATGAACAGCAACAGGAATTTGTGGAGCGCATTCAGCACGCCACCAAGACGATGGGGGAATTGGTTCAAAACATGATGGCCCTTGCCCAGCTGGATCTGGAAGCCACCCAAAAACATGAACCTGTGAACATGAAGGAACTGATCGCCGAAATGGCGCATGAATTTACCCCACAGGCGCAGGAAAAATTACAAACCCTGACAGCCGACCCCATATCCACCCCGGTACATGTCAACGGCGACCCGTTGCAGTTGCGCCAGGTATTTCGTAATCTGATCAGCAATGCGATCAAATACACCCCGCAGGGCGGTCATGTTCACGTCCGTGCGGCGGTAAAGCCGGGCTTGATCACCATTGAAGTCGAAGACAACGGTTATGGCATTCCTGCCACAGACCTGCCCTTTATTTTCAATCGTTTTTATCGGGTGCGCAGTGGCAAGGCCCTGGAAGTGGAAGGCAACGGCCTGGGTCTGGCCATCGTAAAATCCGTCATCGAGCAGCACGGCGGAGAGATCACTGTCGAAAGTCAATTCGGCGAAGGCACACGTTTTCGATTTGTGCTGCCCTTCGCAGTCTAAAAATTTAAACCATTATTACTCATAAGGAGAGAAATAAAATGAACATCAGAAAAATGAAAGTAGTAATCACACTGTTAATCGCTGCCATGATCCTTTTAACTGCCTGTGGCGCACAGCCAGCCGATAAAGTAACGGTGCAACTTAGTTGGTTCCACGGCGTGGAATATGCCGGATTCTATACGGCTCTTGAAAAAGGTTATTACGCAGACGAAAACCTCGAAGTTACCCTGAATGCAGGCGGCCCGGAGATCAACCCGATTGACGAAGTGCTCAACGGCAAGGCCCAATTCGGCATCACCAGCGGCGACAGCATCATCATCGCCAAAACGAACCAGCAGAATTTTGTGGCTGTGGGAACCATCTTCAAGGAAAACCCACTGGCGATCACCTCGTTGGCCGAGGATAACATTCAAAAACCGGATGACCTGGTCGGTAAAACCGTTGGGGTTTATTCACTCGACCTGAGCAATTTCTTCGACCTGCCTTTCCTTGCATTATTGAGCCGCACAGGGCTGGATCGTGAATCCATGAACTATGCCCTGATCGAGGATTTTCAAGGCGCCAATGAAATCAAGGCCGGTAACATGGATGCCATGAGCGGTATGTTCGCAACCGACCAGCAGGTGATGGCCCAGGAAGCAGGCGATGAACTGAGTCTCATCTATTACAAAGATTACGGATACGATGTTTACATCAACACCATTTTTGCAACGGACGAATTTATCAGCGCGAATCCAGATCTGGCAACTCGATTGATGCGGGCCACCATGAAAGGCTATCAGTACGCCATCGAACATCCTGAAGAAGTAGCCGCCCTGGCATTGACCTATGACAGCACCCTTGACCTTAACTATCAGGAAGAGGTCATGAAAGCACAAATCCCATTTATTGACAACGGTGATGGGCCACTTGGCTCCATGAACGAAAGCATTTGGAAAAACACCCAAGATATTCTGTTGGAATTCAATTTGATTGCGGCACCGATCGACTTAAGCACTGTTTATACAAACCAATTTGTAGCACCTTAATCATGAAATCTGGAAAGACCACGTGCAGGAGAAAGAAATGAACAAAAAACTAAGCCACCTTTTCATGCTGCTGACTGTAACCGCATCTTTAATCAGCGCATGTGCCAGCGGAAATCCATTTGCCGAGAATGACAAGGTAAATGTGCAGTTGAGCTGGTTCCACAGCGTTGAGTACGCCGGGTTTTATGCCGCCTTGGAGAACGGATACTACGCGGAAGAGAATATCGACGTAACCCTTACCGGCGGCGGCCCGACAGTGGATGCGCTCAATGAAGTCAACAGCGGCAAGGCTCAATTCGGTATCAGCACCGGCGATAGCCTCATTATCGCCCGAACAAAGCAGCAAAACCTCCTGGCCGTGGCCACCCTGTTTAGAAATACCCCCCTGGTAGTCATGTCGCTAGACGATGGAAATATTGAAAAACCGGAAGATCTATCGGGGAAGACCGTCGGTGTGATCGCACCAGACCTCAGCACTACCTGGGACATCCAATTCCTGGCCCTCCTTCAACGCATGGATATTGACCGTGAAAGCATCACCTTTTCCGCCATCGAAGATTATCATGGCACGAACGAGATCACATCGGGGAAGGTAGATGCCTTAAGCGGAATGTTCGCGACCAACGAACCGGTTTTGGCAGGTATGGAAGGCAGCCAAATCAACCTCATTTATTACAAGGACTACGGTGTGGATGTATACCCGAACGCCTTGTTCGTCACCGAGGAGTTTGCCACGGCAAATGCGGATCTTGTCACTCGTTTTGTTAGGGCTACCCTGCGCGGTTATCAATTCGCGATCGAACACCCTGAAGAAACTGCAGCTTTTGCTCTTAAGTACGATGAAACACTTGACCTGGCATTTCAGCAGGAAGTGATGAAAGCCCAGATCCCTTTCATTGATACGGGCGACGCGCCAATCGGCTCGATGGATGAAGATGTGTGGAACACAACCCAGGAAATTTTGCTGGACTTTGGATTGATCAGCGAACCCATCGATATATCCACGGTGTACACAAATAATTTCATTAATCCGAATAACTAGCCTGTACCATTTATCAAGCCGCTATATCAGAGGTTTTTATGAATCCTAATCAAGTCATCTCACAATCTCCCACAAAGAGGCGCTTCCAGTTCCCGCAGTTCACATCACTGCAAAGCCGCCTGCTATTGTCGTTCATCCTGCTGGCAATTCTGCCAGTGTTAATTACTGGTATAGCGGCCAGTATCATCAGTGCTCAAGGCTTAAGAACAGAGGCTTTTAACCGCCTTGATGCGGTCGCCTCTCAGAAAGAAAATGAGATCAACACTTTGCTCAATGTCTTAAAGACAAATCTCGATCTCATTTCAGAGGATAGTGAAGCGCAGCAGAACATCCTTACCCTACTACAAAATGCCCCCAACGCAGAAATCAACCCGCAATTGCTCAGAAATGACCTGGCCAGCTTTGTTGAAAAGACCGGATACTATACCGAAGTATTTATTCTTAACAGCGATGGAACGATCGTCATATCAACAAATCAATCCCAAGAGGAAAAGATCCAAAAGAATCAGGAATATTTTATTCAGGGCCTCAATACTTCCTACGTCACGCCGCCTACTTATGAGGTGGCTCTTTCAAATTATTCCATTGTGATTTCTCAGCCGGTCAAAAATCAATCTGGAAGAATCGTGGGAGTGCTGGCCGGGCGTGTAAATCTATCCACGTTCAATGAAATCATGCAACAGCGAAGCGGTCTGGGCGAAACTGCCGAACTTTATTTGGTGAGTTCAAACTATGCAGTCTTGACCGATCTACAACACGGCGAGCTGAATCTGGGTGAAACCTACATCCGTACAGAAGGTGTTACGACTGCAATTCGCAATAAAACATCTGGGAGTGCGATCTATGCAGATTATACCGATGCAACGGTTCTGGGTGTTTATCGCTGGATCCCAAGTTTACAGATCGCTCTGATTGCTGAAAACGACCAGGATGAAGCGCTCCAGGCCGCCACCGTGGTGTTTCAAACCACGCTGACCCTGATCTTGGTGACAGTGCTGGCAGCCATCCTTGTGTCGTTTCTTGTTACCCGCAGTATTACATTACCAATTACAAAGTTGGTTAATGTTTCAGAAAACATCGCCCAGGGCAACTTGAATTTACAGGCGGAAATTTCCCAGATCGATGAAATCGGGGCACTGGCAAAATCCTTTAACTACATGACCGACCAGCTCTTCCAAACACTAACCTCTCTGGAACAGCGTGTGGTCGATCGTACTCGCGCTTTGGCAACCTCCACAGAAGTCAGCCGCCGCCTTTCCACCATTTTGGATGAAAAACAATTGGTGAACGAAGTGGTGGAACAGATCAAAACCGCCTACAACTACTACCATGGGCAGATTTACCTGCTCGATGAAAGCGGCCAAACCCTTGTGCTGGCAGGCGCCACCGGGGAAGGCGGCAAAGCCCTGCTTGAAAAAGATCACAGCATTTCAATCGAACGCGGCCTGGTTGGGCGCACGGCCCGTACAAAAGCTGGTGTGCTCGTCCCAGATACGTCAAAGGATCCTGAGTGGGTTCCCAATCCCCTCCTGCCAGAAACAAAGGCAGAGATCGCCGTTCCAATTTTATTGGGCGACCAGCTCCTGGGTGTGATTGACATGCAGGACAATATCGTTGGCGATATTTATCCGGAAGACATTGAATATCTCACAGCGATTGCCAACCAGGTGGCCATCGCTCTGCAAAATTCCCGTTCTTATACGCAAGCCAGACAAAGAGCAGAGCGCGAATCGTTGATCCTATCCATCAACCAAAAGATTCAGAACGAATCGACCGTGGCCAGCGCCCTGCAAGTGGCGATCCGTGAAGTGGGGCATGCGCTTGGTACCAGCACCCGGGTCACTCTTAAGAAAAATAACGGTACAAGTTAGGAGAAGGCCATGTTAACCTCAATCAAAAAAATTTTTGCAAGCCCAGTCTTTCCCGATAACGAAGAAAAAACACGCGCAGCAGGCATCTTGAACTATGTCTTGCTAACTCTTCTAGGCATCAGTATTTTGTTAATCGGCTGGAGCGCATTTTCAGCAACAAGCATCATGGAACAACCTGAACTGCTATATATTGCTAGCATCATATCTTGGTTCATTATGCTGGTACTTTGGCTCTCTCTACGACGTGGTTATGTTGCAGGGATTGGACTGATCTTGACGATCACATTGACTGTTGTCATGGCAGTTCTCACAGTGATCGTCGGAACAATCCGCACCCCTGGCATCATTGCCATGTTCATTATGGTGACCATGATCGCAGGCCTGACAGTTGGGCAAAAAACCATGTATTTGAGCGCATTACTTAATGCGGTTGTGGTGTTTTTTATCACACAGGCAGAAGTCAATGGCCAGTTGCCCCCGCCCCCCCCTACCAGCATGGGCACCAGTATTTCATTTGGCCTGATTCTCGTACTATTCGCTGCTCTTCTCGGTTTGGCTCTTCAAAACCTTGATGTTGCATTAAAGAATGCAAAAAGAAACCAAAAAGAACTGGCCGACCTGAATACACAACTTGAACAAAATGTAAAAGAACGAACCCGGGCGCTTGCCACTTCCATCGAGATCAGCCGCCGCCTGACAACAATCCTTGACCAACAGCAACTCTTAAAAGCGGTGGTGGAACAGGTACAAATGTCCTTCAATTACTATCATGTACATATCTATATGATAAATGCAATTGATGAAAGTCTTGTCATGGCGGGAGGCACAGGAGAAGCAAGTCGAACCATGCTTGAACGTGGGCATACAATTTCCAAAGGAAAAGGCCTGGTAGGCCGTGCCGCCGCCATAAATAAATTTGTTCTCGTTGCCGATACCTCCTCTGACCCAGATTGGCTCCCAAACCCTTTGTTGCCTGATACAAAATCAGAAATAGCAGTACCCATCTCGATCGGCAATCAAGTACTGGGTGTGTTGGATGTGCAGCATAATCTTACCGACGGCTTGACGAACGCTGATGCTGACCTGCTCCAGTCCATTGCCAACCAGATAGCCATTGCGCTCAAGAATGCCCAGACATATATGCAAACCCAGCAACAGGCAGAGCGTGAAACCATGATCAACGAGATCAGCAGAAAGATTCAGAACACTGCCACTGTGGAGCATGCCCTACAAGTGACCGTACGTGAACTTGGACAGGCGCTCGGCGTGAAGGATTCCCGTGTGATCCTGAGCCTGCCGGATACGCTTCAGAGCAAGGGCAATTAGGAAGGAAAACCTCATGGCTGATCAACAACCATTCGATAACAATAATATGCAGGACAGGGTCAATAAAATGTTCGCAGGGCAGGATTTTCCCACTCCTGCCAGCATCAAGGAAATGGAAGCGATGAAGGCCCGCATTAAGATGCTGGAGACGCAACTGGCACAGCAAGAACTTGCGGCGAGAAGAACAGCGGAAGAACGCAACCCTGATAATGTGTCTGGCTACGTAAGAGTCGTTGAACCTACCTTATCCCTGATCTCTAAATCCTCTCTTTCCAGCCGGTTCGCCTGGCTTGCCAAAATCTGGGATTGGCTGACAAAGCCTTCCGCCGATCTGACAGAGGTTGGGGAACGAAACTCAGCGCGTCTTGCTGCCTCTTTTTTGATCATTATTTTCCTGCTTGAGTTTACAGGCGGCCTTGCCCGCATTCCACGCCTTGGCCTGGTCGACGCCTTTTTCGGCCCAATTGCATATGCCCTAATTCCCACTCTGGCAGCCTATTTCCTGGCCAGATCCAGATGGTATCTGGCAGCGATCTTTGTCTTTTCGCTGGCCTTTGCCTCCCTTGCATATGTTTCCATGGTGATGGGGGGAAATCAGGCCGATATCAGTGCGCTTATCCTAGTGTATGTTCCTCTAAGCCTGATCGTCGCCAGCACCTTTCTTTCCTCCTGGGCTGTGTTCTTATTAACAGGTCTGAACATAGGAGCATTCTTCCTGACCACCCGTTTCGGAATCGCCTACACACCTGATAACTTTGGAGCGCAGGCCGGTATTATCACCACAATGGGTTTTGTGTTGATCGCCCTTTCAATTTTCCGCAACAACAATGAACAGTTGCGCTTGAACAGCCTAAAACTGATCAACAAGCAATTAGACGATGCCAAGTCGAACCTCGAAAAGCGCGTCGCAGACCGTACCCACGACCTTGAACTGGCATCTGAGGTGGGGAAAGCCATAGCGGCCCGGGTGGATAATCTCTACCAGCTTCTATCGGAAGCCGTGGAATTGGTGCGTGCCCGTTTCAACCTTTACTATACTCAGGTCTATTTGACTGACCAGACCGGGCGTTCCATTCTCCTGCGGGCTGGAACCGGTGACGTAGGCAAACAATTATTGCAACGCGGACATCAATTGCCGGTCAATACCGCTTCATTAAATGGACAGGCTGCCCTGGAAAAACATCCGATTATTGTGGCAGATACATTGAATTCAAGCACATTTTTGCCCAACCCGCTGCTGCCCAAAACACGATCCGAGATGTCCGTTCCTCTCATGGTTGGTAATCGTGTCGTCGGTGTTCTCGATGTACAAAGTGAATATCCAAATGCATTCAATGAGAGCAACCTGCCTGCTTTTGAAGCTCTGGCCGGTCAATTAGCCGTGGCGGTTCAAAACGCCTCGCTCTTTGAAGATGTGAATCAAGCCCGTTCCGAATTGGAGGAACAGGCCAAACGCCAATCGCATGCCGACTGGGTTAACTTCCTGAACGCTGTCGAAAGAAGCGAAAAGATGGGCTATATCTTCAACCAGATCGAAGTGATCCCCTACGTGAATCTGCAGGAAGATGTCAGTGAATTGAATTCGCTTCACGCGCCCATTCAGGTGGCAGGCGTGGAGATCGGTAAAATCCACATTGTGGACAACCCCGAACGAAAGTGGACCGGAGCAGAGGCAGACATCATCCATAATACGGCCACCCAACTCTCACGCCATATCGAAAACCTGCGATTATTGGCCCAATCCGAAAAGTACCGTTTTGAAGCGGAGCAGGCCTCAAAACGCCTGACCCGCGAAGGCTGGGAAGGCTACCTTAAGGCGAGTGAAAATCCGTCCGCCGGGTATGTATATAATCAGTACGAAGTCACCAGCATCACAGATGCCCTCGAAAACGGGCATGCTTCTCAGATCAAACAACCTCTCTTAATACGTGAGGAAGTCGTCGGGGAGCTGGAAGCCGAACACCCGGTGAACATGACCAGGGAAGAATCTGAGGCGCTGATACGTCAGGTGGCAGATAGTTTAAGCGCTCATATCGAAAACCTGCGTCTGACCGAGCAAACTCAGGCGGCTTTGTTATCCACCGAAAAACTATATAACGCCAGCCGAACCCTGACCGCCGCTCAAACGGAACAGGAAGCACTTAATGAACTAGTCCAACGTCTTGACCGGACGGGCTTGGATCGTATTGTTGCCGCCTTGAAAATCTCAAATGAACCGATGACGGCGGAAGTCGTAGCAGCCTGGGATCGGGATGGATTGGAAGCACGTTCCATCGGGAACCGGTTTACCGATGCTCAACTTCCCTTGGTGGCTGAAATCCGCCCTGGTATCCCGGTTATTTTCGAGGATTTCGATGCGCCTCATGTTAATCCCCTGACACAAAAGGTCTTTAAGATGCAGGGGGTTCGTTCCGCTGCCATTGTACCGATTTCATCAAACGATGAGATCCTGGGCTGGCTGCTGCTGGAAACCACCCACACAACAAGGCAATTCCAGCAGGCCTTCATCCAGCAATATCTGGCCTTTTCGGAGCAGGTTGCCACAGTCATCCAAAAACAGCGCCTTTTTGAACGCGCAGAAGTACAGCGTTTGGAAATTCAACAGAACGAAGCCCGCCTCTCGGAAGCCTTAAAGATCGCGCGCCTGGGGAACTGGGAATACAACTTTGAAAAGGATATTTTCACTTTCAATGATAACTTCTATGCCGTCTTCCGTACCAATGTGCAGGAAGTTGGAAGTTATGAGATGTCCTCTGCAGAATATACGGAGCGCTTTGTCTACCCGGAAGATGCCCCATTAGTTGGTCATGAAATCGGCAAGGCACTTGCTTCAACCGAAAGACATTTCAATGCTCATGTGGAACATCGTGCCATTTTCCCAGATGGCAGCATTGGGTATATCTCTGTCAACATCAATCTGGAACGTGATGAAGATGGCAAGATCATCCGCTGGCAGGGTGCGAATCAAGATATTACCGAGCAAAAACTGGCGGAGGAAGCCATCCGTATCAACGAGTCACGGCTTTCTGAGGCGCTTAGAATCGCCCGCCTCGGCAATTGGGAATATGATGTTGAAAAGGATATCTTCACCTTCAACGATCAGTTCTATTCGATCTTCCACACCAGCGCTGAAAAAGTGGGCGGGTATCGTTTATCCTCAGCCCAATACGCAGAACTGTTCGTTCATCCTGACGACATGCCTATTGTAGGTGAAGAGATCGGAAAGGCACTCAACTCAACAGAAAGGGTATACACAGCATCCCTTGAACATCGCATCCTATATGCGGGTGGCGAAATAGGCTATATTGCGGTCAACCTGACCGTCGAACGAGATGAGAACGGAAAGATCACACGCTACTACGGCGCAAACCAGGACATCACCGAGCGAAAACTCGCAGAGGAAGCCATCCGTAAGGCTCAAGAACAATATGAACTGGCCATTCAAGGTGCAAACGACGGTATTTGGGACTGGGATATCGCCAACGATAACATCTACTATTCAGCCCGCTGGAAATCCATGCTTGGGTATGAAGAGCATGAACTCACCCGGGGCTTCCAGGATTGGGAGGATCTCATTCACCCTGATGACCACGAACGCGCTGTAAAGGCCCTGGAAGATTACCTCGAACAACGCGCACCGGAATATGACATTGAACTCCGTCTGCGCCACAAGGATGGAACATGGCGCTGGATTCGAGATAGAGGTAAAGCGTTACGCAGGGAAGATGGAACTCCGTACCGAATGGCCGGATCACATTCCGATATTAACGAAAGTAAAGAAGCGGAAAACCTGATCGCCCAGCGCGCCAACCAGCTCGAAACCGTGGCTACCGTATCCACGACGACATCCACCGTGTTGAACCCGGATGAACTCCTGCAAACCGTGGTGGACCTGACCAAAGAACGCTTCGGCCTGTATCACACACATATTTACCTTGCCGATGATGCCTGGAACACTCTGTTACTGGCAGCCGGGTCAGGTGAAGTGGGAAGAAGCATGGTTGCCACTGGTCATGCCATCCAGACCAATACCGTTCAATCGCTGGTGGCACGTGCCTACCGCGAACGTAATGCCATCATCGTGAACGACATTCGTGAGGATGAAGGTTTCCTGCCGAACCCGCTGCTGCCCGAAACCCGCGCAGAAATGGCAGTTCCCATGATCGTGGGTGATAATGTCATCGGCGTATTCGACCTGCAATCTGAAGAGGCCGGCTCATTCACCGGAGAAGATGCGCTCATCTATAACACCCTGGCCTCCCAAGTAGCCATCGCGCTGCAAAACGCACGTCTCTATCAGGAACAGGCCGCCGCTGTAACCCAGCTCCGCGAACTGGACCGCCTCAAGTCCTCCTTCCTTGCGAACATGTCGCACGAACTGCGAACGCCGCTCAATTCCATTCTCGGCTTTGCCGATGTGATGCTCGAAGGTCTGGACGGTCCTCTCACCGACTATATGAATAATGACCTGCGCCTGATTCAAAAGAATGGCCAGCACCTGCTTCACCTCATCAACGATGTGCTTGATATGGCCAAGATCGAATCCGGCCGTATGAACCTACATCCCGAATTGTTCAGTGTCCATGAGATCATGGAAGAGGTCACCAGCATTACCTCCACACTGGCCAGCGACAAGAACCTTGCTCTCTACATCGAACCGGACTCGGATCGTGAAGTGCAGATCAATGCAGACCGCACACGTCTGCGCCAGGTGATGATCAACCTGGTAAATAACGCCCTCAAGTTCACTGAAAAAGGCCATGTTGCCATTCATGTAACAAAGACCGATGAAGAGAACATTCTCATCTGCGTGCGTGACACAGGCCTCGGCATTCCGCCCGAACAACTGGATGATATTTTCAACGAGTTCACCCAGGTCGACACCTCCACAACCCGCAAAGCAGGCGGCACTGGCCTGGGTCTGCCTATCAGCCGCCGCCTTGTTGAAATGCACGGCGGAGAACTATGGGCCAAGAGTACCGGTATCGAAGGCGAAGGATCGACATTCTATGTTAAACTACCGGTCGAAGCTCACATTATTGAGGTTGAAAAGCAGGAAAAGAAATAACCATGGCAAAGCCCAAGTATCTTGAATGTAATCTTTGCAGCCACCAGCAGCCGTTTGAACCTTTTGTGCCAGCCATCTGTAAGAATTGCTCCTCCCAATGGCTGGAAGCCCGCTATGAGTACAACGCCTTCAAGCGGGATATCCTACGCGGACTTCCGAACCGCCCTGCGAATCTGTGGCGGTATCAGGACGTCTTGCCACTGGAGAATCCCGCCATTCTGGATTTGTACCCTGCCGGTGGAACGCCCATCTGGCTTTCACAGCGCTTCGCCCATAACCTCGGGCATGATCGGGTCTACATAAAAGATGAACGCTACGGCCCGACCTCTTCTTTCAAGGATAGGCAAGCCGCCGTGGCTGTCGCGGCCATGGTCGAGAATAACATCCGTGAAGCGGTCATTGCCTCCACGGGCAATGCCGCTGTGGCCTACGCCGCCGCCTGTGCCCGTGCGGGTATCAAACTCTGGGTCTTCATGACCAGCCTTGTCCCACAGGAGAAACTGCGCGAGGCCGCCCTCTTCGGCGCAGAAGTGATCCGCGTCAGCGGCAATTACGACCAGACCAAACAGATCGCAAGTCAGTTCGCCCAGCGTAAAAACATCCATCTCGATCGCGGAGCCAGCTCCATTCCCGCACGAGAATCGATGAAGACCATAGCTTATGAAATGGTGGAACAGCTCGGCTGGCGCGCGCCCGATTGGTATATTCAAGCCGTCAGCGGCGGGATGGGACCGCTGGGGGTATACCAGGGCTTCAAGGAACTCTTCGAAATGGGATTGATCGACCGCGTGCCCAAACTGGCCATCATCCAGGCCGAGGGTTGCGCCCCCATGGTTAACGCCTTCAAGGCGGGCAAGGATGTTGCCGACCCGATCATCCCCAACACCAGCATCATCATCCTTTCCACCGGCGATCCGGGAAAATCCTACACCTACCTTTGGAACCTGACTCAAAAATACGGCGGTATCATGGAATCTGTAACGGACCCGGAGGCCTTTGCCGCCATGCGCGCTCTTGCCAAAAGCGAGGGAATGGCCGTCGAACCGGCAACAGCTGTCGCCTTCGCCGGATTCGAAAAGTTATCCAGAGAAGGGAAAATCGGCAAAGACGAACTTGTCGTTATCAATTGCACAGGCCACACCTTCCCGGTTGAAAAGCATGTACTCGGCGATCAATGGGCGGTGGATGTACATCTCAGCAAGGATCAGTCTCCTGCGCCGCGCGAAGGATTGCAAGCTGCACTTGAAAATCTCGACGAAAAGACCACCGCTGTACTTTTAGTGGACGATAACCCGGACGATGCTTTGTTAATTCGCCGCCTTCTGGAAAGCCGCAAGAATTACCGCGTCTTTCATGCCAAGGACGGTTGGGAAGGCCTGGCCATGGCGCGGCAAAAACTGCCCGATCTCATCGTCAGTGACCTGACCATGCCCGGCATCGATGGCTTCGGCCTGGTTGAGGAGTTAAAATTGGACCCGCGTACCCAGCACATTCCCGTGGTGGTGGTCAGCGCCAAAGACATCACCGAAGAAGAACGCAATCGTCTGAACGGTCAAATCGAAGCGGTCTATCAAAAAGGCTCCCTGCCCACACGAAAATTTGTGGACCAGGTTATTAACGTTATCGAAGAAAAGAATGAGCAGGAGTAACTATTATGGGCAATAATATCCTTTACATCGAAGACAACCCGGATAATATGATGCTTGTCAAGCGCGCGCTGGAAGCCAGAGGATATATCCTTATCGAAGCCATGACCGGGCTGAAAGGCGTTGACACTGCTGAAAACCATGAGGTCGACCTTATCCTGCTCGATATCAACCTGCCAGACATCGATGGGTACGAAGTGGCGCGCCGCCTACGAGCCAGCGCCAAAAAGGCTCTGGCGTATACACCCATCATTGCCATCACCGCCAACGCATTGAAAGGGGACGCCGAAAAAGCGCTCTCTGCCGGTTGTGATGTTTATATGTCCAAGCCGATCAATATCCGCGAATTGTGGGCGAGAGTCGAAGCCTTTGTCCCTGCGCCGGACCAAAAGGCATAGACGGTTTAATCTCAAACAAGATTTAATTGTGAAGGGGAATGTTTACAATTCCAAAACTGCTGGTTTCAACCCCAGTTCATCGATTAACCCATTCAGTTCATCATCGGTCAATCGCCTTCCCTTGCCCGCATAGGCAGTGAGCATGGCTTCGGTGGTGTTCGTGCCAAAGGAGCGGCCATCATATCGCGGCGTGGTGGTGATAACGGTTTTCACGCCGCGCTCTTTGAGCAGGGCAATATTATCCTCGGTGGTGGTGTTGGTAACCACGGTCTTGCCTGCCAGGCTCTTCGGCATGTATTTACGCATGAAGAGAAAATCACCGGCAATCAGATCAGATTCTTCGAAATACTTCACATACTTCGGTTCCTGCTCGGCGCCGTCGCTACCGTAGAAGATCATGCTCATCGGAAAGTGACTGACAATGGGCAGCATGATACGGGCAACGCGTTTGAAGGCGGGAATTCCATAAATGGGAATCGGCAGACCAAGCGCGACCATCAAATCCCCGAACACGCATCGTTCGCTGACCTCAGCAACTGCCTGCGCCAACCCAGGCCGATCCACAGCGACGGGGACGAAGGCCTGCTTGAAACGCACATTCCCTAATTCAGCTTTTGCCAGTTCGAAGACACGTCGCTCAAGGGTATGCTTGAGTCCGCGACCGTCACAGAGTGGAGTCTGTTTGACACCAGAGACAAGCCTGAGCGCGGCATGAAGCGGATATTCCCTTTGGTCAAGACGCAGATAAAGATCCACGCCGCCCACGCCGAAGGCATCCACTTTTCCATCCAGGTCAAGGTACATTTGCCGCGCTTTATCAACATCGCCATCTGTACCGATGCGTTCGACCTGGATCTCGACGCCGTTGA
Organism: Anaerolineales bacterium; assembly: GCA_016789225.1. Taxonomy (GTDB): domain Bacteria; phylum Chloroflexota; class Anaerolineae; order Anaerolineales; family Villigracilaceae; genus Villigracilis. The sequence continues at coordinate 34,248 of JAEURI010000071.1, forward strand.
GGTTGACGACCACACGTTTATCGCGCTTTGAACTGCCAAGGCTGATGCCTGCTGCACGCTTCATGGAATTACCTTTTGAAAACATCCCACAGGCTCATACCTGTGGGATGTTTTTTTATTTACTCGATATTGATCGTTGGCATGACTCCGCCGCCAAGGATCAGATTCGGGAACACGCCTTCGGGAGTGTACACGAATTTATCGGTGTCCTTGATGGCGTTCGCGTTTGCAAGCGCGATCTGCAACATGACATATTCCGGATGGCTGGAATACATTTCAGCAAGGGCAAGCTCTCTCGCAATATCCACCTGAGCCTGCTCATTGGCAATCGCCTGCTGCGCCTGGGTGAGGTCCAACTGCGCTTGAGCGTTGATCGTCTGTTGTTCGATGACGGCGAGCTCGGCTTCAAGCTGCTGCTGTTTCAATTCCTGAAGGATGGCCTGTTGACGCGCCTCTTCCTGCAACTTGGACTGCTCAACACGGATACGACCTTCTTCCGCCGCCTGTTGGGCTGCGGCTTCCTGCTTGGCTTTCTCGGCATCCTGTTTGGCTTTCTCAGTGGCGAGACGACTCTGAACGATGGCATCCAATGCAGCCTGCACCTCCGGAGAGATGGTCACTTGCGGTACGGCCACGTTGCGCACTTCAAGGCCGAGCGGTTCGGCCAGCGCACTTAATTCATCGTCAATACAGGCACGCAAGTCATCACGTCCCGAGCCAATGACGGCCTCATCGAACTTCTTGTCACCCACGCAGACCTTCATGGCCTGTAAGGTGAAAGCGGTCATGCGCTGTTCAAGAGAGGCATCGTCCATGTAAATATTGCGGTAGCGGGAGAAGTTGGAAATGACAATATCCGCTTCACGCGGGCGGAAGACATCGGCTGTGACCTGTAACCCGATACGCTGTTTGTCGATGGTGATAAGTTCGGGGTCGTCCACGGTGATCGCCACGGCACTGGTCGTGATCTTGACCAGGTCGACGAACAGGCCGAAATCATAGGCAATGCCAGGTTGTAGAACACCCTGAATTTCGCCAGATTCGATGGTGATGCCAACTTCATCGTTCTCGATAACTTCGAAGTACCAGAACGAGTTGCTGATGCTCGCCAGCACGACAAGTACAATGCCGCCGACCACCAGGGCGATCAGCCAGCGGGGAATGGATGGAAAGTTCCTCGGCGATGCTTGGTTTGAATCTGATTTTTGGTTTGGATTCTTCATACGTTCCTCCTGTCTAAGGTAAATTAATTCGCGTCAACAAAGGGATTATAAAGCTTCTCATGCCCTACTGTTGTTTCAGGACCATGACCGGAAAGCAGGCGGGTATTGTCTGGCAGGGTGAATATCTGCGTGCGGATGCTATTTTCCAAGGTCGCAAAATCCCCGCCGGGCAGGTCGGTTCGACCGACACTTTCCCTGAAGATCAGGTCCCCGCAGAAACAGATATTCTCCTTTGAGACATACAAGACACAGTGTCCACGTGTGTGGCCGGGGGTAAAGCGCACCTCGAACTCGTTCGAGCCGAGCTTGAGGATCATGCCCTGTGCAAAATCGATGGTGGGTTCGGGGCCGGGGTCAATATCCAGGCCGAATGCCACTCCCCCGCCTCCGGCACGCCAGAGGACATGGTCATCCGGGTGGAGCGCCACATGCGGAAGCGGATTAAGCGCATCTGCAATTGCCGCCGCGCCGCCGATATGGTCGAAATGCGCATGCGTATACCACATGTGACCGATACGCCAGCCGCGTTCCTGTGCCGCTTTAAGGATGAGGTGACCATCCCAGGATGGGTCGATGACTACGGCTTCTTTCGTTTCTGGGTCAGCGACAAGATAGGCATTGGTGGATGCAGGGCCAAGGGTGAAGGGGACGATTTCAAGCATGGGAAACCTTTCGATGTTTCGATAAGCTCAACACAAGTTTACGATTGGCGATTTACGATTTTTGATTGACGATTGACGGTTGCGAATCAGAAATTTGAGGCTGACGCGGGGAAAAGAAATAACTGACTGCAATGGAAACTACAATCAAGCCGATCGCCAGCGGATAAACAAAGAACGGATCCTTTTCAAAAATATATCCGGCAATGGGCGGCGCGATGATGAAGATGACCGCGCTGACAGTTTCCATCATGCCGTATGTGAGTCCCATTTGCGATTCATGCACAAGGTCGCGTGCCTGCGCCATCGCCATGGGACGTGCCGCACGAAAGCCCCCAAGCAAGAAGTAGGCCAGCATGAATATGGGAAGCCCCAGGCCTTTCCACATCAAAACAGCGAAGAACGCCACCAAGACCTGCGCAAACAAAAAACCCCGGCGCGGATTCAAGCGCCCCACCCCCAATGCCAGCAGGGAATTTCCCAATGCGCCCGCCGAAAATACCCAGCCGGTCTCGGTAAGAGTCAGTTCACGCACACCTTTTAGGAAGTTTGGCGTAAGCGGCTGGGATAAATACAACGCGAACACCGCAAAAGCGAAGATCATCAGGAAGTTTATGAAACGTGTATTGTTGAACAAACTTTGGGGCGGCGCTTCAGGATCGTGTTTATCAATGGGCTGCCCTTCGATGAAGACCATGAACAGAAGCGAAACGACAAACACACCGAACGCAACCAGATAGCTGGAACGCATCCCATAATGCTCCGCGATCCAGCCGCCGCTGACAGGACCGAGCGCCATACCCATGTTAAAGGTCGCTGTTGTCAGCGAGAGCGCCGTACCCACTTCCCACTTTCCGCGCGCCGCCGTCACATAACTGCCAAGCGGGGAAGCCACGAACGCAGTCACACCATACAAGAACAACCCCGCCAGATAAAAAGGCAGGCTGGTCGCAAGGCCCATAATTAGCGTGGAAACCACACCCAAGATCCACGCCGAAACCAACAGCGGACGCCTGCCGATCCGGTCAGCAAGATGCCCGCCAGGAATATGTGTGATCGCCATAAAAAATCCGAATGCGCCCAGCGCCAACCCAACCTGCTGTTTATTTAAAATAAAATCGGTCTCCAGACGAATTGATACAAAATTGAAGAACATCCCTTCGCCCAGTCCCCAGAGCAGCAGTGCAATAGCAATAAAGAATAAATTTCGATTCAAGTTTCCTCTTTTTTCAAAAAAGTGGTCACGTTTGCAACGTGACCTAAAGATTGTCTTCCACTCGCCGCATAAAATCCCGCGCCAGTTCAAACACCTGATGACGAGCCGCATCACGCGTGACAACGTGACCTGCCTCGACCACATAAGCCTTTGTCCTGTCGGAGGCATTGACCAGCCCGGCATAAAGCCATTCCATATTCTCCGGCAAGACATACGTATCATTCTTCGAATGGATCAACAACACAGGCTTCGTCACCAACGGCAACGCCGCCCGCATTTCGCCCAATAGACTCTTCATCTCCGCAATCGAACGGATCGGATTCTGCGGATACGAAATGTGCTCCATGAAAGCTTGCTTGTCGAACCAGGAAGCGCCCGGCACTTCCTTAGACTTGGGCAGATACTTCACAAACCGGCTGTATAACTTGATGTACCAAATCGGATAATCCTTCGGATCGTTCGGCAACGAATATGGCGTAGACATGGCCACCACACCCGCCACATCCAACCGAGTGGACATCAACAACGACAACACACCACCCATGGAAAGACCAGCTAAAAAGATTCGGTCGGTTGTACCGCGTAACAAGTTGTAACCGTCTTCAACACAAGCCGTCCAATCCATCCAACGCGAGCGGATCATATCTTCAGGAGTGGTTGCATGTCCTGCCAGCCGAACTCCCAAACAGGTGTATCCCTGTTCGTTTAAATATTCCCCCATCCAGCGCATTTCCTTGGGCGCGCCTGTAAAGCCATGGATCAGCAATACACCTGTGCGCCCGCCGGGAAGAAAAAAAGGTTCAGCTGTAGGAATGATTTGGGTGTTCACATCTTGATTATATCAACGAGCCCGCGCAAGCCAAGTTCATACGATCGCCAGCCAAATCCCGTCACCTTGCCTTTGCAGACTGCCGAAACGAAAGATACATGCCGAAATTCCTCACGCGCATACACATTCGAAAGATGCACTTCGATCACTGGAATCACAATTGCCGAGATCGCGTCACGCAAAGCCACCGATGTGTGAGTGTACCCACCAGGGTTGAAAACCACACCGCCCGCCCAAGTCCGCGCATCGTGCAGAACATCGATCAACGTGCCTTCATGATTCGAATGTTGACAGACCACTTCCACGCCGAGTTCTTTCCCAAGCGCGATCATCTTTTCGTTAATATCATTCAACGTCATCGAACCGTATACTTCCGGCTCGCGCGTGCCAAGCAAATTCAAGTTTGGTCCGTGCAGGATAAGTATTTTCATGATTCCTCATTTCACGGCGATAGACGACATGGTCTATCGTCCATCGTCTAATACCGATTCCAAATCATCCACGTTCACCAATTCCACTTTGCCGATCTCTACTGGCAGAGCAAAGCGGATGGACTTCGCGTTCTTCTTTTTATCCACCCGCATGACTCGGATGATCTCTTCGCGCGGCATTTCATCCGGGATCTGGATGGGCAGCCCCAATGTAGAGAGCGTGGACACAATCGCATCCACCGTGCTTTGGCCTGTCAGTCCGACCCGGGCCGCATACTTCGCCTCAGCCGCCATGCCGATCGATATCGCCTCACCGTGACTGAGTTTAAACTTGCTGACCAGCTCCACCGCATGCCCAACGGTATGGCCCAAGTTCAAAGCCGCACGAATTCCTTTTTCGTACGGATCTTCTTCGATGACTTTGATCTTGACTGCCATCGCCCGCTTGACCACTTCTTCGAGATGATCTTTCACCCAGCTCATGCCCTGGGAAGCGAGTTCGAACAAGCCGGGGTCGGAGATGACCCCATGCTTGACCACTTCCGCCATGCCGGAGCGGAGCTCACGCTCTGGCAGCGTAAGCAAAAGGCCCGGGTCTGCAATGACCAGCTTCGGGGGATGGAAGGAGCCGACGAGGTTCTTCCCTTCAGGCAGGTCAAATCCAGTCTTTCCTCCCAATGATGCATCGACCATCGAAAGCAAGCTTGTCGGCACAACGACCCAATCAATGCCGCGCATGTAGGTGGCTGCGGCAAAGCCGGTCATGTCGCCGATCACACCACCGCCCAATGCGACAACCGTACTCTTGCGGTCAAGTCCGTTCTCAAGAAAGCCTTTCCACAGACGCGAGACGGTTTCAAGATTTTTATATTCCTCACCCGCAGGGACAACAACCGATTTGGCATTGAAGATGGTTTGAATTTTTTCGAGATGATACTTCGCCACGTTCTCATCAGTGACGATTATGGAGGGCTGCAAAGATGGCAAGTTAGAAACTTGATCTACCATGACATCATATTCCCTCATTGCAGAGAGATGATGCCTGCCCAACACAACCCTCGCCCGATAAGAATTGTGCTCGGCAGACCTGGCATCCACTTGCAGTTTTAGTGGGAAGGAATCGTAGTGGGACTTTCGTTTATCGAGCAGAGACTTGAGTTTCGAATTCAGATCCCCTGCGAGTAAGGGACGCTTGCCAGTTTCGTTTCGCAGCCGTTCCAGCAAGAGCGGCAAGTCTGCCATAAGCAGGAGAACTTTGCCGTGAGATTCTGCCAGGGCGCGGTTTTCATCACGAAGCAATGCGCCGCCGCCCAATGCAATGACACTCTCCCTTTCCATTGTCAGTGCGGATAGTGCAGTCGCTTCCATATCACGGAACGTCGTCTCGCCCTGTTGCTCCATGATCTGAGGGATGGACATGCCCGCATTCGTCTCGATGACACGGTCGAGATCAATGAACGGGAGTTTGAGACTGGCAGAGAGTTTTTTTCCGATGGTGGATTTGCCGGTGCCGGGTGGGCCATAAAGGAAGATGTGAGTCATAGGATGAAAGAGGAAAGATGTGATGGAAAGTAGTGAGGGATTATTCCCAGAAGATGTGAGGGGTGTTATCCATTGGCAAATCTTCGAGGGTGGCTTTTCTCAGAGATTCAAAACGTGGTTTCATTTCGCTGAGCGAGTCACCGCCGAGTTTTTCGAGCAGGGCATCAGCAAGGACGAAAGCGACCATTGCTTCGAGGATCGGCACGGCACGCGGGACGGGACAAAAATCGGAGCGCTCATATTTGGTGGGAGATTCTGTCCCCGAAGCAAGATCAACTGTCGGCTGGGGAAGAAGCGTGGTAGCTATCGGTTTCATCGCCGCGCGGATGATGATGGGCTGTCCATTGCTGATTCCGCCTTCGGTTCCACCTGCGCGGTTAGTTGAGCGTTGCAAGTTTGCACCTTGCAAGCTGATAGGGTCATGGGCTTGCGTGCCGATTCGTTTGGCGTTCTCAAAAGCATCGCCAACTTCCACACCTTTGATGGCTTGCACAGACATGATGGCGAGAGCGAGTTTGGCTTCGAGGCGGCGATCCCATTGGACAAAACTGCCGAGACCGACAGGAACATTGAGCGCGACAATTTCAAGCACGCCGCCCAATGTATTTTTGCCGTGAATGGTCTTTTCGATCTCAGCACGCATCTGACTCGCTGATGATTCAATCGGGCAGCGCACATCAGATTCTTCGGCGCGAGTGAAACGCTCTTCAAAAGGTATATCGCCAAAATCGGTTTGCACTTCGCCAATGGACGAGACATACCCGCCAACGATGATCCCGAACTGCGCGAGAAAATGCTTGCATACCGCACCGGCGGCTACGCGCATTGTGGTCTCGCGGGCAGAGGCACGTTCGAGGGCAGGGCGCAGGTCTTTGTATCCGTATTTGACCGCGCCGGTTAAGTCCGCGTGACCGGGACGGGGCGCGGTCATCGGCTCGATGGCTTTGCCCTTCCATTTGATATGGTCATCGTTTTGAACGAGCAAGGCAATTGGCGCGCCTGTGGTTTCGCCGCCCATCACGCCGCCAAGGATTTGCACGGTGTCCTTTTCAATTTTCATGCGTCCGCCCGAGCCGTATCCCTGTTGGCGGCGGGCAAGTTCCTTGTTGATGATGTCGGGCGTGAGTGAAAGCCCGGCGGGGATGCCATCGAGGATGGTGGTGAGCGATGGTCCGTGGGATTCACCGGCGGTGAGGAAGCGTAAGGTCATGTGAGGCTCCGAGTGGAAAGAGGAAAGGATTATGATGCGGCTACTTGATAAAGGATTTCGCGCGGTGGGTTGTGACCTGTCCACTTTTCGAAGGCGAGGGCAGCTTGTTCAATGAGCATTCCCAAGCCAGTCGTGGCAGAACATCCCTGTGCGCGGGCATCTTTCACTAATTTTGTTTCGCGTGGATTGTAGACTAAATCGTAAATTATGGTGTCTGGTGAAAGAATTGTATTTTCAGGCAAGGGAGAAGTTTCTATATTTGGCGCCATTCCCAAAGGCGTGGTGTTTATTAGCAAGTGAAAAGTGGAAAGTGGAAAGTCGAAGGTCGAAAGTCGAAGGTCGTGCTCTGCAAAAGATTGCGAAAGTTGTTCGGCTTGTTCAAGGCGACGAGCAGCGATGGTGACATTCCAGCCATCGTTAAGTAAGGCATAAACAACTGCTCTTGCAGAACCACCTGCACCCAAGACGATCGCCGATTTTCGATTTTCGATTTTCGATTTGGTTTCGGTAACAACCCGTTTCAAATCGGATAGGAATCCAGGCGCGTCGGTGTTATCGCCAATGAGTTTGTTTTGTCGCATGTAAATCGTGTTGACCGCACCAATGGCTTTTGCTGTTGGCGTGAGTTCATCCATGAATTCGATCACGTTCTGCTTATGCGGAATGGTGACGTTGAGTCCTGTAATCTCACCAGAACGGACGTGGGAGAGTAAGTCTTTCAGTCCTTGTTTGTCATCAGGAGCGATTGGAAATAAGGAATAATTACCATTAAGTCCACATGCTTTTAACGCAGCGCTGTGGATTTTGGGAGAGAGCGAATGACCAAGGGGATAGCCGATCAGTCCAAGTTGAAAGTGGGGAGTAGAAAGTGGCATGGGCAGGAAGATGAAAGAGGAAAGAATTAGCGCAAAGTTTCCAGTACTTCAAAATAATTGGGAAAGGTTTTGGAAACACAGGATGGATTTTCAATCGTCACACCGTCAAAGCGTAAACCGATGAGAGAGAATGCCATTGCCATGCGGTGATCGTTGTAGGTTTGGATGGAAGCGCTTCGCATCTTCTCTACGGGATAGATGGTCATTCCATCTTCATGCTCTTCCACGCGGATGCCGAGTCTGTCCAACTCCACACAGGTCGCATGGACACGGTCTGTCTCTTTGACGCGGGCCGATGCAATGCCCCGAATTCTAGTCGGTGATGAAGCAAAGGGAGCAACGGCAGCAAGGGTTTGGGCGGTGTCGGGGATGTCGCGCATGTCCACATCAACACCGACGATGGACGATGGACGATAGACCGTGATTGAGTTATCAGCTTCTTCCACTTCACATCCCATTTGTTTCAAGACATCGAGAAATGCAATATCACCCTGCACCGATTTACGCGAGACATTTTCCACTTTGACGGTTCCACCGCAGATGGCAGGGGCAGCGAAGAAGTAGGAAGCGGCGGAGGCGTCGGATTCGATGGCGTAAGAAGAAAGAGGGCAGAAGGAAGAAGGGTGAATAGTAAAACGTGAATATCCGTTACGTTCGATTTCGACGCCAAAGTCTTTCATGATGGAAATGGTCATGTCCACGTAAGGTTTGGAGTTGAGATTGGTGGTGAGTTCGACTTCGATTTGAGATTGGGCATAAGGGGCGGTCATCAACAGGGCGGAGAGGAACTGACTTGAAATATCGCCTGCAATTTTTGTTTTTCCGCCAGGGAGACCAGATGCCATAATTTTGATGGGAGGGTAAATCTCTGACTGCTGACCGTTGAGCGCTGACGAAGTGGTCTGCGGTCGGTCGTCCACGGTCGTGATAATTGCGCCAAGTTGAGACAATGCCTCCACCAAATCCCCTATGGGACGTTCACGCATGCGCGGCTCACCATCCAAAATGTATTCTCCGTTGCCGAGAGTGAGAAAGGCAGAGAGAAATCTTGCAGCAGTACCAGCGTTGCCGATGAAAAGTTCCGCTTTCTTTGCAGGGATTTTTCCGCCCAAGCCGGTGACGGTCATGAAATGCGCGGCTTCATCCAATTGAACGTCGAAGCCAAGGGTTTGCAGGGCTTTGGCGAAGTAACGCGAGTCGTCGGAGAAGAGGGCGTTAGTTAAGTGAGTCTTTCCGTTTGCAAGAGAGGCAATCAGCAAGGCGCGGTTGGTCAGTGACTTCGAGCCCGGCACGCGAACAGTGGCGGAGAGAGGATGGCTTATTGGAGTAATGCGCAGAGAAGCAGGTAAGTTTGGCATGAAAGAATAAAGAGGAAAGAAGTTATCAGTAATCAGTTGCCTATGAGGGATTGATAGGTAGAGCGAGCATCATTCAAAATAGATTCGAGTTTTACAAAATCTTCAACGGATAGTGCTGCTTCGATCTCTGCCAGTTGGCTTTGCATTCCGTGAAGTGCGTTCAAGACATTTTCACGGTTGGATTGCAAGACGCCCAGCATCATGGATGAAGA
>JAEURI010000072.1 GCA_016789225.1 Anaerolineales bacterium
GTATTTGACATTCGAGAGTTCGGGGTCATTGGTGGACGGCAACTTGCCGGATGGGCCGATGGAGCCAGCGACAAAACGCGGCTGGCCTGTCTTCTCGCCATATTCATCGGCAAGCCTGCGCGCGAGACTTGCAGCAGCGACGTTGATCTCAATGATGCGGTCTTGCAGTTTGTATTCCTGCATGGTCAGACGGTTCGAGCGGAAGGTATCTGTTTCCAGCACGTCCACGCCGACATCGAGGAAGGAGCGGTGGACTTTTTCCACAGCTTGCGGATACGAGATGACGAGGTAGTCGTTGCATCCGTTATATTGTTCGCCGCCAAAATGCTCGGCAGTCAGGTTTTGCAATTGCAGGCTCGTGCCCATCGCGCCATCAAAAACGAGTACTTTCTTTTCGAGGGCGTCGAGGTAACGGCGGTTGGTGTATTGTCTTTTCATTTAGTGTTTCTTTCCTTTGGTTTTGTTTTATCACAGATAGACTGCGCTATCGTTCAAGTCTCTTTTTCAATGTAAGGTCGTATTCTTCATAGTCATGTTTTTTATAAAGCGCCAACGCAGGCGTATTATCGTCACCGGTTTGGACAAAGATACTCCGCGCGCCTTTTTGTACAGTGACCTGCTCTGCAAAGGCGATCAACTCACTGGCAATACCACGTTGACGATATTCTTCCATTACGTATAGCTCGGTCAACTCGGCATGAGGTGCTGCGTATAAAACACTTGGTACCACACGCACAAGCGCAAAGCCAACGGCTTCACCTGCAATTTTGGCAAGGATGACAGTCTCTACACAAGCAGGGTCGCTCATTCGGGAAGCGATGGCTTCAGGAGGCTCGTCCACTTCGTTGAAAATCAGGTTCAATCTTGCAATGAAGGAAGCATCGTCCACGGCAGCGATGGAAATTGCGGCAGCACCCTTCATATCTTCTTCATTTCTTCCTGTCCCACAACCATATCACCAAATCTTGCGGGAAGGTTTTTACACCGAGTTCGTTGAGTTGCTGTAAGACAGTCGCACGATGATCTGTGCCATGATTTACAAGATGCAGAAGAATCTGCCATTGCGGCTGGTCGATCTTATCCGTGGGTTTGTTCAGAACATCTTCAGTGAGTGTTGAAATGTAATCGGACAAATCCCTTGCCACGTTTTCAAATGCTTCCCGCGCTACAGCACGGGTGAGGTAGTCTGTTTGATTCAAGTGACCGACATCATCCAGATTTTTCAATCCTGCCAGCCAACGGCGGTCCACGCTGGCGAGATGCACCATCAAATTACGAATGGAACCTTGGGAATACTCATCACCTGCAAGGAATTGTTCATCGCTAATGGTGTCGATCAAGTCCCATACGCGGCGGGTCATGTCAATGTGATATTCGACATAGAGTTGAATCAGTTCAAGTTTCATGCTCTTTCCTACGCGTGACTTTCGATTTCAACATCAAACGCGATCTTGTTTTCTTCAAGCCATTGTTTGATTCCAAAATAACTCTTGAAATATTCCACGATCCACGGGATCAAAGAAACTTCATCCTTGCCAACCGTTGAAAATAACTTCGCCATTTCGCGAACGGTGATCGTGTAAGCAATGTCGTTGCCAAACATCCGCTGTGCGTCTTCGCTGAAATCATAATACTCTACTTTGAGTCGGCCACCCGTTTCAGGGTCCAGCCAGAGCCAGGTGACGGTCTTCTCCAGCCCGCCAGTGAGTTTGACTTTATCGGTCATCCACTCTTCGCACCGGAATGAATGGATGATCGCCCATCATTCCATAAAACTTTTTGCGTGATGCCGCTGATCTTCCATTCGCCCTGCTGTTGAACAAGCTGGAAATTATAGACGCAGTGGGACGTGAATTCTTCCGTCTCCGACCTGCGCCACACGACCATCGAAGCGTGGCAAGTTGCGCCGCCTGTATCGAGGAAGTCAATTTCATAATTACTCACCAGATGATGCAGTTTCAAATGATCCAGCGACTCACGGCGGGACGTTACATAATCTACAGCAGTCACTGTTTGAGGCGGTGTGCCGCGCAGGTCGGAATAATCCGTGTAAATGGACTCGGTAAAGCAGGCTTGCAAACCGTCCCAATCTTTCACATCGAAACTATTCGCAAACTTTGCGATCACCTCTTGAATGAAGACCTGGTTATTGACTGTCATCGTTCTCCTTCATCAATAAATAAAAACGCCTCTCGAGCGAGAGGCGACATGAAACTCATATCATCTCTCATCTCCCGGACATTCGTCCGCCGAAGTTGGCACCGTAATTAGCCATTTGGTCTTTTCGTCTCATAGTCTTTTGGTCGTTGCCTATCAGACCATTTGACTAATTGACCAACAGATTACCTGACTACATCGGTTGCCGAGGCTTCAAAGGGTCGGTCCCTCAGCCTCTCTGGATGAGCATATCCGTAAATTGTCCGTGTTTTATAACATGGGCGGGGAGGCATGTCAAATGAAAAATCCTGCTTGACTCACCCCACTTTAACCAGTAGACTCACTGTTAAGGTTTCCCTTAGCAGAGAAACATGAAGACTGTCACCCCCATCACCTCCTTCGACAAGATCAAACTTCTGGCTGACCCGCGCCGCATGGATATTCTGCGCCTGCTGATGGCCGCGCCCGCTAACCTCACGCTTCTCGCGCGGACCTTGAAACAGTCCCCGGCTTGGGTGCGGCACCACATCCTGGCCTTGGAGTCGGCAGACCTGATCGAGATCAGCGAGATCCGCAAGACCGGCAAGGTAATGGAAAAGTTCTATCGCGCCAAAGGCGACGCCTTCCTCTTGCAAGAGATCGTTCTGCCAAAAAGTAAGAAACCATCGGTCATCTTTTCGGGCAGTCACGACCTGGCTCTTGAAGGCATCGCCGACCATCTTGCCAAACACATCAACCTGCTCAGTATGCCGGTCGGCTCACTCGATGGGCTGGTCAACCTGCGGCAGGGGTTATGCCAAATTTCAGGCTCCCACCTTTTGGATGAAAGCGGCGAATACAACACCCCGTTCGTCAAACATCTCTTCCCGGATCGGGATGTCGAGATCATCACCCTTGCCCACCGTACGCAGGGGCTGATGCTCACAGCGGGCAATCCCAAGGGAATTAAAAAGATCGCCGATTTAGTTCACTCCAACATCCGCTTTGTGAATCGGAATCCCGGCTCTGGCACGCGCCTCTGGCTGGATGCTGAACTTCGCAAAAAAAATCTCCCTCCCGAAAAAATCAGCGGATACGAGAAGTCGGTCAAAACCCACAGCGAAGCCGCCGCATTAATAGAAAATGGGCAGGCAGATGTCTCGCTCGGCTTGCAGGCCGCTGCCCATCAACGCGGATTGGATTTCATCCCCCTGTTCGAGGAACGCTACGACCTCATCCTCCCGCGGAATGAGGAGGCAAACCTCACTTCCCTGCTTGATTACATTCAGACCTTTGAGTTCCGCAGCGCATTGAGCATTCTGACAGGCTATAACACGAGTCACAGCGGCGAACAGATCGCCGTTTAACAAACCCAACGATAAATAAGGAACCCATGAAACGCATCCCTGTATTTTTATTTATGGCAGTGATCAGCATGATGCTGCTATCCGCCTGCGCCTCATCTGCAGAAGAGTCTGTTGCCGCTGAAGATGAAGCTCCCGTTGAACTTTCATCTCCCGCATTGTTCAAGATCATCCGGGCAGACGGCTCCACCTTCGATGTAACCCTCGATGCCGTCAAAGCTCTGCCACTGGCGCAAGTTCAGGCAGAAGGCAAAATGGAAGAGGGGCCCTACTTGAAAGACGTACTCGCCCTGGCAGGTGTGACTGAGTTCACCGAAGTCTCACTTACAGGCAGTTCCAATCCCGTCACCCTCACCTTTGAGCAGGTAAATGAAAACACCATTTTGGATTTCAACAACCACGGCACCTTGAAGCTTGCGTCCACTTATATCCCCAAGCCCGACTGGACCAAGGACGTCGCAGAAATTACTGTAAAGTAGCTTTTTATTTTTTCTCTTCTACAATAAGGAAAAACTTAATCGAGTTGTAACAATCAAGGAAAGTTATGCACATTCTGCTTGGAATTGACGATACAGATAATCTTGAAACGCGTGGAACAGGTCATCGCGTCCGTCAACTCGCGGACTGGCTTGACCAGAACCGCCTCGCCCATCCGATGGGAATCACCCGCCACCAATTGCTGGTGGATTCGAGAATCCCTTATACCTCGCACAATAGTTCGGCATGCCTTGCAATCGAAACGGAAAGCGGCAACGACGTCTGGGAAGCCGCGCGGGAATTTCTTCTGCGTGAAAGCGCTGTCGGCTCGGATGCCGGTCTATGCCTTGCCGAGTGGAACTCCATCAGCGAAGATGTTCTGGATTGGGGTAGGAAGGCAAAGGTCACAGTGTTGACCATGCCTGAAGCGCGCGAGACAGCTTCAAAGTCCGGTATTCGATGCGAAGGACTGACGGGTACGCATGGGGGAATCATCGGCGCCCTATCCGCCATCGGCCTTCATCGTGCTGGGAATGATGGTCGTTATCTCTGGCTACCGGGCTTGCGCGAGTTGAAGGGCAAGTATCCCGTGCATGAGATCTGCGCGTTGGGGCATGTGGATCGTGTGTGTACGCTGGAGCAGGTTGAGCTTGCGCCTGATTCGGTTGTGGATGTGGGTGAATGGATTCGCCCCATTTTGAAGAACGGCAAGGCAACACTTTATGTTGAGGAGAAGAATCATGAATGGAACATCATCTCTAAAGACCACATCAAGCGCCTTTCGAACTGAGTGGTCGCTGACATGGCTGGAAGCTCTGCTGCTCATCGGCGGCGGGGTCATGGCGGTGGTCCTGCACCGCACCACAGACCTTTCGTTGGGCCTGCCGGGTCATCACGGTATTGAATGGATGGCGATCATGATCCTGGGGCGTGTATCGTCACGGTTTCGCGGGGCAGGCACGCTGACAAGTATTGGAGCATCGGCCGCAACGTTCATGCCCGGCCTGCAGGGTGATAACCCCTTCTCCTGGCTTTTCTATCTGTTGCCTGGCCCGGTGATGGATATTGCCTTTCGATATTTTCCGCGATACGCGAACACTCTCTGGTTCATGATCCTGCTCGGCGGGCTGGCGCATGCCACCAAACCGCTCGGCCAACTCACCATGAATCTCATCACTGGCTGGCCCTTCGGCTCCTTCCGCTATGGCGTTCTGTATCCCTTTGCCAGCCACCTTTTCTTTGGAATGATCGGAGGGCTCATTGGCGCATTGATCGCGCTTGGCGTCGCCCGATATTCAAAAAAATCAAATCAAGGATAGATATATGAAACTCACCACACGTAATTTTCTTTTGCCCCTGCTGCTCGTCCTCTCGTTGACGCTTGCAGCCTGCGCCTCCCCCGCACCGATAGAGGCTCCTGCAACCGAAGAAGTTCTCGCCACTGAAGCCCCCGCTACCGAAGCTGCAACTGAAGCGCCAACTGAAGCAGCCGCCCCTGCCAACCCGAACATCATTCTCGCCACCACCACCTCCACACAGGATTCCGGTCTGCTGGACGTGCTCGTGCCCATGTTCGAAGAGCAATCCGGCTACACGGTGCAGACCATCGCTGTCGGCACCGGTGAAGCGCTCAAGATGGGTGAAGAAGGCAACGCCGATGTTCTCCTCGTCCATGCGCCTTCCTCTGAAGTGGCCTTCATGGACGGCGGCTTTGGCACCGACCGCTTCCTCGTCATGCACAATGACTACATCATCGTCGGGCCTGCCGAAGACCCGGCTGGCATCAAGGAGCTTGGCCCCAAGGATGCCTTCGTCGCTATTTACAACGCAGGCGCACCCTTCGTCTCCCGCGGCGATGACTCGGGCACGCACAAAAAAGAAGTGAGCTTCTGGCAGAAAGCCGAACTCGACCCGGCTGGCCAGGCCTGGTTCTTTGAAACCGGTCAGGGTATGGGTGCTTCGCTCACCGTGGCTTCTGAAAAACAAGCCTACATCCTCACCGACCGTGCCACCTATCTTGCCAACAAAGACAACCTCCAGTTGGAAATTTTGCTCGAAGGCAACAACGCATTATTGAACGTCTATCACGTCATCACCGTCAACGCTGAGAAGTGGCCTGCCGTCAATTACGAAGGCGCTACGGCATTCGCCAACTTCATCGTGGCTCCTGAAACCCAGGCCGTCATCGGCGAATTTGGCGTGGAAAAATTCGGCGCTCCGCTCTTCGTTCCAGATGCCGGGAAGGACCCCGCAGAACTCGGCCTCGATAGTTAATCTGTCAGGCTACATTCAAGAAGGGGACGGCCCAATATGCCGTCCCCTTCTTTATAATGGGGATACACTCTCTGGATAAGCCTCACGAACAGCCATGATCTTCACTTCTGAAATCTTCGAGATCACTTCTCTCTCATTGCAGGTTTCCCTGCTTGCCACAGCCATCAGCCTGGTGATCGGCCTGCCGTTCGGCACCTGGCTGGCGCTTGGCAGGTTTCGCGGGCGTTCGCTTCTGCTCAGCGTCGTCAACACAGGCATGGCGTTACCCCCTGTGGTCGTGGGACTGGTGGTTGCCATGATGCTCTGGCGCAGTGGGCCTCTCGGTGGTTTACGCCTGATCTACACTCCCTGGGCCATCGTTATCGCACAGACGGTCATCTCGGCTCCTGTGGTGATGGGACTCACCGCCGCCGCGCTCGAAGCCCTCGACCCGCGCTTGCAACAACAACTCCTGGGACTCGGCGCATCACGTCCACAAATGATCTGGCACTTGTGGCGGGAAGCTCGTCTGCCACTGTTGGCGGCCTTGATGGCTGGCTTCGGCTCGGTCATCTCCGAAGTGGGCGCCTCCATGATGGTGGGCGGCAACATCCGCGGGCAGACGCGCGTATTGACAACGGCCATCGTGCTCGAAACCTCCAAAGGTGAATTTGAAAGAGCCTTGGCGCTCTCTGCTTTGCTGCTCATCATCACTTATCTCATCAACCTCGCATTGACATGGATACAACAAAAGGGGGCGCGCAAATGATCTCGATAAAAAATCTCCTCGTCCAACGCAATGGACGGGACGCGCTCAAAGTTGATTCATTGACCATTCAAAAAGGCGAGACGCTGGCCGTGGTCGGTCCCAACGGCGCGGGCAAAAGCACCTTCCTGCTCGCGTTGGCACATTTGCTTAAGTCGTCGAAAGGTGAAATCACCCTTCACGACAAGCCGCAAAAGGAATGGAATGATCTCGAATATCGCCGCAAGATTGCTTTTGTTTTTCAGGACCCGTTGCTGATGGATATGTCGGTCCGCGAAAATATTGCCCTGGGCTTGAAGTTCCGCAAAATGGATAAAAACGAAACCCAGGAGCGGGTCGATAAGTGGGCAAAAGCCATGGGCGTGGGTAAACTTCTGGAGCGCAAAGCAGGTCAACTTTCAGGTGGTGAGGCGCAGCGCGTCAGCCTGGCGCGGGCGTTCGTCCTCGATCCCGAATTGCTCTTGATGGATGAGCCTTTCTCCGCCGTCGACCCGCAGACGCGCGAAAAATTACTTGAAGACCTCTCAAAGGTTCTGGCAGAAGACCATCGCACGACCATCTTTGTGACTCACAACTTGAAGGAAGCCGCGCAATTCGGTGACCGGGTGGCTGTCATCATCGACGGTGAGTTAAAACAAGCTGGGAAGGCGGAGCAAATAAAAGAAAAACCCGCCGACTCAAGCGTGCGGGATTTTGTGCGAGGGTTATGAAAAGCTGCGGCGTACTTCAAGCTAATTTGAAATCATTTCACTTTCCAAGGCTTTTTTATTCGATTGCTGATACAAAATCCGCGCCACGATCAATGCGCTGGTGGCGGATTGAAACGCGCCTGAGGCAATGATCGAGATATCGTGCTGGAGCAAGGCATAGGTTCCCCACACCAAACCATCCGAAAGGGATAGCAGCCAGGTTCCCAAAGACAGGCCTTTCAAATTATCCTCGCGATACGCCACCCATATTTGAGGCATGTTGGAAACCAGCGCGCTCAGCGCAAGCACGATCCCCAACACATCAGTACCAAAGGCAAAGCCTGTAATGAGCAAAACCACAAGCCATATCGGGGCGACCTTAAACTCTCGCACGCTGCGTCCATAGCGAAGGGCCATCCCTGTGATGATGGCGAAGATCAAGCCAGAGGAACCTGTTGCCAAGACCACATAGGTTTGACCCGTCAACAGTCCATAGACCGCCCAACCCAAACTGACAATACTGCTTGTTGCCGCCGTATCCACCGAAACACCAAACGCCCCACGCGCACGCAGCAGCCGCACCAATTGCGGCACCGCACGGACGAGCCCGATGATCGTTCCAACAAAACCAAGAATAGAGGGGATGTTCATAATCGCGCTATCTTAGCAGAGATCTTTAGAAAACATAAGAACCCCATTTAACGGCATACACCGCGTTCTCACGCGGTGCAGCCAATAGACCAACTCAGAGGGAGGAGAGAGAGTTTGGATAAGCAACTTTCGGTTGCTTTATTCAACAGGGTCAATGTCAGGATTTGTTCCGCACAGGGCACAAGCAGGCTTGTCGATCAGGTTACATTCCATTGCTTTGGAACAGCGCCTTGCCAGGATGCGCGGGGTTTGCTCGGGCAGTTGCTCAGCCGGGTAAACAACCTCAGCCTCAATGGCGACTACTTCTTGTACATGTTCGCAGTATTTGGTTTTCTCAACCTGCCAAACCTTTTTCGCCATCACTGCCTCCTAACTCCGATGCTTGTAGTTTACGAGAAAAACGCCCATCACACCAGTGACAGGCGTCATAATCTGAAATGACAAAGCACCTATTTAGGATGTGATAAGTCTTTATTTCCTTGCAAGGATGTAAACCGTGCCGTTGTCGCTGGAAAAATAGAGCTCACCAGACTCATCCACGCCGAACGATGTAATGGTGGCTACCGCCTCAAACATGACCTGGGACTGCCACTGACCATCGACCTGGATCAACCCCCAAATCGTTCCAGAGCAATAATCACCATACACATATATGCCGTTCCATTCGGGCATCTCGCCGCGATACACATATCCGCCTGTCACCGAACAGCCAAAGTCATGGCTGTATTCCACCACCGGCAGAAGCAGGTTCGCATCGGGCTCCCCGTCATAGCCGTGGCTGCCTTCCATGATGCTCCAGCCAAAGTTCGCGCCACCCGGGATATTGGCAGGCAGATAATCGATCTCCTCCCATTGACCCTGACCCACATCTCCGATCCACAAGTCGCCGGTGACATGGTCAAAGGAGATACGCCATGGATTGCGCAAGCCATACGCCCAAACCTCATTACCAAACGGGTTATCGGCAGGGATGGAATACGGGGCACCAGTGTTCACATCGATCCGCAGGATCTTTCCGAGCAAGGCAGTTGTATCCTGCCCATTCTTAAACGGGTCGCCTCCGGCACCGCCATCACCAAGGCCAAGATATAAATATCCATCGGGCCCAAAAACCACCGCGCCGCCATTGTGATTGGGAAAAGGCTGGTCCACCGTCAGAAGTATTTTTTCACTGGCAGGGTCGGCAACATCCCCACTGGCCTGAAAACGGGAAATGCGGGTATGCCCGCCTTCTCCCGTATAGTTGACATAGAAATATCCGTTTTGCTCGAACTCAGGATGAAAAGCCAGTCCCAAGAGGCCCATCTCATTGCTGTAGTCGTTGACCCGGTCGTCGATATTGATGAAGGGCTCAGAGCTCAATTGCCCGTCTTTGACGATGCGGATCGCGCCATATTTTTCGATGATGAACAGCCTGCCCGAACCGTCGAATGCGGATTGAACATCCACAGGGCGGTCGAGGCCGGTGACGAGTGTTTTCCATTCGTAATCCCCAGGGTCTGGGAACTGGGCCATCACTGCGGGGGGAACTTCCGTCAGCGTGGGTTGGGTGGTGGGAGTCTCCGGTATAGGCGGCGTATCGGTTAGTGAGGGTGAAACAGCCTGAGTTGGAGGAAGAGGCGTGATGGTTGGGACCGCGAGGCCGCTCCCTCCACAGGCGAGGAGGGGCAAGGTCAATAGGATGATAAGTCGCTTCATTCTTCTTTTATGTCGGTGGTCTCTCCATCCACGACATCATCCTTGGTATCTTGAGGATTCATGTTCGCAGCCAGCTCCTTCATATGTTCTGCGACCACAGCCGGTGGGCAGAGTTCAGTGAAAACATAGGAGCCAAGCCAGAGCAAGGCCGCATCATCAACTGCGCCGATGACGGGGATGGACACCGCATCCACCGGGGAAACGAGGTAGATCAACGTGCCGATGGGGATTAGCTTGGCGAGGAAGTTGACGCGCGAATCACCCATGAGACGGAAGATGAGCTTAAGCTGGTTAAGCACATTTCGCACCACACCGCCCTGTTGGGTGACTATGATATCGGACGATTTTTTGTCTGCCATTTTGTTCTCCTTCTAAATTGGTGGTTTCATTATATTCGGATTTGCTGCCTGGTTTACTTTCTCGCATCCGAAATTAAGGAATGGTCACTTGCAGATGGATATACGGAATCAGGTCGAATATGATGCAATTTGTTGCGTATGGATCTGGCGACAAGACGACAAATGTCATTCCAGAATAATGACCATCTTCAGGCAACCTTTTTTAGGGTAGAGCATCGAACTCATACAACATTTTGTTTTGAGGAGTTTACCCATGGAAATGATCATTGACTTCCCCGGCGGGCAACAGGTGGATGCCCACTTTCGCGGACACACGATTGAAACCGACCAGCCTACGACGGACAGCGCACCGATGCCGTTCGAATTGTTCCTCGCCTCAATCGGGACCTGTGCAGGCATCTACGTGTTGGGATTCTGCCGCCAACGCGGCCTGCCCACCGAGGGCGTTCGCATCCTGCAACATAATCATGCCAATGCGGCAACCGGCCTGATGGACAGGATCGAGCTTGAGATTCAGGTTCCGCCCACCTTCCCCGAACAATATCATGCGGCGCTGATCCGCTCTGCCGAATTATGCAAGGTGAAGAAGTCCCTCGAACACCCGCCAACGTTCAACGTAATGACAAAGGTCGTGGAAACAGTCTAAGCCAGGCCATCCTATCTGAACGGACTGCTGTGGAGCAGTCCGTTTTTTTATTCCAAATTAACAAAGCAAAAGTACAATACCAGTATGCCTTA
This sequence comes from Anaerolineales bacterium, assembly GCA_016789225.1. Taxonomy (GTDB): domain Bacteria; phylum Chloroflexota; class Anaerolineae; order Anaerolineales; family Villigracilaceae; genus Villigracilis. The sequence goes on from JAEURI010000072.1 coordinate 11,132, forward strand.
TTTGATCGACGGACACAATCTGATTCCCAAGCTTGGATTTCGTCTCGATGACCCCGATGATGAGATAAAACTTGGGAATATCCTGCAGGACTTTGCGCGAATCAAGCGCCAGCAGGTGGAGGTGTATTTCGATGGTGCGCCTGCGGGTCAGGCTGGGCCCCGCAAACTGGGAACGGTCAAGGCGTATTTTATCCGCCGCGGACAGACCGCTGATTCAGCCATTCGTGCAAGGCTGAACAGCATGGGGAAATCTGCAAAGAATTGGACGGTGATCTCTTCTGACCGGGAAGTGCAAAACGCGGCACGAGTAAACCGTGCTTCTTTTTTCTCTTCAGAGGAATTTGTCCAACAAATCAAAGTTACTTTACGAGAAGGAATGACTTCAGCGAGTGGAGAGCCCCATATCAGCAGCCAGGATGTGGATGAATGGATGAAAATATTCAATGGGGGTGAGTAGGACTTTTGTCTTATTATTTTTTAATGAAAATAGGACTAAATAGGTGTATATTATCCACAACGACACCTGCCCTCCCTTTTACTGGTATTTTGGTGTCTACCGCCGCTCTGGCTAGCATGTCCCCCCCATGCTAGCAGGGCGGCGGATTTATTTTTTGCATCTCTTGCTGAGTCTTTCTGAATTCACTATAATACTTTTACTGTTCCATCATCCTTTTGAATACTCCATCAAGGATATGAACGTATCAAGGGATGCTGGATGAAAATCTGAATTCGATTCCAACCACAAGCAAAATAGAAAGGCGGGCATCATGTCGCGGGGTTTTTCAAAGCAGCCGTACTACCAGGGCATCTTTCGGTGGTGTTTAAATGCGGTTTTAATCACAGGGGTTGCAGCATGTGGATTCATTCCAACCGAGGTCAAACAGGTATTTCCTGCATGCACCCCTGAGGCCATGGTCAATACACCCGGAATTGTTACAACTCCCACAGCGACCAGCATCAATGTATACAGGATTCCTCCCAATCCATTAATCGTCGATTTATTTCAGTATGCCGCCACCCCAACACCTACTGCCACTTTTCTGCCGTTTACGCCCTCACCAATACCCGATATCAACCAACCGATCATGATGGCCACACAGCAGGCACAAAGGATGATCGAGTCCAAACATGGCGCCTTTGAGCGCCTTATCTATGAGGTTGAGCGCTGGACAAATATACAAAAGATAAAGCTTGACGACACAAGTGAAGTCCACATCATGGTCACCTTCATAAGCCCTGAACTGGTACAGGCTGTACGCCTCAACAATATTCTGGCGCGTAATGAAGGCGTCGCAAATATCCGTACAGAAATGGAAAGGGCTTTAACGCAGTTCTCAAACCGTGAGGAAATGATCTTTATGGTCAACATATCGGCAGTCAATATAAACGGCGGCTCGGTCCCTCCTCACAGGCTTGAAATATCGGTTGGCGATATGATTTTGATGAATGCCGAAAACCTGGAGGTTCAGCCGCGTCATGAGGACCAAAATCTTGATCAACCCATAGACTTGTCACTTGGTTCGGTCTTCGGGTATCTTTACTATCCCATGGCAGTAATAAAATCAGATCAAGCCTGCACCCAGGTCCTCGACCCGATATACAACACCAAGATCGTGATTCAAACGGATACGCTCAAAATCGATTCAGCCATATCCGATCCGCTTACCTGGACAATTCCCTACAAGCCCCTGCTGGAAACCGGAATGCCTATTAGCACGCCCACATTTATTGCCCCTGAACCAGCTCAGATCGATAGAATGCAACCGTCCAAAGACCCTCCCCCGGGATCGCTACAACCCAACTGGGAGGCATTTGCAAGATTCCTATGGGGGCAGATCACCCTGGAAATCTATTGACACGCTGAAGCATAGGACCAGTTCACTACTCACCCCCGCCGGGAATGCGGACTATAATTTATCCATGACCACGATATATACCTTCGTGCCTTCGCGCCATCATGAATATCCAGATCACCCCGAAAGGCCAGGGAGGTTGGAATTTCTCGAACCGCAACTGGCCTCCTTTGAGGTGGAACAGGTCGAGCCATTGCCTGCCACGGTGGAGGAGATCGCGCGAGTCCATCCGGCGCAGATGATCAAGACCATCGAAGAGGTGTGCCGGCAGGGAACCGGGGTGATCGATTACGCGCCCACTTTCGTCACAGAAACTTCGTATGCCGATGCCCTGCTGGCTGCGGGCGGAGTCCTCACCTGTGCGCGCGCTGTGATGAACGGCGATGCAAAAAATGCCTTTGCCATCGTCCGCCCGCCGGGGCACCATGCTGAGCCGGACCGGGCAATGGGGTTTTGCATCTTCAGCAATATTGCCATTGCCGCGCAGGATGCGCTTGCCCGCGGCATGGAACGGGTGATGGTGATCGACTACGATGCGCATCACGGCAATGGGACACAGGCCGCCTTCATGAACGATGAACGGGCCGGGTTTATTTCCACTCACCAGTGGGGAATTTACCCGGGCACAGGCTGGATCGAGGATGCGCCTCGCGCCAAAAAGAGGATCGTGAACGTGCCGCTCGCGGCCTATGCAGGCGATGAGACCTTTTCCAGAATTTCAGATGACATCTTCACACCGATGGTGGATCTCTTCCGCCCGGGGATGCTGCTGGTCTCGGCGGGATTCGATTCGCATTGGAATGACCCCATCACTTCGCTTGGGCTTTCGACCCGGGGATTCTTCAACCTTTCGAAAAAGCTGGTCGATATCGCTGAGGAATACTGTAATGGGAAGATCGTATTCGTCCTGGAGGGCGGATATGACCCGCAGAACGTCGCCAACGGCGTGGCTGCCGTTTTCGATGCGCTGACCAGCCGTCCCTTAGAAAATGAGGCGGATGATGCGTCACCATATAAAGATCCAGATCATGGACCGCGCATCACAGAGATCCGCAGGTGGCATGGATTTTAATATCCTGTTTGTATGCATAAAATCAAGGAGAGAGTAATGAAAAAAGTATTTGTATTTCTGTCGTTATTGGTTTTGATATCGTTGGCCTGTAATGCGCTGGTGCCTGCAACTGCCACCCAGGCGCCGCCCGCGACAAGCATTCCTGATGCGAGTGATTCCCCTCCCCCATCCACAGGCAATGAAGTTGATATGGCTGCGAAACTCGCGGAATTGGGCGGCTCAACTTGCGAAGAGCAGCCAGACCTGACCTGTGTAACGATCCAGATGCCGCTCAATCATTTCGATTCGGCCAATACAGAGACCATTGGTGTGGTGTTTGGAGTCGCGCCAGCTACCGGCGAACGGTACGGCATGTATGTGCAGGCATTTCCCGGCGGGCCGGGCGGCGAAGGCATTAGCAGCGCATATATGGGGTACTTCGACGAAGGCATCCTCGAACACTATGACGTTGTGTATTACGACCAGCGCGGGCTGGGGCTTTCGAATCCCTTGGAATGCCCTATAACTTATGCGGAAGATTTCAAGGAATACCTGACAGGCTACGACACAGCAGGCGAGGAAGGGCTGGATACACCTGAGGAACAACAAGACGCCATTGAAGATGCCCGCAAATATGCAGAAGATTGTATCGCTGAAATAGGCATTGACCCCGCCTCCCTGGCCTTCTTCGGCACCGACCAGGTGGCGGAAGACATCGATGCTTTCCGTGAAATCATCGGCGATGAAAAGATATGGATTTACGGAGTCAGTTACGGCACCGCAGTCGCACAGACCTATGGCGAAGCGCATCCCGACCGGCTCGCAGGAGTCATTCTGGACGGCACGATCAACATGACGCAAACAGGCGAGCAGAGTTCGTTTTCACAGGAAAAGGCTTTTGATAAGGTACTGGTAGCTGTGCTGAATGCCTGCACCGAAGATGAAGACTGCCGGGCCGATATGGGTGGCGAGGATGCCCTGGCTGTGTACGATGAACTCGCAGCGAAGATATCCAAAGACCCAATCGAATATGAGTTTCCGCTGCCAAATAATGAAAAGGTCAGCGGGGTATTCACCTTCGCTGCCTTCGAATATACAACTGCGTATCAAATGTATTCACTCACCGGACGCATGATCTATCTAAAGGCGCTGGCGGCGGCAAATAAGGGCGACATGATTCCCATGCTGCGATTGATGTATGAGAACGCCACCATCGACCCGGCCACGAACGAATACCTGGGCGACCCCACCTTCTCGGATACGATGTTCCTCAGCGTGCTTTGCACTGACGATACCTTCTTCTCTGGAACCCAGGAGGAACGCATCGCCCAGACCATCGAAGCGGGTCAGGCCTCGAACGGCACCGTGCCTCGCATCGACGGATTCGTCTACACCGGTATCGACTGCGCCTTTTGGCCCAGCTCACCCACTGAAGTTGTGAAGCGTGAACCGTTGAAACTGGAAGGCGTGCCCGTACTGGTGTTGAATGCCACCCTCGACCCTGCCACACCTTTTGAAGAGGGCAAATTCGTGGCAGAGAATCTGGCAGACGGGTATCACATCTATGTGGAAGGCGGCGTACATTCCATTTATGGATATGGATACTCCTGCCCCGATCAATACGTGACCGACTTCCTCGTCGATGGTACCCTGCCGGAACAGCGTGAGATCCTCTGCACCGACTGGGAAGACCCCATCTTCGGTTTCTACGTCCCCAACCTGCCGGATAGCGTGAACGATTTCGAAGACCCGCTGACGATGATGTTCGCCTTCGATGATAATTTTTACTACCTGCCCGACACCTATTATTACGACTGGTCGGAGGAAAAATCCATCGGCTGTACTTACGGTGGCACACATACCTTCGCCCCTTCGGATGCGGGCGAGCAGCATACCTATGACCAATGCGCCATGATGCCCGGTCTGATCCTTACCGGAGAAGGCTCCTTCGACTACAACACAGGCGTCTTCTCGATGAATGTGGAGATCAGCGGCGACAAAAGCGGCAACCTGCAATACGCCTACGACTACAGCCAGGGCACTGCAACGCTCACCGGCGAGTTCGACGGCGAAACCATAGACATGAGTCAGTAAAAATCCCATCAAGCCTTCGGGTATCCCGAAGGCTTTTTGATTTAATAAATTTGTTATTCAACGTCATCGTGTTTTGATGTACACTCGAAAAAAAAGACCATCAAGGAGTTTGTCCATGCAAAGAAAGAGCAAAGGCTTTGTGGAACTGGAATGGGTCTGCCCAAACTGCAACGCGCGCAACCCCGGCCCCGTAAAGACCTGTTCACAATGCGGCGCGCCCCAGCCGGAGAACGTTCAATTCCAGCGCAAGGCGGAAGAGAAGATCATCACAGATGAAAAATCAGTAGCGGCGGCCAGGGCCGGGGCCGACATCCATTGCGGATTCTGCGGCACGCGCAACCCCGCGACGGCAACAACCTGCTCCCAATGCGGAGGGGATCTGAAGGAAGGCAAAGCCCGCCAGGCCGGGCAGGCCATGCAGGCGGCTCCGACTCCGCCAAAGGCTGTTCATTGCAAAAATTGCGGGAGCGAAAACCCGGGCGATTCCCAAACCTGTTCCAACTGCGGCGCTCCGCTTGCATCAGCCGTTCCACCCCAGCCTCAACCGATGGCCGCCAAGGCAAACGCCATGCCAGCCGCCATGCCAAAGGCAAAACCCTTCAACTGGCTGATCGCAGGCGGGGTTGGCGGATTCCTTTTGCTTTGTTGTATCGCTGTGCTATTCCTGTTCGTCTTCCCCTCGCGTTCCGTGGATGGGACCGTCTCCAGCGTCTACTGGCAGACCTCTGTGCCGGTGCAGGAGGTTCAGCCGGTGAATTACTCGAACGAACGCGGCAGCCCGCCCTCAGACGCGTACAACGTCTCCTGTGATACACAAAGCGAGGAAGTCTGCGTGGAGAAAAGCGTCGACCGCGGCAATGGATACGCCGAAATCGTAGAGGAATGCCATACCGAGACGGAGCAATATTGCAGCTACACCGTGGACGAATGGACAACCATCCAAACCTATCAACTGGATGGAAACGATCTCTTCCCCGTCTATGCCGACCCAAGCCTTTTTAACGATCAGCGCACAGGCACAAGCTCCATTCAACTGACTGTCTATTTCAATACCGCCGATGGACAGATCACCTACTCACCAGGCACAGTGAATGAGTTCCAGCAATATCAGATCGGCAGCTCATGGACTCTCAAGTTGAACGCAGTCGGCGGAGTATTAAGCGTGGAACGTTAGCCTGCCTGTAGAGTCAGGCGGCAAGCCACATGATATACAAGAAGCAAGTTTCTTGACCTCCAAAAGGTGACAGTTATTTTGCGAAGCTCCAAAAGCGGAGTGGGCAAAGGGACTGTCACCTTACTTTATAATAACTGCATGAATAAGTCAGTTGCGATCATTGGCGGTGGACCGGCGGGGTTGATGGCGGCAGAGGTGTTGAGCGGACAGAATGTGAAGGTGGATGTATATGATTCCATGTCTTCATTGGGTCGGAAGTTTTTGATGGCGGGCAAGAGCGGCTTGAACTTGACGCATTCCGAATCCTTCGAGAAGTTTGTATCACGATATGGAAAGCATAAGGATGAAGTCGCAGGTTGGCTAAAAGACTTCACGCCCGATGATCTGCGGGAGTGGGCTCGTATACTGGGTGTGGAAACGTTTGTGGGCACGTCGGGACGGGTGTTCCCGGTGGGGATGAAGGCCAGTCCGTTGCTGCGGGCGTGGTTGAAGAGATTGGATGAAGCGGGGGTGAACTTCCATTTGCGGCACAGATGGAATGGGATGATACGTCCCGTAGGTTCGATAAATGCTGACGCTTCTTCAAGCCCAACCTACGGGACGGTTGACATTGAATTCGAAACGCCGAATGGAGTCCAAACCGTGAGAGCAGATGCTGTCATTCTCGCGCTCGGCGGAGGGAGCTGGCGCAGACTCGGCTCGGACGGGGCCTGGGTTCACTGGCTGGAGCAGGCCGGGGTTAAGGTGGAGGCGCTGCTTCCTTCCAATTGCGGATTCGATGTGGCCTGGAGCCCGGTCTTTCGAGAGAAGTATGACGGGCATCCGCTCAAATCGGTGGCGCTGTCGTTTGGGGAGTTTCGTCAGCAGGGTGAGTTCATTGTGACGCGCGAGGGTGTGGAAGGCAGCCTGGTTTATGCGGCGTCTGCATTGCTGCGTGATGAAATTCTTGCGCATGGCAGCGCCGTGATGCGCCTTGACCTTGCGCCGGATAGAAGTGAGGCGCAGTTGATCGAACGCTTATCGAAGCCGCGCGGGTCGCGTTCGATGGCGGGACATTTGGAGAAGACGGTTGGGTTGAAGGATGTGAAGGCGGGGCTATTGCGCGAGTTCGTGCCGAAGGAAGAGTTCACGGATATGGAACGGCTCGCGTTTTACATCAAGAACCTGCCGGTGACGCTGGCCGCGCCGCGCCCGTTGGATGAGGCCATCAGCAGCGCAGGCGGTGTGACCTTTGATTCGCTAAACAAGCATTTGATGTTGAAGACCCTGCCGGGTGTATTTTGTGCTGGAGAGATGCTGGACTGGGAAGCCCCCACGGGCGGGTATTTGTTGACGGCCTGCTTTGCCAGCGGAAGGCGGGCAGGGCAGGGAGCCTGGAAGTGGATGAATTAAAAATGCTAGCGACAGGGTGAGGGGGGCACCCTGTCGCTAGCAAGGCAGATAATACTACAATTCGTTTTCGATTGCAAGGGGGAATTTTCCGTTTTTTTCAAGGCTGCATTTTGTCGGGATATGCAATGGAAGGTCATTACTCTGCCAGGAGAAAAGAGACGGCTTCTTCCTGATCCACGAACAGGTCTATGGTTTCGCCTGTATTTTTGAAGAGGATGTTGATGAAGTCATGTGAATGATCGTCCGGGCTGACCAGCAAGGCCACGCGGATGCCGTGCAGGAATTCCGGCGAGGGCCCTATATTTTTATAGGCAAAATCGTAATCGTCGATGACGGAGTTAACATTTCTGGCTTCGATCAGGTTCAACAGAAAACGACGAACACAGACCGAACGGGCAAGGGCATGTGCTTCCAGGTTGTACTTAAACATGTCGGCACTGTCGATCTCGCCGATTATTTTCATGAGAATATATTTCTTATCTTCCGATACTTCAAGCGTGCAACTGTTCTTAATGTGTTTGCGATATCGTGATACTGTCAGAGGACGCATTTCCAGACTTGTCATGTCCAATTTCCTTAGGATCGTTATTTGTTTACTTGCATATTCGCTATTGTACTACCTGAATGAACAGGCATGAACGTTGTTCTTTTTTATAAGTTTCCTTCAATGATCTCGATATAGAGTATCTTCTTTTTTCCCGCTTGTTTGGCATTGTACATCAGAGCGTCTGCTTCCTTGAGCATGAGGTCTACGCTTTTGGGAGGGCAATTGAAGGTAATGACGCCCGCGCTCAAGGTGACCGGGGAGTTCAGCCGCCGCAGTTCATGCAAGACCGCCCTTTCGATCTTTTCGAGGGTGATCTTTGCGCCGCGTTGATCCACATTCGGCAGGAAGAGACCGAATTCATCGCCGCCCAACCGCGCGAACAGATCGGTCTTGCGGATGATGACAGAAACGGAGGCTGCAATGAGCTTCAGATGCTCGTCGCCCACGCTGTGACCGTATACGTCGTTCACCTGCTTGAAGTTATCCAGGTCGATATAGGCGAGGCTGACGGGGTATGCGAAACGATTTGCGCGTTTGATCTCCAGCTCCAATTGTTCGGTGAATTCCCTGCGGTTGAAGACCCCGGTCAGATAATCGGTGCGGGCCAGGGCACGCTCAGACTCAATGGCGGTTTTCAATTGATAGAACAGAGAGGCGATCATGGAGAAGACGGCCAGGCGCACCCCGGCATTGAAGTAGCGGATCCATTCGCTGGTATAGACCTCCCCCGCCAGCCAGTTGGAGCCCAGCCAGGAGAGCACCCCCAGGCCGGTGATGAATAAACCGCTGCGAATGCCTACATACCAGGTGACCAGGGAGATGGGCAGCAGATAGAAATAAGAGAAGGAGACCTCGAAGCCTGTGATGTAATCCAGCCAGCCGAGCAGGACGACGAGCAGAATTGAAAAAGAAAATACGCCCCCCTTTCCCAGCCGAAGAAAAAAATGATTGAGGCGTCTGCTCATGATGGCCTACTTTATACTACCTTTTTGCAGACGAGCCATGATCAATTTTGTAATTTACAAAAGGGACTGTTCATTCCTTGCGCAGCCATGCTTTTGCCTTGGCGGGGTCGTCGAAGATCATGGCTGAATAGCCGCGGTTGCTAAATACATTTTCGTAAAAGCTCATTTGATCCGTCTTGTGCGTCACGATCGCGCGGCGGACAGCCCTTGCGTTCAAGTTCACGCGGTCAGACAGGTTATTCAACTGTTGTGGAAAGTCAAAAATCTCTGCAAGCGATAGAGCCATGTGTGCTTCGCGCAAGTCGCTCAGGACCTGAAAGCATTGCTCCTTTGCGATCATGTCAACGATCTCTTGCAAGGCGGCTTTCGCCGTTTGAATGTCGAGATTTCCCCGGAACGTTACTTCAATGATCCCCTCTTCTGCATTGAAATGGATCGAGTAGGTCATGGGGTCTCCTCTATCTATTGATCTTGAAAGAACATGGAAACCTCTAAAGTGTTCTGTTTCTCCACTACCCAGGTGATTGTCACCTTAGTTCTCTTCCACAATCCTTATCTCTTCCTGACTCAACCTATACAATTCATAGACTAGACCATCGATCCCCCGATCCGTGTACTCGATCTCGCGCTTGACTACTGGTGAATGATGTTTGGAATGGTCATGGATAAGCTTCCCTTTTGAATTATTTTACCCGAAGTGACGGTCACCTCAGAGGTGACTGTCACTTTTGAAATAGGCAGACCCGTCGGGTCTCATCAGTACCTCGTCCGACTCATTTCTCGGCATGGACGTGAATTCTGTCCGACCAACACGTCTCGGAGACCTGTCAGGTCTTGTTGAAAAAACAACATGACATTATTTAAAATAATACGATAAATTCAGGGGGTTGGAACAGCCAGATACACCGTACAACTGGAGCCGTGGAGTTCTTCAATGTATGCCCAGCGAATATCTTTCACCCTGCCTTCAATAATGGCAGTCCCGTCCTTGTCGAAGATCACAACATATTCTCCAATGTGCGGGAGATTGGGTTGTGCCTCAAAAATGAAAATATCATCTACATCTTCCCGAATGATTTGAAGCTGGTGTCTGTTTGTGGGTTCTGGTTGGGGCATGGTGCCTCCTTACTTGTGCAATTTTAGCTTAAAGCAGTGGTAGCCGTATATTCGGAGACCTGTCAGGTTTTATACCTACTCTCCAGACCTGACAGGTCTCATCAGTACCTTGGTCGACCAATACCCTTACGCTGGCGGGACTTCCTTTCGACCGACTCCTCTTGGAGACCTGTCAGGTCTTGTTGGAAAAAATATCACGACATCTTTTAAAAAATGTGCTGACATTTTTGGAAAAACATCACGACATCTTTAAGAAAATGTCCTGACATCTTTGGAAAAACATCACGACATCTTTGGAAAAACATCACGACATCTTTAAGAAAAAGTCCCGACATTTTCCAAAAAATGTCGGGACTTTTTAGGGTCTAGGCTAGTCCTCCGGGGCTTCCGGGGCAGGTTCCGAGGTCTTGGTGAACTCGATGGAATCCAGCACTTTCTTGAATTCCTTGCCCGGGTTGAAGCGCGGCAGGACGCCAACGATCTGGTTGGCGCGTACGTCTTCGGCGTTTTCTGCGCCTTCGGTGTCGGTGCGCAGCCAGAAATTGCCGAAGTCACCCAGTTCCACGATGTTTCCGCGTGAAAGCTCCTGCGGAATGACCGTCAGCAGACCTTCCAACACGGCCAGCGTGTCGCCACTGCTGACGGTGGAAATCTGCGAGATGGCCGTGGCCAACTGGCGCAAGCTCACCCGTCCGCTGGACAGAATGGACGGGTAATACTTCTTGGGGGCGCTGGGGTCACCCGGCTTGCCCCGCTCAACAACATTGAATTTGACGCTCATGAGATTTACCTCCTATGTCTCTTGCAGGAGGACGTCCGTATCCCCCTGCTTCCCAATTATTTTATAAAAACCCCAAAAAAATGTCAACCTTGGAATGTATATCCTACAGAAAAGGAACATGATTTAAGACACTTTACCCCATCAAAAACTACACTATGATTAAGAAATATCATATTCTGGTTGCATTCGTCCAAATTGGGTCCGGGCAAAAAGCATTGAATAGCCTCATTAAAACACACCAGAAGTTGCAAGTGTTCGGACACTCGGGGGAGTTTATACTAACAGAAAGGTCAGATGGTATCGAAGGGTTATAAAACCAAACAGGGGAAGCCTCACGCTTGAACATGACTCAAACGCGTGCCTGTGTATGGCTTCTGCGCAGAACAGGCAGGCAGATGAACGGTTATGATTAACTTGTGACCGGAGGTCTTTATGAGTTTGGATCGCACGGAAACGCCGAAAGAGAAAAAGAGGGGGGTGCACTTGGAACAACAGAATACGCCCCTGCGCACCGCATTGA
>JAEURI010000080.1 GCA_016789225.1 Anaerolineales bacterium
TTTTGTCAATCAGGAAGGAACAGAATTTGATATTCCAAGAATGCCGGTTGATGAAGAGCCAAAATTCTCTATTGCCAGATCTGCGTACTTCAAAGAAAGTCGGATCGGAGAATTTTATGTGAAGTATTATTCTGTAGAACGATCTGAAGAAGTTTACTTTAAACGTGCAGAATCCATATTCGACCCAAATGAAGTCTATGGGGTTGGGAGTATATCGAGATCAACCCTAATGGTTACTCCGCACAACAATTACAAATTGGATGTGGAAATGTAAAATACTTTGGCGAAAGATGCATAATGATTGGTCAATACGAAGACTATTTAGTAATTTCAATGTAGATAGAAGAGATCCAGGAATTTAAAAACCTGAATTCCAAAAAATAACAATATTTATTAATGAAAACATCAACAAATGTATATCAGAGAATTTATCTAATACCGTCTTTAGTGCATCAATAACCTCCATTCGCCCTCGTGGTAAAGCTCCGAGAGCACCAAGCGTTCCCCAAAAAACAGGAGACCACCATCTCCTGTTTTTCATTCATCCAACCATTCAACCACTTTACGACTGAAACCCCGAGCCCAAAATATAATTCTCCAACCCACGGATCTCGCTTTCTTTGATCTCCAGCGCAGCCAGCATCACATCGCGCATCGAGACCAGTCCCAGCAGGTGTTCATTTTCCACCACAGGCAGGTGACGTACCTTGTACTGATTCATCAGTCCCATGCACTGTTCGACCGTGGTATCCATGGTGACGGTAATCATCTTGGGTGTCATCACATCCTTCACCGGCGTATCCTTTGCAACACGTCCCAGCATTTCACCCTTATACAGATAATCACGTTCGGTGTAAATGCCAACGATCTTTCCTTTTTCAGTCACCAGCACCGCGCCGATGTGCGCGTCCGCCATCACCTTCAGCGCATCCAGCACAGACAGGGAAGATTCCACGGAATAATTGGTCGCAAATTCCTTTGATTCGAGAAGTTTTCGGACAGTGGCCATGAGATTAGTCTCCTTGCTATCCTTTTTATCATAGGGGTTTCAAAACGTCACACGGAAAACCTCCTCATCTCGTGTGACGTTTGTCATCTGATTTATCGGACATCCATCCGTAAACCTTGCTTCCGCCTCCCCCTTAATCTCCAGCCTGATTCAGCGCTTCTCGGGCATTCATCCACGCCCAGACCAGGTCTACGGCATCGGGCACGAGTGCGGCGGTCCGCTCGGATAAATTACGCGAGAACAGAAATTCATACCCGCGCACCGAAAGGAGAGCAGCGTCAGGCTTGGTCTTATAAAGAGTTTCACAGATCGAGAGCAGGGATTGGGCGGTGAGGTGATGCGTAAAAGGCGACTTTTGAAAATCGCTTTCCACATCGATCAGCCGCACTTCTTCCTGAATATTGCCCGTATGCGCATCCACAAAACAGACATAGTCATACCTGGCGATGTCTTCCGCCATTTCGGGCGTCAATTGTAGATGAAAGGCAAAATCAACGAGCGGGTCTTCGGGAAAATCATCCTCGTATGAGTCGGGTGCGGGCAGCCCCATTTTGAGTGCCAACGCTCGTAGGATATGCCACGCCACACCATCATCTTCCCGGTCGGGGTTTCCATAGCCTAACAGTAAGATTTTTTTCATTCAACCTCTAAATTTTCTCCCATTTTAAACTTCCAAGGTCTTTAAGACCTCGGAAGTTTGAATCACTCACCGTATCCGGTGCCAAGGATGTAATGCTCAAGCTTGGTGATCGTCCCTTTGTCTTCTGCCAACAACGCCTCTGCCAGCCTGCGGATGGAGACGATGCCGACCAACTTATCCTTGTCCATAATGGGCAGGTGGCGGACGTGGTATTGACGCATTAGGTCTGCGCACTCGGTCAGCAATGTCTCTGGCTTGACCATTACAAGCTTTGTGCTCATCAAATCGCGGACGAATGTATCTTCGGCATGACGCCCTTTGACTTCTCCCTGTCGGGCATAATCTCGTTCCGTGAAGATCCCCACGATCTTCTCATTCTCTGTCACCAATACCGCGCCTACGTTTCCTTCATCCATGGCCTTCAATGCATCCAGAACCGTTGCCGTAGACGGGATGGTGTAAACCTCGGTTCGAGCCTTGTCTTCGATGATCTTTCGAACAGTCGTCATATGAAACTCCTCTAGTTCAGACTGATGAACAATGGACGACAACACATCTAAAACTTAATCACGTTTGAGTGTCTTTATCATTGTACCGTCTGGAGCAATAAAGTCAACCTGGATCGGCATCTGACCGACCGCATGGGTCGAGCAGGACAGGCACGGGTCATAGGCGCGGATGGCAGCTTCGACCCGGTTGAGCATCCCTTCGTGGATGTCCGGTCCCTTGACATAGGTCTTTGCAACGCTATCCACGGCATTGCTCATCGCCCAGTTGTTGTGACCGGTGGAGACGATCAGGTTGACCTGAGTCAGCTTGCCGTCTTCATCGGCCGTGTAATCATGGATGAGCGTCCCGCGCGGCGCTTCGATCACACCCACACCGTGGCCTGTGTAGTTCTTGCGGGTGTTGAGGATGTCGGTGCTGAGGATGTCGGGGTCTTCGCAAAGCACGCGCACACGCTCGGTGGCAAACAAGGCTTCGATAAGGCGGGCATAGTGATAGTACAGTGTATTCTCGACCGGCTTGCCATTGTTCAGGCTCTTGAAGATTTTCAATTCTTCGTTCGCCAGCGGCGTATCGATCTTGTCAGCGATGTTCAAGCGTCCCAGCGGACCGACGCGATACACGCCATCGGGATAGCCCATCTTTTTGTAGTAGGGGAACTTGAGATATGACCACGGCTCGACGTGTTCTTGAATCAGGTCGAGGTAATTCGCGACCGGGAAGCGCTCCAATTCCTTGCCTTCGCGGCTGATGAGGCGGATGTTCCCGTCGTAAAGCTCAAGTCCGTTTTCGGGTGTGATCAGACCGAAGTAGCCGGTGGGGAAGACGGCAAACTTGTTGATGTCTTCCATGTTCTTTTCGGCCCAGTCCTTCATGATCTGCAGACCGACCTTCAAGGTCTCAATCGCGCCATCGACACCTTTTAAAATGGAGTCGCGTTCATCGCGGGTGAGGGCCTTGTTCACGCCGCCTGGCACAGCAAAGACGGGATGGATCTTGCGACCACCGAGAGTCTTGATGATCTCCTGGCCGAACTTGCGCAGCATCACGGCCTTAACGGTCAGGTCGGGGTTGGCTCCGATCAAGCCGACGACATTCCTCGTCGCCGGGTCGGAGTCGAAGCCGAGCAACAGGTCAGGACCTGCCAACTCGAAGAAGTGCATCCCGTGACTCTGCACCACCTGACCCATGTGCATCAGCTCGCGCAGCAGGCTTGCCGGTCGCGGCGGGGTCTGACCGGTGAGCGCGTCGCCAGCCTTGGCAGCAGCGAGGTGGTGACTGACCGGGCAAATTCCGCAAATGCGCGGCGTGATCTGCGGCATTTCAAAATACAGGCGACCTTCGCAGAATTTTTCGAAACCGCGGAACTCGTTGACGTGCATGTACGCATGGTCAACGGTGTTATCGTCCTTCATGTGAATGGTCACCTTGGCATGACCTTCAATCCGGGTGACAGGTTCAATCGTAATTTTTTGTGTGCTCATAAATCATTCCTCATTCACTACTTACTAATGCCAGTGCAGTAACTCATCCTTCAGCTCCGGCTTGCGACCCTGTGCCAGTTCCGAAAGGACGTAGAAGATCACATCCGGGTCGGGCGGGCAGCCGGGCACGTTGTAATCGACGGGGACAACTTCATGGATGGCACGCGTCTTGGTCATGGTCGCCAATTCCGGGTCATCGGGTATCTTGCTGCCCGGTTCGTTGCTGGGAGCGTCTTCGTAGGCTTGTTTGAGCGCTGCTTCCACGCCGCAGAAATTCCGCAGGGCAGGCACGCCGCCAAACACGGCGCAGTCACCGAGTGCAACCAGTATCTTTGCACGCTGGCGCATTTTGTGTGCAACTTCTTCATTAGCGGAGTTGTTGATCCCGCCTTCGAGCACGCCCACATCCACGCCGCTTTCATCGGGTTCCTTCAAGTCAGTGATGGGGGTGGAGCGCAAGTCTGCGAGTTCGACGATCTTCAAAATGCGCTCGTCCATATCCAGCAAAGACATATGGCAGCCTGCGCAGCCGCAGATCCAGTCAGAAGCAATTTTGGGTTTTGTCATGGGGTCCTCTAATTCAGCGCCACGCTTGATTTGCGTCCGCGGATGGCTTTTTGCCAATCGGTATCGAGTGACAGATTCATTCGCTTGGCGAGATCGGTCAACACATCAAGGTTATCGCGCACGTTCTCAGGCGCAGTGATCGCTTTTTCAGCTTTTCTAATGCGCCCATCGAGATTGATGTAATGTCCTTCCTGTTCCGCCCACAACGTGACGGGCAGAAGCACATCGGCGTTTTCGGTCAGTTTGGATTCGTAGCTTGCCTGCACCACCAGGTATGCAGACTTGACAGCCCGCTCGACCAACGACTTGGAAACATAGTCATCGCCAATGGCGAGGTAGGTGACTTTGTGACCGTTGAGGCTGAACGGCTGATCGAGACCCAACAATGTGGCGGTCTGACTGTTCGACTCGCCTTTGAGCGAAAGCAGACCATTCCTTTCGGAATCTTCGGCTCCAATCTGGACTGCGAGCTGGTGCAGCGCTTCGACGATTTGTGCGTCACGTTGAGCGGTGACGCCCTTACCGTAAAGAATGACCGGTGAGATGGCGTTTGCCAGCAGACGTGCGGCTTGTGTAAGTTTTTCAAGCGAAATGTCGGTTTCAGCGACGGCGTTCTTAATGATCTTGTCAGCGTCTTTGATTTTTAGGGAAGATCGCTCCAGACCTTCCTTGGCAATGATCGCTTGAAGTCCGCGAATGAGTGCGAGGTCCGTGCCAGCTTTGGGTTTGATGACGATGTTGGCTAGGTCGTCCAATCCGCTCTCTTCCGGGTCGATGTTGATCAGGCGGGTTCCCTTCGTGAGATTGCGTTTGAATTGGAAACCGGCGACCATATGACTGGTCTGCAAATTCGCGCCGATGCACATCACTGCATCAGCAGTTCGCAAAGCGTCGATCTTGCCTTCGAAGTTTTCGTGCCCTTCCGCGTATTTCGCAACGGCGGCAGTCGGCACGCCTTCTTCGATGCTGGTGACGAGGTCGCTTTGGAATTTGCCTTTGAACAGGTCATTGAAAGCGGCCAATGTTTCGGCAGGCAAACGGGTGGATGCCAACCCAGCCACGCCATGCTTATCGCCATTCAGCGCTTGCAGTTTTTCCTTGACGGTATTCAGCGCCTCATCCCAGGAGACCGGTTCGAGCTTGCCATTTTTCTTGACCATCGGTGAAGTGATGCGCTTGCGGGATTCGGTCACAGCGTCATACCGTCCGTGCTCGCACAGCGCCCCATGGTTGACTGGACCATCCCAGTCGCCTTCGATGCGCACGATACGGTTATCACGTACCATGATCTTGATCGAGCATCCTACTGAACAACCAGCACAAACGGATTTGACTTCCGTCATCTGTTCATCATGTCCCTGATAGGCGCTGGTGCGGTCGATGAGTGCGCCGGTCGGGCAGACCTGTACGCAGGAACCACATTTGATACAAGTGCTCTCACCGAGTGGAATATCGGTATCCGCAACGATCATGCTCTTCGCACCGCGCTCCGCAACAGACAGAGTGAAGTTGCCCGCCATTTCGGAGCAGGCACGCACACAGCGGCGGCAGAGGATACAGCGGTTGTTATCCAGCACAAAATACGGATGCGAAGTATCCACCGGAAAATCGTTCCAGCCCGGCTGAATGGGCCAGTGGGTCATTTCCTCGGCATAGGCGGCGTTCTGCAATTCGCAATCTCCGCCGCTGACCTGACAGAATGGGCAGAAGTGATTGCGCTCGCTAAACAACATCGAAAGAATGAATTTTCTGGATTTCTTGATCGCTTCCGTTTCTGTGTTGATCACCATGCCATTGTTGACTGGTAGGGTGCAGGACGCCATCGGGACGCGCACACCCTGCACTTCCACAATGCAAAGGCGGCAGCCACCGTATGGAGTCAGTTCCTTGTGCTCGCAAAGGCGTGGGATGTGAATTCCGGCCATCTCTGCGGCGCGCAAGACCGTTGTTCCGTCGGGAACGTCGATCTGTTTGTTGTTGATCGTTATTTGAGCCATGTAATCCTCTTTAAGAGTGGATTCCGAAAGTTACTTTCGGATATTCTCTGCGCCTGAAGTAGAACTTCAGGATTCCTTTATGTTTTCAAACTCGGGTGTCATTACACATACACCCGTCGGACAGCTTCCCAAGTGGATGTGTGCTTCCAACTCGGTGCGAAAATGCTTGAGCATGTCGCGGATCGGGACGGTGGCAGTCTGCCCAAGTCCGCAGTTGGAGGCGCGTTCCATTTCCGCAATGAGGGTTTGCAGGGTATCCAAATCTTCCAATTGGCCTTGTCCCTTTGAGATGCGATCCATGATCTCGTAGGAGCGCTGCGTACCGACACGGCAGGGCGTGCATTTGCCGCAAGACTCAAAGCGGAAGAATTGCAGCAGGACCTTGACCAGGTCGACAATGCAAGTGCGCTGGTCACAAATGAGCAAGGCGCCCGAGCCAAGCGATACGCCTGCCTTGCGGAAGGATTCGAAATCCATGGGCACATCTTGTAATGCCGCCGGAATGACCGAACCGCTGCTGCCGCCGGTTTGGGCGAGTTTCAACACGCTGCCTGGTTTCATACCTTTGGCGTAAATGTTGATGACCTCACGCAGGGTGATGCCCATCGGCACTTCGATCACGCCGCTGAAATTGACGTTGCCCATGATGGTGTATACCTTCGTGCCGGGGCTCGACGGTGTGCCGAATGAACGGTACCATTCCGCGCCGTTGCGAATGATGGCTGGAACGTTTGCCAGGGTTTCCACATTGTTGACCGTGGTCGGTTTGTTCCACAAGCCGCGTGTGACCGGGTAGGGAGGTCTTGGTCTGGGTTCGCCGCGTTTGCCTTCGATGGATTCGATCAGCGCTGTCTCTTCGCCGCAGACATATGCACCTGCGCCCGCATGGAGATGAACGTGGAAATCGAAGTCAGTGTTGAAAATGTTTCTGCCAAGGAAACCAAATTCCTCGGCCTGTTCAATGGCGTGTTGCAAACGGCGATAGGCAAGCCCATATTCGCCGCGGATATAGATGTAGCCTTGATTCGCGCCGATGGCATACCCGGCGATCGCCATCGCTTCGAGGATGACATGCGGGTCACCTTCGAGGACGATGCGGTCT
>JAEURI010000129.1 GCA_016789225.1 Anaerolineales bacterium
CAGATCGTCTTTGTCGCGCCTCCTTCGACCTCGATCCTGATCGACCCCATCATCACATCGGGGCGCTGGCTGCAACCCGGCGATGAAAACGCGATCGTCATCGGCAATCATCTGCTGCAAATCTTCCCCGACCTGAAAATCGGCGACTGGCTGACCATCGATATCGACGGCAAGGAAACAAAATGGCTGATCGTCGGGACGTATAGCATCACCGGCAACGTCAGCCCGCCGTTGTTGTATGTGAACTATGAATATCTAAGCACGCTTGTAGGCCAGCCGGAAATGGCGTACTCACTGCGTATCGTCACCGAGCAACATGACTCCCTCACCCAGCGAAGGATCAACGACCAGATCCAGGCGGCTTTCGAGGAACGCGGGATACAGATCCAATCCACGCAACTGGGCGCGGACTTCATCCGCGACCAAAAGGCGCAGACGGATGTTCTGGTGTATTTCATGCTGGTGATGGCGACCCTCATTGCCATCGTCGGCGGGTTGGGGCTGATGGGTACGATGAGCATCAATGTGCTGGAACGAACCCGTGAGATCGGCGTAATGCGCGCCATCGGCGCAAGCAATGGAGATATTCAGTCCATTGTCATCACCGAGGGCATGGTGATCGGAATCCTGAGTTGGGCGATCAGCATCTTCATCTCGATTCCCATTACGAATGTGTTGTGTTTTGGGGTTGGGATGGCGATCCTGACCGCGCCGATGCCTGCTGTCTACGGTTCGACGGGAGTGATCGCCTGGCTGATCTTCACCATTGTGCTGGGTACACTGGCGAGCGCATTGCCTGCCAGACGCGCTTCGAGGTTGACGGTGAGAGATACGCTGGCGTATGAATAGTCAAGTAGTTACATAGTTAGGTAGTCACCGAACACGCAGCATGATATAGTCTTTCATGGTGCGTGTTCCTTTTTTTCACACATAACTTCCACATAATTCCTCCATTCCTGTGTAATACCCGCATGAGACAATTTCATCAGGTTTACAAATGGAGGTAAACATGAAAAATACAAAATGGATATGGCGTGTGCTTGCTGTTCTGCTCTCCCTTGTTGTCCTTGCCGGTGTTGGGTTTGCAGGCTTTCGCATTGGCGTGATGCAAGGCGCGAACCTGACGGGAACTGAGTTGCTTTTTCACAAACAGGCTTTCGACCTGCCGCACAGGTTTGACGGCGACTCTCAACGCGGACACGGCTTCGATTCAGGCGGCTTCCACCAGGGACGCGCTGACTTCGGCGGGCGCGGAAGGTTCTCTTTCTTCTCCCCCATCTTCGGGCTGGTTCGGCTGGCGGTACTGGCCGGGCTGATCTGGCTGGGTTACAGTTTCGTCAAACGCAGCGGTTGGCGGGTGGTGAATGTGAATGCAAGTCAGCCTGCGGCTCCAGCCCCTGCTGCCCCTGCATCAGAACCGGAAATCGAAGAGAAAAAAGACGAGGCGTAGTCTTCAGCTTGGAACGCCAAAACAACACCCGTCTTGTTATGAGGCGGATGTTGTTTCCACATAATTTCTTCACAGCATTTATGGGATAATTAATCCATGCCTCAAACCATCCTTATCGTCGACGACGAAAGACGAATGGTCTCCCTTCTGCAAAGTTACCTGGCCCAGGAGGGGTATCACGTCCTCACTGCCCATAACGGACGCGAAGCGCTGACCGTTTCGCAGTCGGCAAACCCCGACCTTATTATTCTCGATATCATGATGCCCGAAATGAACGGGTATGATTTCATGCATGCTCATCGCACAGAAAAAGACACACCGATCATCATGCTCACCGCAAAAGTGGAGGATGATGACAAGATCATCGGGCTGGAACTCGGCGCCGATGATTATGTGACCAAGCCTTTCAAACCGCGCGAGCTGATGGCGCGTGTGCGCAATGTATTGCGCCGCGCCGGGAAGAACGAAGCCAAAGGCAAAACTCTGAAAGTGTTGGACATTACGCTCGACCGTGAAACCCGCGAAGTGATCGTCGGGAATCGAACCATCGACCTGACCCCTTCTGAATTTGACCTGCTGGCCGCACTAATGACCGCCCCCGGAAAAGTGTTTTCACGCCTCGACCTGCTCGATGTGATCCAGGGTGTGCGCTATGAAGGGTACGAACGCACCATCGACACGCACATCAAGAACCTGCGCGCCAAAGTGGAAGAAGACCCACGCAAGCCAAACCGCATCGAAACGGTATACGGAGTCGGTTACCGTATAAGAAAAAGCTAACAGACGACGGACGATGGAACATAAAACCATCTTCTATTGTCCATCGTCAATCATCCAATCATGAAACTTTCCACCAAGCTCATTCTTGCCTTTCTGCTCATCAGCATGTTCAGCACGGGCATCATCGTGTTGTTCACTCGCGTGCTGGCCAGCCGCGAGTTTGACCGTTTTATCAATGAGCGTTACGAATACGAACTGGCAGAAGACCTTGGCCGATTTTACAGCCGTAACCAAACCTGGGATGGGGTTGAATACGAATTCAAACGCTTCGGGCACGAGCCCGGCGTACCGGACGATCAACATCTGCTTTACTTTTCGATTGCAGATGAAAATGGAAAGATCGTTGTAGCGGGCAATGACCGCAAGGTGGGCGAACCTTGTAGCCAGGAAGAATTTGAGGAGGGGTTCCCGATCGAGGTCGAAGACCAAACTGTTGGCATCCTCTTAATGCCCGCCGCGCCAGACCGCAACCCGATCGATTATGAATTTCTGCGCAGGCTCAACGGCTCCATTTTTTTCAGCGCAGGCGCCACCCTCTTGCTTGCTCTGATTCTGGGCATCCTGCTCTCGCGCAGCATCTCGCGGCCGGTGCGTGAATTGACCCGGGCCGCACACAACCTGGCCGATGGCAGCCTGGGTCAGCAGGTTCCCGTCCGCTCGCGCGACGAGATCGGTGAGCTGGCGCAATCCTTCAACAAAATGAGTACCGACCTCGCGCGCTCCTTCAACCTGCGCAAGCAAATGACCGCAGACATTGCGCATGAACTGCGCACGCCGCTAAGTCTCATCATCGGTCATGCCGAGGGCGTGCATGACGGCGTGCTAGAACCTTCGCGCGAAAATTTCGAGATCATCCGCGAAGAAGCCGAACGCCTCGAACATCTTGTCAATGACCTGCGGACCTTATCGCTTGCCGATGCCGGTGAGCTTGCAGTGGAATTCCAACCCGTCAACGTGAACGACCTCATGAGCGACGTCCACGCGCATTACCTGACTCTGTTCAATCAAAAGCGCATCACGCTCGACCTTGAGCCTGCTCCCGGTATTCTGACGGCGAATCTTGACCCGAGCCGCTTTGCGCAAGTCCTCAACAACATTCTCGATAATGCCTTGCGCTACACGCCTGAAAACGGACGCGTCGAATTGAAAACTCAGCTCACAGAAAACAGGATCCAGTTATCCGTTAGAGACAGCGGCGAAGGCGTCTCCTCCGAAGAGGCC
This sequence comes from Anaerolineales bacterium, assembly GCA_016789225.1. Lineage (GTDB taxonomy): Bacteria > Chloroflexota > Anaerolineae > Anaerolineales > Villigracilaceae > Villigracilis. The sequence continues at coordinate 3,452 of JAEURI010000129.1, forward strand.
GCCCATCTCTTCGACCGTTTCTACCGCGTGGACGAAGCCCGCAACCGCCATGACGGCGGCTCGGGCCTGGGGCTGGCCATTGCCAAATCCATTGTGGAGATGCACAAGGGACGCATTTGGGCAGAGAGCGAAAAAGGCAAAGGGTTGAAAGTGGTGATCGAGTTGCCGGTCGATTAACCGTGTCACCCTTCCCCTTCGCTACCGCTCAGAACGACACTCCGTAAAGGGAGCTACTAAAACAAAAGACGCACTCAATTAGTTGAGCGCGTCTTTTCAGTTGTTGACCCTGCTATGTGGTTGTCACAGTTCGTTTTGCTTTCTTGCCTGCCCATGCAATAACGGAGTAAATTCCGCCTGCAATGGACATGAGCACGAGGGCTTTGATCACGCCACCGGGAAAACCAAGCCCACCTTCATCATGATCCCTGCCCTCCGGGCGGAAGGCATCTCCGTCGCCATCCGGCCGAAACTCTCCACCGGCTGGCAGTTGCGGGCGGCCTTCATCATCCCCAAAAGACGGCGCATTCGACGAACCGGAAGCGTCCACTCCAATATACATCACCCCGCCGATAAGCGTGGCAACGACCAAAATAAGCAGAACGCGAAAAAGTGTTTTCATGCTATGCCTCCTGCTCGATCCCTGTAACCGCCGGTTTTCCAGGACTGCCGAGGAACACACGCTTGAAAGTGGTCACGATCCAATTCCAATGCATGGCGAGATGCAGGCCCATGATGATCAATGCCAGATTCGCGGACACGTCATGCAGACTGCGCCAGGCGGAATTCACCGGCAGGAGGATGCCCAACGCTGGCATCGCCGATTCCGAGATCATGATACCCGAAAGCATGATCAGAATGCCATCAATGAAAAGCAGCCAGTTGAGCACATAATTGAAGCGCGTACCATTCGTCGTTTTGATGAAGAGGCGTTTGGTCACATTTACGATCCACTCCCAATTCAGCAACAGATGAACGACAATCGTCCCCGCCAGCGCAATGGACAGCCATTCATGGATGGCAAGCCCGCTGAAGTGCGGGTCCATCGTGACCAGAAAGGCCAGAAAGGTCCCAATATCCAAAAGTAGTTTTGTTCGGTTTGAGGTTGACATTTTTTCTCCAATATTCAAGTGACAGTCACCCTGCCCGCTTCTTAAAGGTGACTGTCACTTATTCTATGGAAGTCGTAATTTTTCAGGTGATAAAAATGCGAACGGATTATGAAGATTGTGTAAAAAGAATTTAAACGTTCTCAACGTAAGAGACTCGTATTCGCAGTTCGTCAAAAAACAAATAACCGGCGTATTTACTTTAGAAAAGGAGACTGGCATGAACATTTTCCAAAAATACCTTGCAGAAGAATTTGCAGAAGACTATCAGGAGGGACGCATCACCCGGCGCGATGCTTTGAAGCTCATTGTGTCTGTTACGGGAAGTTTGCTGGTGGCGAATTCAATCCTGGCGGCCTGTATGCCGCCGCCTGAAGAAGTGGAAGCGACTGCCGATACGCCACAACCGACGGCTGAGCCCTCTGCGACAGAGCAGCCTTCCACAGAAGCGCCTGCCACCGAAGCAAACTCAACAAGCGCCCCATCCTCCACATCCCAATATGGGACCGTCATGCCGGATGACCCCGCCATTATCGCCAGCCAGATCTCCATCCCCGCCCCAGATGCAAATTTGATCGGTTACCTCGCCTATCCATCCAGCGGAAGCGCAGCGCCGGTCATTCTGGTCTGCCATGAAAATCGCGGGCTTACCCCGCACATTCAGGATGTAACACGGCGTTTTGCGAAGGCTGGTTATGTCGGTTTGGCAGTGGATTTACTTTCCCGTCAGGGAGGTTCCGAAGCTCTCGGCTCCGAAAATGTACCAGGCGCCTTGGGGAATATCGAACCAGAACAATTTGTGGAAGACTTCAAAAGTGGATGGCAATCCCTTCAAGGCCAATCGTTTGCCGATACCCGCCGCGTGGGCATGACAGGCTTCTGCTTTGGTGGCGGGGTGACCTGGCAGGTGGCCGTCCACATGCCGGAGCTGCTTGCGGCTGTTCCGTTCTATGGGCCGCATCCGGTTACGTCCGATGTTCCGAACATACAAGCCAAGGTACTCGCCGTCTACGGCGAACTCGATGGACGGATCAACGGCGGAATTCCAGAGATTGAAACTGCCATGACAGCGAACAGCAAAGTGTACGAAAAACTCGTCTACCCCAACGCAGATCATGCCTTTCACAACGACACAGGCTCACGTTTCAATCCTGAGGCCGCTGCTGATGCATGGGCACGTATGTTGGCTTGGTTTGAAAAATATGTTCGCAATGTTTAGGTATTGATTGCAAATCATACAAAGACCTCGGAGATTTTCAAATCTCCGAGGTCTTATAATATGCACATGAACCTCACCACCATCCTCCCCGCCTCGCGCATCCGTGACCGTCTCATTGACCGCATTGCCTACGCGAACGATGCCTCGTATTTTCGGCTCGTGCCGCTGGCGGTGGTGCAGCCGAATTCCATCGGCGAGAGTCAGTCGCTGTTCCAATTCCGCCATCAGAATAGAATCCCAATGACCTTCCGCGCGGCAGGGACGAGTCTCTCAGGGCAGGCGGTGACGGATGGCATCCTCGTGGATATTTCCAAGCATTGGGGCGAGTACAGCGTGGAAGAGAACGCGGGCAAAATTCGCTTTCAACCTGGTATT
>JAEURI010000166.1 GCA_016789225.1 Anaerolineales bacterium
GATGGGAACTTCGAGATCTACGTGGCCAATGCCGATGGCTCCAATCAAACGCGCCTGACGAATGACCCGGCAGGTGATAACAACCCGGTCTGGTCGCCTGTATCGGATGAGATCGCCTTTACCAGCAACCGCTTCGGCAACGCCGACCTGTTCCTGCTCAACCTCAACGGAAATGTATCCACGCTGACAACGAATCCTGCCGCCGACAACAACCCAGCCTGGTCGCCAGATGGGACCACCATCGCCTTCCAGACCTTCGCCAACGAAATCTCGCATGTATGCCTCATCGGCCGCGACGCCCTCAATCAACGCTGCATTACTGAAACGATGAACGTTTATGAAACGCCGGTCTGGTCGCCGAACGGGCTTTGGCTTGCCTTCACCTCTCTACAGACATCCAGTATTACCCTTTTCAACGTGCAGGATAATTCCAACGTGCAGGTCTTCCAGCTTGGCATCGAACCCCGCGGCAAACCCGCCTGGTCGCCGGACGGATTGCGCCTCGTCTTCCAGGCACAAGTCGAAGGCAACCTTGAACTCTTCTCCGCCCTGGTCGCCGCCAACGAGATCACCCGCATCACCTCTGCCCCCGGCACCGACGGCAGCCCGGTTTGGACGATGCAATAAAGAAAAGAGCCTCTGAATAAAATCAGAGGCTCTTTTCTTTATAAAAGTATACTTTTTTTTATGGAGTAAATGTTCTTCGCAGGAATACGGCCATTTCCGATCTTTTAGTATAATTTTCCGGGCAATACATAGGCGGGTTGCTGGAACAACCACCTGTAATCCCTTCGGCTGCCAGTTGCTTAATCCATGCGGCAGCCCAATGATCAACAGGCACGTCTGTAAATCCTGTACCTGCACCAACAGGCGGGGGCTGATAATAAACTCCATGTTCCACTTTCAAAAGGAATACTGCCATTTGAGCCCGTGTTACTGCGCTATCAGGACAGTATTGCAATATATAAGGATTACAACCTCCTGTAACACCATCGGCATACAATTTCTCAATGACTGCAGCATTCCAGTAACTTGCGGGGACATCTGTAAAAACATTACCCGCTGGTGCGCCAAAAAGGTAATTGGAGTCTCTCAAACCACGCTCCAAAAAATATGCCATTTGCGCCCTCGTTACATAAGAATCAGGGCAAAAATAGATTGTCGTCGAAGTACAACTATTTTTGATTGCAAGCGGATCCATAATCCCAAGTTGATACATCGATTCAATATAATCATATGCCCAATAAGTAATTGGGACATCAACAAACATATTAGTTCGACTTGTCGTTGTATAACGTCCGCCATTAGGCTGACCATTTGGTTGATAACCAGATAACTGCCACCAATGTTGAGAAAGGTTATTCCTCTTGTAAGATGTTAACGGGGGACATGTATAAGGATAGTCCAATCTAGATGTTATATTACTATTTGACCTGACATAATAGTGAATCATGGATGGGTCAGTCCATTGAATGAATGATTGTGGAATAAGCTGGTCGTTACAACTGTTATAAGTAGTCCAAACAGTTGCCCCCAGTTGGTCAATATAGATGGAAAGATTGGTGGTATATTCAAAACGCATAGCCGCCCAACTTCTTGTAGTTGTTCCTCCTTTATCAATAATGGCATTGCCATATCCGATAGTAGAAGAAGCGTAGCCAACTGCTTCTGCTTGGGCATTACCTACATACAAGAATCCAACGCCAAGAAGTAGCAAAACAAATGAGACTATTTTATTCTTCATGTTATCCTCCAGGAGCTTACTTTAGAAATTCCAAAATTTCAGCAGGCGGCTCGGAAACTTTTTCAATCGTTGACGTCATTACCGAGGCAAGTACTTTTTCTCCATCTGGCCTTATTTCATATGTTTCTGTATGAACAAGTAATCCGGTCTCAAGTGAAAAATAAAAAACGTCAAAATATCCCTGCACAGAACGCTCCGCTTTTCCAGTGCCTGCTGTGATTGGGTTTAGGATTAAAGTCTTTTGAGTAATTACAGCGACCTTTTCCGATTGGAATTCACTTTCAGAGTAATTTAGTTCAATGAATTCAATATTCATAAAGGCATTTTCAAGGAACTGACTGTCGAGATTAGCGGGAAGGGTTTTACTTCCCTCTGGATATTCCATTTCCAGAGTTAAATTTTTCGAAACTCCATCCTTGAATATTGAAGTTTGGTTCGTTCTTTCATCACCGGTATCTTGAATACTGACAGATTGAGTGATCCTGCCATTTTCGTCCAGCGAACCCCAAATCTCATAACGCCACTTCATTGGTAAGGGGGAGCCATCTGGCAGAGTTTCCATTTCCGATACAAACGCTTCGCTATCGGCAACAACATGAAGCCATCCGGGAGTGAGGTACGTTTTTTCTGCTTTTTGAACCAATTCTTGAACTATTTCCAATACCTCTTTATTTTTCTTTACTTGTTCTGAATCCGGCATAGAGATATTGCTAGCAAGTGTGGGCGGGTTTTCCATACCTTCGGGAAAAACCGTTGGTGTAGGCAAAGAAGCCTGTTCGGCTTGTTGGGTTTTGACCGCCTGTAATTCGGCTTCTGTTAGCGGTTCGGGTGTCGGCACTACGGGAAATAACAAGTCTTTAAGCGTGATCCCCCTGGCCGAGGCGTTTTGCGCCCGAAAAGAGAGGAAGGATACAATCAACACCCCCGCTATCAGGGGAAGGGCGATAATCCATAAAGTTTTACGTTTCATGTTTTCTCCTTTTATCCATGGAAGTGATAGGCAAAAAAGCATTGCCCACATATGGCAAGCGCAAACATATTTAGTGTAAGAAATTTGAATGAAATTTACACTGTGGACATCCACAGTCTTTATTTTTTCTAATCTTCGATTAACCCCAACTTAACGGCTGTCATCACCGCCGCCGTTCGATTTGAGACATCCAGTTTTTGAAAGATTTTGCCCAGGTGATATTCCACCGTGCGAACAGATAAACTCATTGCCAGTGCAATCTCTTTGTTGGTCGATCCTGAACGAACCATGTTCAAAATTTGTTTTTCTTGTTGGGTAAGTTGGGGAGTAGTGTTGGTATTCATATACCCTCCTTTGTAAATTTATTATACCCCCCCCCCGGAATTTTTCACAAGGGGCACATCTGTTTTCACGTTATAATCCGAACATGCTTCCTGAATCCCCTCTTACCACCATCGAAGGCCGCTTACGTTATTTGCTCCCGTCTGAGATGTACGTCTCCATGTGGGGAAATCCATCTGTGGATGTAATGATCCAGGTTCACGATCATCTGCGTACCTTGCAACGTATTCTGCAGGATTACACCTCCAAGCAGATCGACATCGCTGCCTTGAAACCCGGCGACGTAAAGACCGATTGGAAATACGGCACGATGATGTTCACCGACCTGGCAGGTTTCACCAAGCTCATGGAAGCCAACGCCGCCAAGGGGCAGGAGGGTGCGGAAAACCTGCTGAAGGAACTAACCAAATATTTTTCGACCATGATCTCCATCATCAGCAAATCGGGCGGCGAGCTGGTGGAATTCACCGGCGATGCCATGCTGGTGGTCTTCCCTAAAAAAGAGAAAAAAGACGATGCCCAGCGTGCCATCCGTGCGGGGTTAAGAATGCAGCGCGCCATGAAGGATTTCGCCGAGATCCAAACGCCCTCCGGTATCGTCAACTTGAAAATGCGCATCGGCGTCCACAGTGGAAAATTCCTCACCGCCGAGATCGGCACCCCGCGCCGCATGGAGCACGTACTGCTTGGCAAGGATGTGCAGCAGGCCAAACATGCCGAGGGCGCAGGTATGAACGAACGCGTGAATGTTTCTGCCAGCGCTTATGAACTGGCCCAAGACGATTTCCGCTTTGAGGAAGGTAACCCCGGCTATCATCTTGTCATCGATGACCTATCCACGGAAGATCTGGGCGATTATGAGATCACCCCCATGGGGCGAAGAATGGCAAGCAATGTCCTTTTCGACAAGAAGAATAAAAAGGAAGTGTTGAATAACATCGTCGAGATGCTCAATTCCATTGAGCCGCTCGCCAGTTACATCCCCGACCCGGTCCTCTCTCTGCTCGTGGAAAGCGCCGCCGACCGGCGCATCCGGCCGGATTTTCCATCTCCCACCATCATGTTCGTCAATTTCATCGGCCTGCCCGAGTCCGCGGACCGCGCCCTACCGGGTGAGGAACGAAAGCTGGCAGTCAGTTTTTCGAAGGCATTTTCGCTGATTAATGCCGCCGTTGAAGCGCGCGGCGGCGTATTGAAGAAGGTTACCTACCACCTCTCCGGGTCGGATATTGTCATCTACTTTGGCGTGCCCAACGGCCATACGAACAATGAAATGCGCGCCGCCTCCGCTGCGGTTGCCATTCGTGAGATCGTTCAAAATATCAAGGCCCCCACCATTGGAAATATCCAACCGGATGTTTACTGCCAAATCGGCATTAACATGGGCCCAGCCTTCGTGGCCGAGATCGGTGAGCCGCGCGGACGCCGCGAATTCAATGTGCTTGGCGATACAGTCAACACGGCGGCGCGGTTGATGAACCGCGCACAAAAGAATCAGATCGTGGTCTCAGAGCAGGTCAAACAGGCCATTGAGGCAAAATATGAATGTGTTTCTTTGGGTGAGATTCCCCTAAAAGGAAAAAGTAAACCGATGAGCCTGTATGAACTGGTAAAACAAAAGTCGAAGAATTAACTCACCTTACGCGCCAAATCGTGATTCCCCGAGCGATAGTGAAGGGTCTCTGAGATAATTGTAGTGGTTCTTCGCTTCGCTCACGCGTGCCTGCTGCACGTGCAGGCAGAATGCCACTATGTAGGCAAGGAATTAAAACAGGATTGCAAGATAAATCTTGTAATCCTGGACAACATGAATGTTGCCGTACAAAAAAACCGCGTCGCACTTGGTGTGACGCGGTTTTTTATTTTTTTATTCTTCGTTTTTGGCCGGTTTACCCTTCAACTTAGCATCCAGCGATGACCAGATGCCCGACGCCAGGGTGCTGCCTGCCTTGCGTTTCAGGTTCACCTTGTAGATGGCTTTCTCGTTTTCGCCGATGCGGATCAGCCAGAATTGTTCGGTCAGGCTTGAGAGGGCTGAGTCTAATTCGGCGCGTGTGAGGCGGTCTTTTTCCGGCATGGCTTCCACCACTTCACATAGTCGCGGGTAACTCATCTGCAATTCGCGCAGCATCAGACGCATGATCTTGCGAAAGGCCGGGGAGAGTTCGGCGAGGTCGAGGGGCGAAATGCCGCCCTCTTTTTGTTTATCCTTTATTTCCTTGTCCAGGCGATCAAAGACTCCGGGCATGGGAACCTCGCTTAATATAGTTCAGGCATGCTGATGGGTTCCGGCTGGGGTTCACACTCACCGCACCAGATTACGTTCGCCACCGCCAGCCCTTTGGGGGTGTTGTTCGCGCCGACGAACATCGTGATAAATGTGGACATGGTCGATGCATGGTCCTTGCATACGAACCGTCCGCAGAATGCGCATGCAGCGCGGGCTTCCTCTTCACAGTGCCAGCATTTCATGGCTCGCTCCTATTTTGCGTTGAGAACAAAATCGACCACGTTTCTCAATGCCTTTGACCATTCATGGTCGGGGTAGCGCAGGGAGAACAGATCAATGCTGGCGTTTTCCGCCAGGTCGAACGAAAGCGGCAGGACGCTTGTCACCGGCGCCTGGAACTGTGCTTCAATGGTTGTTTTGATCTCGGCAAAATCATACTTGGGCAGAGCCTTGTTCACCAACAGGAATAAATTCGGCACATCCAGGCTGCGGGCCACATCGACTGTGACCGAGGTTCCCTGTAAATCTTGATTATCGGGGCGCAGAATGATGATCAACACATCGGAAGTGGCAATGGAGAGCAGGGTCTCTTCATTCAAACCTGGGTGTGTGTCAATGAAGAGATAATCCAGGTCGAACTCGGAGATGGTGGTTTGCATGCCTTCGTTCAACAGGTTGAAATCAATGCCCTCACGCAGGATCTGGCTAATCTCGCGTCCGCGAATACTGGATGGGAATAAAAAGAGATTCTTTCCCGCCAGCTTCGAGCGTCCCTCACCACCGCCCGTGTTTTCGCCGATCGAAAAACCGATCTCGCGGATGGTGGCCTTGCCATGCAGAAAATCGTTCATGGTCTTGCCCATTTTGGCATCGTCCAACCCAAAGAGGACGTGAATGCCCGGGGACTGAATATCCGTATCCACCACGCCCACGCGCTTGCCAGTCATGGCAACCTGTGCCGCGAGGTTGGCCGTCACGTTCGACTTGCCCGTCCCGCCGCGAAATGAATGGATGGATACAATTTTTCCTTCGCTCATCATGCCTCCGAAAATATCATTATGGGTCCGGCGTGCGCTTCCGGCGGATGGTCTGTGCCTGTTCTTTCAACTTGGCATAGAATTCGGTACCGGTAATCTCTTCGAACTCGCGCTTGCGGCGTTCCTGGTCGATCTCGAAAGTCAAACGCTCCAGTTGTTGTTTCAAGCCTTCTTCGCGCGCCTTAACTTTTCTCACCATGGAATAGAAGGTCGAAAGTAGCTGCGCCGCCTTATCGTCATCGGTCCCAGCGCGATTCAACAACGGCTGTGTATACTCCAAAAAAGAGTAATCGCCCTCAGCGGTTTTCTGTGACCAGTCAATTACTTTCTCAATGTAGGTGGTTGAAAAACGCAATCGGCTCGAAAACCCGCGCAGGATTCCCAATGACACATCCAGGCGCTGGTCCAAAAGCTCAAAGAAGGCTTCCTTGGTTAGTTCAAGCGCCTCTACAGGCTCCAAAGCCACCACGCCCGCCGAACGCGGGCGTTCGTCCACAAGGGCAAGCTCGCCAATCGTCTCGCCGGGCCCCACCTTGTTGATGATGATCTCATCTCCCTTGGCATCCGTGGTCACAATCTTCAAATGGCCATTGAGAATGACATAAAAGGAGAGAGCCGCATCCCCTTTGCGCATCAAGGCTTCGTCCGGCGCAAACTTTCTAAGAGACGCCCTGGAAGCCACAGCTGCAAGGGCCTCATTGGAGAGTTCCTTGAAGAAATCTGTTTCTCTGATCTTTTGAAGAAGGTCGCCACTCATGATTTATCTTCCCGTGCAGGAGATTGGCTCACCCGTTCCGTAACGCGGTCCCACAGTCCGCCTCCCTTTTGGCCCAGGCCTGCTGAAGCGATACGGGCATTGAGCAAATTCCAAACCTGTCCGCTCTGCCCCAAATAGACCTCGCGCACCATCATCATACAATAGGTACCAATTTGATTCCGTAGAACGTTCGTCTCTGTAACCAGGTCATCGATAATCTTGACGATTTCCTTTTTACGGTTTTCGCTTGGAACCGTCTCAAGCAATTTTCTTTTGATTCCGATCTCGGCCTGTTTATAGATCAAACTTCTCACAAGCGAAGCCTTTTCGGGGCCGAATCTCTTTGTCACCGGGGTAAGCACTTCGTTGACCGTCTCGATATTGCTGACCACTTTTGTTTCTTCCTGGGTCACACGGTCGGCGATGCCAAGTTTTTCCGCCACCCAAAGCTTTTGCACGTTCAAGCCGCGCTTGATAATGAACCAGATGAGCGCCGCGCCGGTCAACCCGAAGGTGATGGCAAAGACCAACTGCACACCGGAGCTGACCATATTGTTGAAGCCCATGTGAACACCGATGGCGAATAGATACCCGACCAGGATGACGACGCCCGCCTTCCAGGTGGAATCGCCCCGGCGGTAGGCCAGCGCCGTGCCGATCAGTCCGCTGCTCGTGGCATGCATTAAATTGGTGGATAAAACCCGCACCACGGCAACCAGCAGGGCTTTTTCGGCAAATTGATTGATGTATTGAACATTCTCGATAATGGCAAACCCGATCCCCACTCCAAAACCATACAGTGCGCCATCCACAACATAGTTGAAATCTGCGCGGGTGACGAGATAGATGAGGATTAGAGATTTGAGAATCTCCTCTGCAATGGGGGCTGTAAAGCGCACAACCTGGTCCCACGAACTGACCAGCCCCATCTGGCTCACGCCCTCATTAACCTGAACAGCCATATAATACGCGATCGCCCCACACGCTAGAGTAACGATATTGAAGCGATATTGGCCCGTTTGATACAGGTCGAAATTTCGCAGTGCAAACAGAAACACGACGGGGAATATCAGGGCGATGCCGTACGCAATCATTACGACCATGACGAAATCATACCTTATCTATACATGACCTGCAAGGAATATAAAACACGGCAGCAAGTTGCTGCCGTGCATCTTTATATTAAAACCGGGAAAATCCTATTTTTTACGTCCGAACCAAAGCAGCACCATCAGCAAAATAACGACCAGCCCTGCCGCAATGGGTAGACTGGCCGAAGAGGAGGCCGTTCCGCTTACAGAGGTGCCGCCAGTGGAAGTGAACATGGGAGCAGCAACTACGGCCAGAACCAGTACAGCTACTACAGCGATCATCATTCCAATCTGCGGGTTGGCTTGAATATCGAAAAGACGCCTCCAAAAAGAGGGTTTAACAACCTGTTCCTCGCGCCGCATCCTTGCCTTAAGGCGGACGAGCATCTGCTTGGAGGAGGCATCGTCGAGGGCGGCGGGGGGGAAGGAACGGTTCAGGCGCAGGATGGTCTCTTCGAGGCCGGACAGTTCTCCGTCTTGAGGGGAGGCGGTTTGGTTCATCTTCCCTTCCATGACCTGGTCAGTAAATTCCGCCAGTTGATTATCAAGATCGAGGTCGTTGTGTTGTTTTGTTGGACTCATAATATTATTCCAGATGAGTGCGAAGTGCGGCAATGGCGCGGCGGAAAAGTGATTTGGTCGCTTCCAGATTTTGGTTGGTAAGTTCGGCGATCTCGTTGAACTGTAGATCTTCCGCAAACCGAAGCAGGATGACTTCCCGGTAGTTCTCAGGCAGGCTCTGAAGCGCCCGTTGAATGTAGATGCGCTCTTCGAGAGATTGGGAGCTGCCGCCGGTAAGCTGCGCCATGGCATCGGAAAGCGGCGCGATCTGCGGCTCCTGTTTGCGGGTGCGTCTTCGGTAGAACTCGGCCACTTTGTGGTTGGTCAGGGTGCGAAGCCAGGTGCCAAACTGCGAGTCGCCGCGAAAAGAGGGCAGCGATTTTAATGCTGCAATGAAGATCTCCTGCGTCACATCCTCCACATCATTTTCGGGGACTACATATCGAACCCGGTTGAACACCTTTTGGAGGTGACGATGGTAGAGCAGGTCGAATGCCTCTTTTCTTCCATCCTTGAATTGCTGGATGAGAAGCTCGTCGCTGGCGTCCTGTGTGGGCGGACTTGAAGTGGTTTGCATATAATTTGTCGTCATGGAGGGCAAAAAAGGGTTGCGAGGGGCTTATCCTGTCAGAAATCTAATATAACATAAACATAACGGGAAAAGTAGGGATTTGATTTTCATTCCAGTTGGGCTATAATCGGGCCGTAGTAGGTCATTGAAAGCAAGACTATCATAAATCTGGAGAGAGCGCATGTCCAAAATCATTTCAGTTCACTCCTTCCGCGGCGGGACGGGAAAATCAAATACCACGGCGAACATCGCCGCCCTATTAGCCATGGATGGTGCACGCGTGGGTGTTGTCGATACAGACATCGCCTCCCCCGGAATCCACGTTCTTTTTAACCTGGATGAATCCGACATGGAGCATTCCCTCAACGATTATCTGTGGGGCAAGTGCACCATTGAGCAGGCCGCCCAGGACGTGACCGGGCATGTCGGAGGCGAGATCAAGGGGCAGATATTCCTGATCCCATCCAGCATCAAGGCGGGCGAAATCGCACGCATCTTGCGCGAGGGATACGATGTTGGCCTCCTCAACGACGGCTTCCGCGATGTGATCGAAAAGTTGAAACTCGATTATCTTCTGATCGACACTCACCCGGGCTTGAATGAAGAGACCCTATTGTCGATTGCCATTTCGACCGCGTTGATCATCATCATGCGCCCGGATCAGCAGGATTATCAGGGTACCGCAGTCACCGTGGATGTAGCCAAGAAACTGGATGTACCGAAGATGGTCATCCTGGTCAATAAGACCCCACCCACCTGGGATTTCAACGAAGTCCGCTCGCGTGTGGAGCAGACCTATGATGCAACCGTCGGCGCTGTGCTCCCCCACTCCGATGAAATGATGATGCTCGCAAGTTCCGGCATCTTTTCCATTCAATACCCCGATCATCCTGTAACAAAAGGCTTGCGCAACATCGTGGATTTGGTGAAATAAATGCCTATGACCAGAAATGGTTGAAGGAAGGCAACATGGGTAATCCCTTGTTTGAAACCGCGCTCAAGGAATTGCAGGAAAGAAGTGAAGATATTCGCCCCTCCGATGTCATCATGTTCTCCGAACCCTTGCGCTCTGCATTGAATTTTGTGATCCGCCTCAAACGCTTTAGTTTGACTGAATTTGGCGAACAACTTCCTTTCAGCAGAGAAGAGGTCAAGCAACTGGCGGATTTGCTGGTGAAGCGCAATCTCTTTGAACTCTCACGCTTTGCAACCGAGGCAGAGCCCTATTACAATGCGCGCCTCTCCGCCCTCACCCGGCCTCTCACCCGCCCGCCTTCAGACATCTGGAAAAAGATCGATTGACATTTCCCCCGCCCGCATCCACGGGCGGGGTTTCATTTATAATTCGTGAATGGCCGATAAACTCCTCTCCCGATACGAAGAACTCAAGGCGCAGGTCAACTTCCACAATTACCGGTACCACGTGTTGGATGCGCCCGTTATCAGCGACCTGGAATATGACCGCCTGCTGAATGAATTGAAGAAGATCGAGGCAGATCATGCAGACTGGATCACGCCAGACTCTCCCACCCAGCGTGCCGGAGCAAAAGTCTCGGAAAAATTCGAGAAAGTGCGCCACCCGGCACCCATCCTTTCGCTGGCCAATGCCTTTGGCGCGGACGATGCTCGGGCCTGGTTCGAGCGTGTCAAAAAACTGGATGACCGGGTGGAAAAAGCGAAATTCGTCGTCGAGCCCAAGATCGATGGTCTATCTGTTGTCTTGCACTATCGTAATGGCATGTTTGTACAAGGGGCCACGCGCGGTGATGGAGAAGTGGGCGAAGACATTACCAGCAATTTACGAACGGTGAAAGCCATTCCGTTGAAAATTCCAGTCGACACAAAAGGTCCGAAGCCGCCATCCCATCTCGTCGTGCGCGGTGAGGCGTTCATTCCCATCCAGGATTTTGAAGAACTCAATCGCAAGTTGGAAGAAGCTGGCGAGAAGACCTACCTCAACCCGCGCAACACAGCAGCGGGGTCGCTGCGCCAGCTCGACCCGGTGTTGACCGCTTCGCGTCCGATCACATTGCTCGTTTATCAAATTGTCCATGCCGAAGGTGGCAGAGTCCCAACTTCGCAGTGGGAGATTTTGGAATATCTCAAATCGCTGGGCTTCCCAGTTTCGGATGTGCCCAGGCGCTTCAATGACCTGGACCCGGCAATTGCCTACACCGAAACTTTTGACAAAGGACGTGACGCGCTTCCTTACGAAGCCGACGGCATGGTCATAAAAATCGACGACCTGACCCTCGCCGGAGATTTGGGCTTCGTTGGCAAGGACCCGCGCGGAGCGATTGCCTTCAAATTCCCGGCCCGCGAAGTGACCACCACCCTCTTGGGCATCGACGTGGAAGTCGGGCGCACCGGCGTGCTGACTCCGCGAGCCGCGCTCGAAGCCGTGGAAATTGGCGGGGTTGTCGTCCGCAATGCGACCCTTCATAATTTTGATTACATCCAAGAAAAAGATATTCGCATCGGGGACCGTGTATTGGTCAAGCGTGCAGGGGAAGTGATTCCATACATCATCGGCCCTGTGGTGGATGCACGTTCGGGCAAGGAGAAAAAATACAAACCGCCCACAAAATGCCCCGCCTGTGGGCAGGATGTGGAACACATCGAAGGTGAAGTGGCATGGTACTGCGTCAATGCCGCCTGCCCGGCACAGCTCGTCCGCAATGTGGAGCATTTCGTCTCACGCGGCGCGATGGATATCGTGGGGCTTGGCATCAAGATCGTGGAGCAATTGATCGAAGCAGGCCTGGTCAAGGATGTGGCGGATCTGTTCACGTTGAAAAAGAATCAATTACTTGACCTGGAAGGCTTCGCCGAGAAAAAGGCGGAGAATCTGCTTGGGTCGATTGAGCAGGCAAAGGGTCAGAGTTTGAACCGTCTCATCGCGGCGCTGGGAATTCACGGCGTGGGCGAAGTTATGGCGGGCGATCTCGCACGGACGTATGGCAACCTATCAGCATTGTCCAAGACCACGGCTGATGAACTGCAACAGATCGAAGGGGTGGGACCGAACATCGCCGAATCCATTGTGGATTGGTTCGCACGCCCGGCGAATCAGAAACTGTTGAAGAAATTAAAAGCAGCAGGCGTTGACCCGCAAATGCAAAAAGATGAAAAGAAGAAAGAAGGCGCATTCACCGGCATGACCTTTGTGGTGACCGGCACGCTGCCGAACTTCTCACGCGATGACGCCAAGGAATTCATCGAAAGCAACGGCGGCAAGGTGACAGACAGTGTGAGCAAGAAAACCAGCTACCTTGTCCTCGGCGAAAACCCCGGCTCGAAGTTCGATAAGGCAAAATCTCTCGGGGTAAAGATCATCGACGAGGCCGAACTGAAAAAGCTGGCAGGCTAGAATCAAAGTGCCAGTCACTTTATAAGGTGACTGGCACTTTTCAACTAGACAGAAATACCCCCCTCGGCTACACTTGCGCCATTCCCTTTCGGAGGAACTCAATGGATTTTCATAGCATAGATAACAATACCACCCGGCGCATAGCCGCTCTCAAACAACGTGTGAGCTTCATTAAAGAGCACGATTACTACTTCTACAATCTTCCCGTGGAGGAGATGCTGGAAGGGGCCAAGGTTCGCGTGAACGGGCGTGAGATGGGCATGTACGCCTCCTACTCGTACCTGGGGCTGGTCGGCCACCCGCGCATTAACGAAGCCGCGAAAAAGGCCGTGGACAAATTCGGCACGGGCACGAACGGCGTACGCACCCTGGCAGGCACGCTCACCCTTCACAACGAACTGGAAGAGACGATCGCGAACTTCAAACATACCGAGGCTGCCGTCACCTATACCTCCGGGTATGTGACCAACCTCACCACCATCTCCACCCTGATGGGACGCGGCGATTACGTCTTTTCGGACAAGATCAACCATGCCTCCATTGTCGATGGCTGCTTGATGTCCGGTGCAGAATTCCGCCGCTTCCGTCACAACGATATGGAGCATCTCGAAGGGCTTCTCAAGAACGCGCCTGCCGAAGTTTCCAAATTGGTCATCGCTGACTCGGTCTTCAGTATGGACGGCGACATCATCGACCTGCCCAAGATCGTGGAACTCAGCAAAAAATACAACGCCTGGCTGATGATCGACGAAGCACACTCTGTGGGTGTGCTTGGCAAGACCGGCACCGGCATCGAAGAACACTTCGGCATGGGCGATGTGATCGACATCAAGATGGGCACCCTCAGCAAGACCATCCCTTCGGTGGGTGGATATGTGGCGGGTAAAAGGGAACTGATCGACTTCCTGCGCCATGGCAGCCGCGCCTACATTTTCTCTGCCGCTTTGCCGCCTGCTCAGGCCGCCGCTGCCAACGAAGCCTTCAAGGTCATCCTGGATGAGCCCTGGCGCATTGACCGTTTGAACTCCAACACCAAGCAGTTCATTGGCGGGCTGAAAGGCATGGGCTTCGACACTCTTCTGACCGAGACAGCCATCGTCCCCGTTCTGACCGGCACCGACGAAAAAGCCTTCGAGCTGACCAAACGCTGCCAGGAAAATGATGTTTTCGTTCTGCCGGTGGTCTCCCCGGCTGTGCAGGAAGGCATGTCCCGGCTGAGGGCAACCGTCACAGCTGCACACGATCCTTCGGAGATCGAACGCGCGATGGATGTCATTTATGAAGCGGGTAAGGCAATGGGGATGGTTAAGTAGTTGGGTAGTTCGATAGTTGAATAGTTGAAGATCGCCTGTCGATGAGATGGGCGATTTTTTATCGGCGTTGGCTTGGCTTTGAGGGGCAGAGCAAGCTCGAGCGGGGTTTGAGGCGGGGGTTTTCATCCTGATAGTTCTTGATAGAATATGTATAACATTTTTCTAATAAATCCCCTGTACAATGCCATTCATACCAAGGAGTATTGAACTATGAAATGGCAATGGAAATTTGGAACGTTTGCAGGAATTGATGTCTACATCCATGCCACCTTTTTACTTTTGATCGGGTGGGTTGGGTTTAGTCATTGGTTGGAAAATAATAGCTGGCTCGAAGTGTTGAGCGGCATTGGGTTTATTCTCGTGTTGTTCTTGTGCGTGATCTTGCATGAGTATGGGCACGCGCTAACGGCTCGCAAGTATGGCATTAAGACTCGCGATATTACGATCTATCCCATCGGCGGCGTGGCACGTTTGGAACGTATGCCGGAGAAACCGATCGAGGAGTTGTGGGTCGCTTTGATGGGACCCGCCGTGAACGTGGTCATTGCGGCGGTTTTATTCGCGGCTCTTTTCCTGACCGGGAACCTGGTGC
>JAEURI010000203.1 GCA_016789225.1 Anaerolineales bacterium
GTAACGTCACCGATGTAAAAATTCCAAGCATCCCATATCCGCTGATCATGGCGTAGAACAGATCCGAATTCTTTTTTGGTGAGCAGGTGACCTCTGCGCCGGTGGGCAGAATGGCAGTGAACTCGATCACGTGTTCGCCGAAGGTGCCCATCTTAAAATTATTTTTGCCGTGAATGTTCGCAGAAAGACAACCACCCAGGGTCGTCTTCATCGTACCGGAGACGACGGGAGGCCACCAACCATCGGGCTCGACTTTTTGCCAAAGCTGCTCAAGCGTGACGCCGGGTTCGCCTCGCACTACGCCGGTGGTTGGATTCCATTCCTGAATCAGATTCATCGCCGACATATCGAGCACGATCCCGCCGCCGTTTAATGAGGCGTCGTTGTAACTGCGCCCCGCTCCGCGCGCGGTGACGGTGAGTCCCTGTTTTTTGGCGAGTTGAAATGCAGCGTGAATGTCTTCACTCGTGCGCGGCTGAATCAAATAAGCAGGTGCGTTGAGGGAGTGACCGAAATTTTCAAGTTGGGTGAAGGTAGTTTGCATATTTTTTGGAAAAACCTGACAGGTCTTGAAGACCTGTCAGGTTTCTTGAGTTAGAACGACAATCGTCTAAAAATGAACGAAGGCATGTGTTGAATCAGAAGCATGATGTAACGCCAGAGGAACAAGGTGTATATCGTCTGCTTGCGTTTGCGCATGGCGTTGTAAATATCGTCGGCGGCTTTTTCAGGTGTGATGGCAAAAGGCGTGCCGCCCTGTGCAGCTTTGAGCATTTCGGTTTTGACGAAGCCCGGCTTGACGGTGAGTACATTCACGCCGTGGCGGGTTAAGCGGTTGCGCAAGGCTTCGAGATAGGTATGCAACGCCGCTTTGGAAGTGTTGTAGCCGGGGTTGCCCACTCGTCCACGATCACCAGCGACAGAGCCGATGCCGACGATCTGCCCGGCTTTGGCATTTTGGAACATCTCTGCCACCGGGCTCAACCATGCCATGGCACCAATCAGATTGACTTCGATCATTTTGCGGTCGTTCTCGAAGTTGTACTTATCATTGCCGCCGGGCGGGTAATTGACCCCTGCCATGAGAACAAAGACATCCAAACCGCCGAGGTCTGCGACGATCTTTTGTAGCAAGGCAGGAGCGTCTTTGTAATTGGCAATGTCGTGGGTGTAAGCTTTCGCGCGGACTTCCCCGTTGGTGTTGATCTCGGTGCATAAGGTATTTAGCTTTTCGGTCTGGCGGGCGAGCAAAGCCAGAGTGTAGCCTTCTTTGGCAAGTTTACGGGCAAGGGCAGCGCCGATCCCTTCGGAAGCGCCTACGATGATGGCGCGTCGGCGTGGATTCAATGGGGTAGCAGGGGCAAGCCTGGATGAGTCGGACACGTTTTACCTCGAACAAGTGGAGTAATTTTCATTCTAACACAGTCCACTCATGCAAAAACTTCGGCATCTCAAGCAAGGTCAAAAGTGTATAATAGTACAAAAGACGTCTTGAGGCTTTTCAATAGGTATGAAAAAATTTCAAGGAAATGAACGATAATCACCTAAAACCCGGGACTGTTTATTCGCGCGCGTGGGAAATAATTTCGCAGGATAATACCATTCCGCCTGATGAAAAAAAAGCCATCCTGAAACTGATTCAGGTTTTAATTGAGGCCGCCGAACGCTCACCTTCCTCCGAGGGGGATGGGGTCACCAACATCACGCAAGAAGTGGTCTCGAAACATTCCCTCATGAGCACGGTCAAACACCAGGCCGATGAACTGGATGCCCTCAAGCGCATCAGCCTAAATCTGACTTCGAATCTGGAGTTACAAAAAGTTCTGGATGCTGTGGTGACGGAAGCCATGGGGCTGTTGAAGAATGCGCGCGCTGCGCATATTTTTCTATTTGAGCGGGGCACCTTGCAATTTGGAGCCTCCCTGAATGCCGAGGGCGAACGCGACAAACCGATTGCCATTCCAAGGAAGAACGGCCTGACCCAGTCGGTGATCCAAAGCGGGAAACAACTTGTTATAGAGGATATCGTCAGCCACCCATTATATAAAGGCATAACTGAAAACTGGTCCGGTTCCATCATTGGCATTCCCCTTAAATTCAAGGGAGAGATCCTGGGGGTAATGAACCTCTCCCGAAACATCACCGGCAGGTTTTCACGCGCGGAGCTGCGTTTGATGGGTCTGCTGGCTGACCAGGCGGCTGTGGCAATTTTCAATGCGAATCTTTACAGACGTGTCACCCAGCTGGCCAACACCGACAGTGTCACCGGCCTGCCCAATCGGCGCGCCCTGGATGAACGTCTTCAGGAGGAATGGCGTATCGCCCAGCAGACAGATACCTCCTTCTCAGTGGTGATGATGGATATGGACGGCTTCAAGGCCGTGAACGATACCTTTGGTCATAACATCGGCGATGAACTGCTGTACTCGTTGTTCAATTTTCTGGCGCAGAAGATGCGTAACTCCGATTTTCTTGCTCGCTATGGCGGCGACGAACTGACCCTCGTCATGCGTAATACTGATCTTCAGGCGGCACAGGCCGTCACTCAGAAGGTGATCGACCTGATGGAAGAATATCACTTTGCCTTTCCAAATAACAAGAAACTCAAGCTCGGCATCACAGCCGGGATCGCCGTCTACCCCATTCATGCAAGCAACCCCAGCGACATGCTCCGTGCAGCGGACTCAGCGCTATACCACGCTAAAAAATATAATCGCGGCAGATTCTCCGTTGCCAAGGGAGTGACCGGCAGGCTGAATCCGATCAGCCTGCGGGATCCATCTTCCTAAACAGCAAACCAAACCGCGGCTCCGGGGTTATATCAGCAGATAAACCAATTTAGGAGCCGCAGCATGGTTTCAACAAACTCAAACTACCAGCCCCGTAAAGTCAAACTCATTCTTAATCCCATGGCCGACATGGGCCGTGCCTGGAAGACCGCCAATGACCTGCGGCCCATCGCCCAGGAATTCCAGGGCGAATTGACCTGGAGCGGAACGGTCTACCCAACCCATGCCATCGAACTCGCCAGACAAGCCGCCGAGGAAGGATATGACCTGGTGGTAGCCATGGGCGGCGACGGTACTGCACATGAAGTAATGAACGGTCTGATGCAGGTTCCCGCCGAGAAACGGCCAGTAATGGGAATTGTGCCCATCGGCTCCGGCAACGATTTTGCCTATTCCATTGGCCTTACTCAAAGATCCGCGCACGCACTTGCCCACGCGCTTAAGGCAGAAAACGTCCGCCCCGTCGATATTGGTCTGATGACCGACGAACACGGGCGTAAGGAATATTTCGACAACACGATCGGCATCGGCTTCGATGCGGTTGTCACCATCCGCTCGCATAAACTACCCATCGTCAAGGGCTTTCTCATGTATCTTACGGCGGTCATTCAGACGATCATTCTCAACCACAACCCCGCGCGGGTAACGGTCGAAACGGACAGCGGAAAATGGACCGACGACCTGCTCATGCTCACTCTTTGCAACGGTCCGCGTGAAGGCGGCGGCTTCATGTTATCGCCCAATTCCAAAAACAACGATGGAATACTGGAGAGCGTCGCCGTCACAAAGGTTTCACGCGCCATGATGTTCCGGCTCGTGCCCGAATTCATGAGCGGTACACATATGCGCTTCAAACAGATCCGCATGGGCGAATTCAAGAAAATGAGCATCAGCTCGAACCTGCCGCTTTACATCCATGCCGACGGCGAGATCTTCACCAGTTTTGGCAGCAACCTGAAAAAGGCAAGTTTCGAAATTCTGCCGCAAGCCCTTAAAGTAGTACATGGTTAAATAAAACAGCGGCTGAAAATCAGCCGCTGTCCATTTCAAAAGAACTTTACCCAAAGAATCTTGCCGAAGCCATGAACATGATTGAAATCAGCATACAGATCGTATTCCCCTGAGCCGCCATCGCCTGCCGCTTCACAAGCGCCTGCAAGGCAGACATCTGCTCTGCGCTGGGCTTTCCTTGAATCTGCGCGCCCAGCGCCGCCAGCCCTCTATTCGTATTGCCGAGCATGACCCCAAAGATAAAGGCCACAATACCCGCAGTTGCGCCAATACCGAAACCAATGCCCGTACCGGTTTTCATCCAACCAGATTGGAACCAGCTCGAATCGATCCCATACAAAATCGCACCGGCCACCACCGTAGTCAACCCGGTGACCATCATGAACGTGGTAAAACGCGTCTTCCCCATCAAGTGACCGGCAAACTGCTTCCCCGCATCACCGGTGGCCCCCATGGTAGGAGCGATGAAAAAATTCAACACAAGCGCGCCACCGGCCCAAAGGATGCCTGCAATGATATGAACGAACCGTAAGATCGAAAATACTAAAGTCATGATATATCTCCTTTTCAAATAAAAACCCAACCAACCAATTTCGCTACGGTCATTTTCAGATTGTAGATGAACGAAGGAATGATAGAATCCGGAAATGCAAAACCTCGAGCAAAGCCTTCAAAAAGCGGATATCGGGCATCTGCGCATCATCGCCGGATTCTGGGGATTGGAATTGGAATCTAACGATTTCGATTCAGCGCTGAAAGAACTCTGCGCCTCCCTTCTGGACCTGGAAGCTGTTTCTGAAACCCTGGACGTCCTCTCCGCTGATACCCGTACTGCATTAAATGCCCTCATTGAATCCGAAGGGCAAATCGAATGGGCGATCTTCGCCCGGAAGTACGGCGACATCCGCGAAATGGGCGCAGGCCGGCGTGACCGGGAGCGGCCTCATCTCAAACCAGGCTCGACATCCGAAGCTTTATACTATCGCGGTCTGCTGGCCAAAGCCTTCTTCGACGCAGAAAAGGGGCCGCAGGAATTTGCCTACATTCCCGAGGACTTGCTGGAGATCATCAATGAAGTCGTAATGGATGCGCCCGAACCCAGCCGAGGAAAATCCGAACCCCTGGGCAGACCCGCCACTCCAGTGGAAAAAGCCTTCGAGATGCCCGCCGCTGATTTTATTCTGGATGACGCGACCACCTACCTGGCAGCCCTGCGCACCGGCCTGACAGATCAGCCAGTCGACCCGCGTTTGCCCGCCTTGTTAACCGCTGCCAACATCATCTTTCGAGATGTCCCCCAAACCGAGGCAGTCAAAAAGTTTCTTGAAGCCCCGCGCGCCGATGCGCTTGCCATGTTATATAAGGCCTGGTATGAATCGACTGCATTCGATGAGCTGCGCCTGTTGCCTGGCATCATCTGCGAAGGGGAATGGAAGAATCAGCCACAGGTAACTCGCGAGTTCCTGGTCAATCTCGTCAACGACATTCCCCAGGGAAAATGGTGGAGCCTGCCCGCCTTTATCCGGGCGGTCAAGGAAAAATATCCCGATTATCAAAGACCGGCAGGCGACTACGACTCCTGGTTTATCAAACGTGAATCAGATGGCCAGTTCCTGCGCGGGTTCGCGTATTGGGACACGATCGATGGGGCGCTGATCAAGTATTTGATCCAGGTTCTGCATCTGTTAGGCAAAGTGGACATGGCTTCGCCGGGGGAAGGCAAGGAAGCGACTGCATTCTTTCATCATTCTTCCTCCAGCGAGAAGAAAGACGAAAAGGGAAAGATCGCTATTTCTTCCAATGGCAGAATCAATATATCGCGGTATTTCTCGCGGGCGGTGCGTTATCAGATCGCGCGGTTCTGCGAGTGGGGCGGGGAAAAGAACGACGAATATTCATATACTGTCAGTGCAAGGTCATTAAATCACGCCAACAAACAGGGATTAAAAGCCGAGCAGTTATTGGCCATGCTTGTCAAATATACGAACGGCACCGTCCCGCCCGCCCTGGTGAAGGCGCTCAAACGTTGGGATGCACAGGGCGCAGAGGCGCGGGTGGAGAATCTGATCGTGCTAAGAGTCAGCAGGCCCGAGATTATGGAAGAGATGCGCACGTCGAAGGCGGGGAAATTCCTCGGCGAGCTATTAAGTCCGACGGCGGTGGTCGTCAAAGGCGGAGCCACCGAAAAGGTGATGGCGGCGCTGGCAGAACTGGGGCTTCTGGCGGAAGTGATAAGTGACAAATAGAATTGTGACATCACGCCCGGGGGAAATCGCTATAATAAAACTGCATTCGCGATAAGGAGACGTCCGATGACAAAAACTGACTGGATCCAGCAAGAGATCGATTCGCTCAAATCACAGGGGCTGTATAACAACATCCGTACCATCGGCTCGCCGCAGGGTGCATGGCTGACCGTGGACGGGAAGAATGTCCTGAATTTTTGTTCGAACAACTATCTTGGTTTAGCCAATCATCCCACCCTGGTCGCCGCGGCAAAAAGGGCGACCGATGAGATGGGAGTAGGGCCCGCTGCGGTGCGCTCCATTGCGGGGACGATGACCCTGCATGTTGAACTCGAAAAACGACTCGCTCAATTTAAGGGGGTGGAAGCGGCCATTACTTTTCAGTCGGGCTTTACGGCGAATCTCGCTACGGTGCCTGCACTGGTCGGCAAAGAAGACGTGATTTTCTCTGACCGGCTCAATCACGCCTCCATCATAGACGGATGTCGACTCTCCGGCGCGAAGATCATCGCCTATGAACATAATGATGTGAAATCATTGGAAGAGCAGATCAAAGCGAATTTGAGCAATTTTCGGCGCGCGCTCATCATCACCGATGGTGTCTTCAGCATGGATGGTGACATCGCCCCACTGCCTGATATTTATGAAGTAGCAAAGAAATACGATATTTTGCTGATGGTGGATGATGCTCACGGCGAGGGTGTGCTTGGCAACGGGGGACGCGGCATTGTCGATCACTTTGGCTTGCATGGCAAAGTGGATGTGGAAGTTGGCACCATGTCGAAGGCGTTCGGCGTGGTGGGAGGAATTGTCGCGGGCAAGTCGGTCATCATCGAATGGCTCAGGCAGCGCGGACGGCCCTTCCTGTTCTCCTCGGCTGTGACAGTTCCCGATGCGGCGGCTTGTCTGGCGGCGGTCGATCTGCTTGAAGATTCCACTCAACTTGTCGACAAACTCTGGGATAACGCCAGATACTTCAAAGCTGAAATGAAGAATCTCGGTTTCAACACCGGTGTGAGCGAAACACCCATCACCCCGGTCATGCTCGGCGAAGCGCCACTGGCACAGCAATTCAGCCGTGAGTTGTTCGAGGCAGGTGTGTTCGCGATGGCAATCGGCTTCCCGACTGTGCCCCAGGGCAAGGCGAGAATCCGTGTGATGATCTCTGCCGCGCACTCGAAGAATGATCTCGATAAGGGCCTGGAGTCCTTCAAGAGCGTAGGGAAGAAGTTGGGTGTGATTTAGAGTAACGAGAAACGAGTAAAAAGATCGTGCTCTTCATTAACTCGTTTCTCCTCTCTGATTTTTCAGTCATCAAGTCTCTTATGGTAAAATCGCATCCGCCTAAAATGATGGGCACTGGAGGGATGGCCGAGCGGCTGAAGGCGCATGTCTTGAAAACATGTTTGGGTCACACCAACGTGGGTTCGAATCCCACTCCCTCCGCC
>JAEURI010000244.1 GCA_016789225.1 Anaerolineales bacterium
TCAATTCAACGTTGCGCCGGAAAATAAAGGCACGATGCGCCGCTGCGAGAATTGCCACGACTTCAATGAAGGTCATGCAGATTGGCTGCCTTACATCGAAACACATATGGATGCGGTTGCCTGCGAGACTTGCCACATCCCGCAGATGTATGCTCCTGCCATCCAATCATACGACTGGACGGTTGTCTCCACAGATGGAACCGCCGTTGAAACATGCCGTGGTATTGAAGGCACTCCCAATGAGGTAACTTCCCTCGTCACCGGCTACGAACCCGTCCTGCTCAATCGCACGAACATTGACGGAGACACATTGCTCGCCCCGTACAACCTCATCACCTCCTTCTACTGGGTATATGATGATGCCAACGGCAACAGCCGCCCGGTTCGTCAAATCGACCTCGAAACTGCCTTCCTCGAAAATGGCAAGTATGCAGCCGATATTGTCGCTGCGTTCGATACTAATGGCGATGGTCAACTTGGTAATGCGGAATTGGTGATTGGTAATTCAGAACAAGAAGAAACTGTAAAAGCGAGGCTCACCGCGCTCGGGCTTAACAATGTACGTATCGAAGGCATGGTTCAGCCATATAGCATCAACCACAATGTGACCCAGGGCGAATATGCCGTCAACGACTGCAAGACCTGTCACGACGCAGACTCGCGCATTTCACAATCCATCAAACTCGCGGACTCTGCTCCCGTCATGCCGAAATTCGATCTGGATAACAACGTCAACGGCACAGGTGAATTTGTCACTGGCGAAGACGGCGCGTTATATTACCAACCCGTGCCTGCCAACGACGGCATGTATGTCTTCGGCTCCAGCCGCGTTAATTGGATCGATTGGTTCGGAGCGCTGGCATTCGCCGGGTCGCTTTTCGGTGTGCTCGGTCATGGAACACTGAGATATCTCTCAGGGCGCAAACAGTCCAAAGGTCAAGCGCGAACCGAACGCGTGTACATGTATGACGCCTATCGCCGTTTCTGGCATTGGCTCCAGACTTCCGCGATCATCATCCTGCTATTCACTGGCTTGATCATTCACAGACCCGATATTTTCGGCGCGTTCTCCTTCCGCGGCATGGTGACGGTACACAACGTCGTCGCTGTGGTGCTGGTGGTGAATGCCCTGCTCTCGGTCTTCTATCACATCGCCACTGAACGCATGCAGGAATACATCCCGCGCCCGTACGGCTTCTTCGACGATGCCATGGTGCAAGCGAAGTATTACATCTCCGGCATTTTCAAGGGCGAACCGCATCCATTTGAAAAGACACCGACTCGCCGTATGAATCCGATTCAGCACTTCACCTACTTTGGAATTCTCAATGTGTTGCTGCCGCTGCAAATGATCACCGGCGCATTGATGTGGGGTGTGCAGAAGTTCCCGACCTTTGCCAATGCACTTGGCGGGCTGCCCTTCCTGGCACCCTTCCACTCGCTCGTAGCGTGGATGTTTGCAACCTTTATTCTCGTTCATGTGTACATGACCACCACAGGCGCAACACCGCTCGAAGCAACACGCGCCATGATCACTGGTTATGAAGAAGTGGAAGTGCATGAGAAACATAAGGAAGAAGTGAAAGAGAAAACTAGTAAAAAGTAATTCGTGATGCGTGATGCGTATATTTACGATTTACGTATCACGCATTACGGGCTGGCTTTACCTAAAGGAGATACAAATGACCGCACAAACAAAGAAACCGCTCTTCCCCACAACTCCAAAGCCATTCGTCCACCCGTACTTTGGCGGTATGGTGTTGGGAATTGTGCTCTTCCTTGCCCTTTTATTGACTGGCAATGGATTGGGCTCCTCAGGCGCGACATCCCGTTTTGTCACCGCGGTGACGGATGTTTTCGCTCCCGAACATGTAGACCGCACGCCCTATCTGCTCAAGTTGGCGGGTGGCGATAAAAATCCGCTCGATGACTGGATCGTGCCGGTATACATTGGCGCATTGTTTGGCGGTTTCGCCTCCGGCTTGTTCAATGGACGCTTGAAATTCGAAACCACCAAAGGCCCCAACATCTCGAACCGCACCCGCTGGCTGATGTCCTTCCTCGGCGGTGTGATATTCCTCTACGGCGCACGCATGGCTCGCGGGTGTACCTCCGGGCAGGCACTGACAGGCGGCACAACTCTCTCGGCTGGTTCGTGGGTGGTGAGGTTCGCCATCTTCGGCGGCGCGTATGGTCTGGCGTATTTTTTAAGAAAACTTTGGAATTAGCGACTCTACCGCAAAGCACGCGAAGAGCGCAAAGAAAACCAAAAAATCTTAGCGACCTTAGCGGTCTTAGCGGTTAGATAGGAGATTTACCATGAACTTTCCCCTCCCTGAATTTGTAGCCGTCAGCGCAAGCAACCCATGGACATATGTGGTCTTTGCCCTGATTGGTTTTGCCTTTGGCTACACCCTCGAAATGTCCGGCTTCGGTGACTCGCGTAAACTCGCGGCACAGTTCTACTTCACAGAAATGACCGTGCTCAAAGTGATGTTCACCGCCATCGTCACCGCCATGGTTTTGCTCTTTGGCGCAGTCGGCATGGGCATCTTGAACTTCAATCAAGTATGGGTCAACCCCACCTATCTTTCCTCCGGCATCCTCGGCGGACTCATCATGGGCGTTGGCTTCATCATCGGCGGGTTCTGCCCCACCACTTCGCTCGCCTCCGCCTCCACCGGCAAGATCGACGGCATGCTCTTCATGCTCGGCGGCTTCGTGGGCGCACTCCTCTTCGGTGAGACCGAAAGCCTCTTCGATAATTGGTATAACAATGCAGGTTATTTTGGGCGCGTCACTCTCGACCAGGTATTCAACCTTCCCATTGGCGTGGTCGTGCTTCTCGTCGTCTTGATGGCACTCTTCATGTTCTGGGGCTCGGAACAACTCGAGCGTATCTTCGGAAAAAAAGATTTGAGCAAAGAACCAAAACTTCGCCTTGCGGGTGCAGGTGCATTGTTTGCGGCGGCAGTGGCGGTTGTGCTCATCGGTTCACCCACCATTGAAGAGAAATATAACGCGCTTACTTTCACCCGCACAGAAACCATTGAGCAGTTGAACGCAGATCCGATCGTCAACACATACATCTACACTGCCGATGAAATGCTCGAAAACCGTCTCGTCTTTATCACACCTGCCGAAGCCTTCAAAGCCAGATACAACCAGGCGATGAACCCGGTCTATCTCGATGTGCGTGCCGAAGCGGATTACAACCTGTATCACATCGAAGATGCTATCAACGTGCCGCAGAACCGGCTTGCCGAAGTTTTGCCTGTCCTGCTCACTGAGCCGCCCGCAAATACAGTCTTCATCGTGATGAGCAATGACGAAACCGCCGCCATCGAAGCTTGGAAGTTCCTCTCTGCCTCTGCTGTGCCAAATGTGTACATCCTTGAAGGTGGAGTCAATAACTGGATCGTTTTCTTCGGAAAGGATGATAAAACCCTCGCGGTTCAACCCAAGCCGGAAGCTGGTGACGACGAGTTGGGCTATATCTTCCCTGTGGCATTGGGCAGCCAATACGAGTCCTGCTCGCCTAACCCAGTGGAGTATGAAAACCTGGAATTCACTGCCAAGATAAAATTGCAGTTGAAACGCGATAAATCTGGCGGCGGGTGCGGGTAGAACAGTTTTCAGTTATCGGTAAACAGTAATCATAATCAAAAAAGGACTCTTGTAGGCGAGTCCTTTTTTGATTATGTCAATTTAGTGTGGTGATGCTTTTTCCTGGGAAGAAAGGATTGGTTCGACGGCAGGTTTGAGTTCCCATTGACGTAGGCCGATGCGGAAAAAGAACATGAGCGCGGCCCCGATAATGAGACACAATGCACTTAACAGAATGGCGGCCTGCGCTCCAAGAAATTCCGCGGCATTGCCGATGACAATGGACGAGATGGGCTGCAAACCAAAGGTGAGCATGGTGAAGAGGCTGATGATCCTGGCACGCATATCGCCGGGGGACATCAATTGCATGACACCCAGGCCAGTGGTCAAGACCAGTGGCGCGCCGAGGCTGATAAAGAAGATGGAGGCCATCGAAAGCGGCAGCCAGGTAGATTGTGACAACAAAAGGAAGAAGGTTCCCATCCAAACGGCTGCACCAGTGACGATGAGTCCGATGCGTTTGGCGGCCTGCGAAAGCGGAAGCAGGACGATGGTGGAGATCAATGCGCCAGCGCCAGATGATGCGAAAAGAAGCCCATAGGTCTGCGAGTCGCCTTTGAGCACTTCATCGGCCACAGCGGGGAGAATGTTGAAGACGGAGAGCCCGAAAAAGGTCACGAGAGAGGCGAAGATCATCAGATCGATCATGCGCGGCTGGGTGCGGATAAAGTCTAGAGTTTCGCGGAATTGCCCGCGTGAGTGGCGGCCTGGGTGACTGGTTTGGGAGGATTTCACCAAAAAGATGCTGAGCAGTACGAACATAAAGCTGATGCCGTTCACCCAAAAGGAGGCAGCATTGCCAATTTGTTTGAGCAAGAAGCCTGCCGTAGCCGGGCCGACCATGCGCGCAACCTGCAAGGCCATGATGTTCAAAGTGACGGCCTGACGTACCTGCCCCATGCCGGAGAGGTCGCCGATGAAGGCTTGTTGGGCGGGGAAGTCGAGGGCGGCGACGATGCCGAGGGTGAGGGCAGCAAGATAAATATGCCAGATCTGAATCAGGCCGGTTTGAATGAGAATGGCGAGGGAAAACGCCAGAAGCATGGCAATGCCCTGGGTGACGAGCAGGATCAGGCGGCGATTGAAGCGGTCTGCGATGCCGCCTGCCCAGGGAGCAAGCAGGAAGAGCGGCAGGCTGTTCAACATGACCACGATGCCAAGAGAGGCTTCTGACTGGGTCAATTCCCAGACGACCCAATTTTGAGCAGCGGACTGCATCCATGTGCCGATGAGGGAGACGGCCTGCCCGCCGAGATAAATGCGGAGGTTGCGATTCTTGAGCGGGGCAAAACTGCGGCTGTAGGTTTGAATAAGGGAGGGGCGCTCGATGAGATTGGACAATAGAGATTCCTTTTGAGAGGGGCATTTTTCTTTAATACAGTTCGGATGAACAAATCAGGCGCATTCTTACCGCGGCAGGACTGGATGATTTATAATGTCGGGACGATGCAGCCATGACAGACCATGAAAAAAATTTCAAGCCCACGCCCATTATCCAGCCCCAGCCAGGCCAGGTGTTAAACCGATTCAAACTTCCAGATGTCAGTTTTTGGCAGGATGACCCGACCACTCCGCAGGGAATCCGTTTTCAACGCATGGCAGAGGTGACGCGCGGGGTGATCATTCGCGCAGGGCAGGGAACCTTTGAAGACAAGGTATTCAAGACCTCTTGGAAGAATGCCAGGCAGGCAGGCTTGGTACGCGGCTCCTACTGGTTCTATGACAGCCGTGTGAACCCCAAACGACAGGCCGAGAAATGGGTGGAGGTTCTGGGGAGCGACACCGGCGAAATGGAAATGTGGTGCGACTTTGAAGACCGGTACGGCGGGCCTTTTACGGGCTGGCGGCATTGGTTCGATTTTATGGAGCGCATCAAGGCGCTGCTGCCTCAGAAACAACTGGGCATTTATACCGGCTATTATTATTGGATGGAATTCGCCCCCAACGTAACCTACTTTGCGCAATACCCGTTGTGGATCGCATGGTACAACCCGCAGGAACCGCTCATTCCACCGATCTGGCAGGAGTGGCTTTACTGGCAGTTCACCTCGAACGGTGACGGCGGTCTTTATGGCGTGGAAAGCCTGGACATCGACCTAAACTACTTCAAAGGCACAGAGGAAGAATTTCTTGCACGCTACCCAAAACCGCCCGGCGAAGCCACGGTGATCGCCAAATTCGGAAACACCCTTGTGGAATACAGGAGAGTCTCATGACCCAGTACAGCATGACCCCCATCAATAACGGAACGCGCCTGCGCAGCGACCACAACACCTTTGCAAGCGTCATCAAATCGTATAATCGCGGACAGT
The DNA here is from genome assembly GCA_016789225.1 of Anaerolineales bacterium. Taxonomy (GTDB): domain Bacteria; phylum Chloroflexota; class Anaerolineae; order Anaerolineales; family Villigracilaceae; genus Villigracilis. Next base: position 5,979 of record JAEURI010000244.1, read on the forward strand.
TGATCGTGGGCGATGAGGTTTGGGAGGCGACAGCAGATGGGCCCGAGGTGAAGCGCGGCGATAAGTGGCTGCATGTTACTTCGGTGGACGGAGTCAACCTGACCGATAGAGGCTGGATGGCCTATATTCATAAGGGCATCCCGGTTTGTAACAATTTCAGGGAGATCGAGGATCCGCCTCCGCCGCCGGTTATGTTTCCCGAGTCTTTTACGCTGGTCGACCCGAGCGGGGCGAAGGCGGAGTATGTGTTCGTGAGGATCATTGAGGAGTAGGAATGCACTGAGGGCCGTCATATTTTCCTCCTGCTCTGACAAGATTCAGAGGCGTATAATCCAATTCGTACATAGTATGTTATGCAATTTGCGTTGTATAACACCCCGCATAGGGACATTTCACAACAATTCTTGTATACACATAGATAGCCAGCCCGTATAAAATAAAATCCTGCTGGACGGCTTCGTCGTCCCAGTGCAGGTATCCCCTAGGGGACGATGTCGCAAACCGTTGAAACTGTCGAATAAGTGCTTCAGCCACCTAGATGGAGTGACCTATGCCAAGATACAAACCGTATCCGCACGACCAGATCATCATGGTTCCCGTCTCCCTGCAAGAACAACTCGAACCCGGCACACTCGAATACACCATCCACGAATTGGTCGAGAAGCATATCGATCTGTCCATCTTCGATGCGCGTTAT
>JAEURI010000248.1 GCA_016789225.1 Anaerolineales bacterium
TGCCTGTTACAGCAACTTCAACCATTCCACCCACAGCTACCCTTAATGCTGCTGTCAATACAGCAACACCTACGGCAACAAACACCATCTTGCCGCCTGTATCCTGCCAGCCCCCAGCGGGGTGGATTCCCATTGTCATTCAAGGTGCGGACACGTTAAATGGTCTTGCGGCACGTTACCAAACCACGGCACAGGCCCTAAAGAGCGGGAACTGTCTTGTTAGCGAAAGCCTTATTCCAGGAACGACCTTTTACGTTCCCGCCGCTCCCACCAGCACTGTGGCCGTATGTGTTCAGGGCGCCTCGGGATGGTCAAAACGTTACAGCGTAAAAGCAGGCGACACGCTTTATTCCATTGCCGCCAATCACTATACGACCGTTTCAGCCATGCGGCAGGTGAACTGCCGCGCGGGTGATGTCATCTATATTAATGAGCTTCTCTGGGTGCCGAATGTCGCCACACGCACGCCCACCTTTACTCCATTGCCCGGCATTACCATCACTCTCACTCCCAACCCCACCGAGCCTCTGACAGAGACTGTCCTGCCGTTTACGATCACCCCGATCCCTAGCGAAACGCCGACTGTCCCCACACCCACCACAGCCCCGACCCTGACGCCGGTGCCGACTCAAACCGCCAGCCCAACGGCATTCCCGACAGCCACGCCCACGCCATAACGGCAAAATCCCCCTTCAATCATTCATAATGAAAGCATTCCTTCGTTCATCACTGACCGTATTTCTCCTTGCCGTTACGATCTCAGCCTGCAGTGCATCCACTCCCGAGGCAGAGCAGGTTCCTCTGCCCTTCGTACTCATCACCTCCGCGCCAAATTCGACTGCCACTGCCACTCCCTTCCAGCCATCCCTGGCAACACCCACCCAACCTCCCCTGTATGGGATCGACTCGAATCCCGCGCCGCAAATATTCGCTGCTTCGGCGACCTCTTCCCCAACCCCAACGCCTCAAACCTCGCCGACAGCGACAGCTCCCTTCGAACAGTTATTCCCCACCCAGGCCGCTCCGCCGCCAGACTTCAACCCCACGCCGCTGCCATTGTTGACCGATACCGAAACCATCAACTTCTTGCTCATCGGCTCGGACAGACGCCCAACGGGCACATCGCACAGGACAGATACTCTTCTCATCGCGATCGTCTGGTATCGCGAAGGGCAGGTCTCGCTTATCTCCATTCCCCGTGACATGTGGATATATATCCCAACCGTTGGAATGCAGCGCATCAACACCGCCTATCAAAGCGGGGAATCTGGCGGCTATGCTGGCGGAGGCATGGGGTTGCTGAAAGACACCATCCTGCAAAACCTTGGCATCCGCATCGACCACACTGCCATGGTTGAGTTCGACGGCTTTCGCCGCATCGTGGACACCCTCGGCGGGATCGATGTACCCGTAGCCTGTGCCTACACCGACTGGCGTTTGATCGCCCCAAATCTCGACCAGAATGATGAAAACAATTGGTGGCTCTATACCGTCGGTCCCGGTCAGGTTCACATGGATGGCGACCTTGCCCTATGGTACGCGCGCTCCCGCTCAAAATCCAGCGACTTCGACCGTGGACGGCGTCAACAAGAGGTTTTGCGCATGCTCTTCCAAAAGGCCCTGCAAACCGATACCTTTAGCAAAATTCCTCAGCTCTACAGCGACCTTTCCAGCACAGTGATTACAGATATGAGTCTGGGCGACATGCTCAGTATGGCTCCTTATTCGATCAATTTCACCAGCGCGAACATTCGCAGTTATTACATCCGCCCGCCCTACGTTCAACCATGGACAACTCCTGGCGGCGCAGCTGTGCTGCTCCCGCAGGAGGATTCCTTAAATCAGATGCTGTTGGAGGCCACCACCCTCTCCACTTATACGGAGGCGCGCAAGACCATCACTGTAGAGGTCCAGAACGGATACACCTTCGACACCATGGAATCTCTTGCCGCTTCCCGCCTCAACTACGCTGGTTATGAAACCATCACAGGCATCGCCGACCGCCGCGACTATGCCAATTCTGTTCTCGTGGATTTCACTGTTGGGCAGGACCCCAATGAAAGGCAAACGATCATCAACGTGCTGGGTTTGTATTCCGCCAATGTGCTCTCATTGCCGGACCCAAACAGCAAAGTGCAGTACCGCGTCATCCTCGGAGGGGACTACGAGGCATGCTTCAAGCCTGAAGACCTCTCACACTAAGTTTTATGATTTTGGAAAATACCCTGTTGACAATGTCCTCCAAATTCGCTAAACTATACGAAAGACATATGCTACACGCAAGGGTATGCCCATGACCAAAAATTCCACTCCTGCTCACATCAGCGCAAAGACGCTGTTACCCGCCGCCATCAATGGCTGGGAAATGTTCCTGCTCGACCAGGGGCGTTCTCCCAATACGGTCAAAGCCTTTCTGTCGGATGTGCGCTTGCTCACCCAGTTCATCGCGCCCGATCAGTCCATCGGCAATGTCTCCACTGAAGAACTTAATCGTTTTTTCGAATGGATGGAAAAAGCGCGCGGCATTCCCTGCAGCCCCAAAACCCTTTCCAGGCGCATCACCTCGGTCAAATCCTTTTTCCGTTGGCTGCATCAATACGGAGTGCTGGCTGTGGACCCTGCCGAAAAAGTGATGCAACGCTCCGCCATAAGCCCTCTGCCTCAGGTATTGACCAACGATGAATATGACGCCGTCCTGCTTGTAGCCGACCGTCATCGCCGAGATAAAAAACCGGATGCCCGCCCGTTTACCCTGGCCTACCTGCTCCTGACGACCGCCATCAAAAAAAGCGAATGTCTCGCGATTCACCCCAATCACATTGACCTTGATGGAAAGAACGGCCCCTTCCTTTTTGTGCGCTACGCAAGCCCTGCCAACCGTTACAAGGAACGCAAGATCGAATTACAAGAGGATTGGGTTGGCGCCTATAACGAATATGTGACCCAATATCAGCTCACAGACCAGGTCTTCCCCTGGTCACCACGCAGGCTGGAATATTTATTGGAGGATGTCGGCGAAGAGGCTGGGCTCTCCAAACATCTCTCCTTCGATATGTGTCGCTGGACCTGCGCCCTGCGCGATTATCAAAACGGGGTCGAGCCGGACCGCATCCGCCAAAAATTGGGCGTGTCCAAGATCCAATGGCGCGAGTTGTTCATCAAACTAAAACAACTCAATGGCGATATGAAATAAAACAAATTCCCTTCCATCATGGAAGGGAATTTTCGTCAGGTGCAAGTTTCTCAGGGGGGTGGACGACAGAGAAATAAATGATATCGCGAGTGGTGGCTTTCAAACGATGGCGATGGGCGGGACGATGCCCCGGAACCCAAATGATCTCATCACCCGCACACAGAAGCGGCCAACGGTCTCTCGCACGCTGCGGCAACTTTTCGTTGACAAAGAAATCAGATAGTTTCTGTGAATGCCCATCCAACCCCAGGGGAGTAAAATGATCACCCTGATGACGGACACGCAGGGTGAATGTATCCTTCAACTCCTCCGCGTCCAACCAGACCTGGAACGGGTCATCGTTCCCGTCGGCCTGTTCCTTCGCCAGGGCTGGGAGCCGCCAACGTTCACAGGTTAACTTCCACCCACCAGCCAAGGTCACCTGCCCCGGTAGCGAGATCGACAGTGGAGCCTCGCCAGGCATTTGAGGCCAGCGGTCGAACGGTAACACGGCATTAGACGTGCAAATATGAATGTAATTTTCCTCGCGGAAGATTCGCAAGCCTGCCTTCAAGTCCGCTCTGGAAGACGGTTGAGATGAGTTGATCAACTGTGTTGCGCGTTCTAGGGTCTGAAAGCTGACATCCACGCCCGGGTTAAGATTCTGCATGGCATGTTTGACCAGGTTCCGTTGGAGTCCGACCGAACAGCTAAGCAGGCGTGCCGCATCGAAAGTGACCAGTTCATCATTCGCCGAAAGGACAGTCTCTCCCCAGGCACGTTCCAGTGTTTCCATCACAAAGGCGTAATCGCTCTTGAGAGACTGGGACATGTGCAGAGTGGCCTCTCGGAACTTCGGGTTGTATGTTTCAAGGGTAGGCATTAGTAGATGACGGATACGGTTGCGCTGGAAACTGACCGAATCATTGCTGGAATCATAATGCGGCCGAAGTCCATTCACCGCGCAGTACAGAACTGTTTCCTCCCGCCACATGTCCAGCATTGGCCGGACAACGGGAATATCGGGGTCGAATGATTTGATGATGGAACGATAAGACATGCCCTTCAAGCCCGAGATGCCACTGCCGCGCAGGAAGTGCATCAAGACAGTCTCGACCTGGTCATCGGCTGTATGACCGACAGCCACAGCCTGGGCTTTCTGTCTTCGGGCAAGGTCGAAGAGAAAACGATATCTCAACGTACGAGCCGCCTCTTCAATGGACATTTTTCTTTCATCGGCAAAGCTGCGCACATCGGCACCGTCGATAAAACAACCCAGCATCAGGCGCGAGGCGGTCTTCTCCACCATGCGCGCGTCGGTGCTGGATTCGGGCCGTAATTGATGGTCGAAATATGCCACCAGGATCGGGTACCCGGCGCGGCGCATCATTTCCATCAGACAGAGGCTGTCTGGGCCGCCAGAAACACCGACAACGGTAATACGATCTTTTACAAGACCGCACTCCCCTGCCAGGATCGCTTCGAAGTTTTCAGACATTTAGATTTGATAGAGTTCCAGCAGCACGCCGCCGGTGGATTCAGGATGAATAAATGCGTATTTTTTGCCATCCGCTGTTGTGCGCGGCTCTTCGTTGATGAGACGGATATTCTTCGACTTAAGCTGTACCATCATGCCGTTAATATCGTCCACTTCAAGGCAAAGGTGATGCATACCCTGACCACGTTTGGCAAGGTACTTGGCAATACCTGAGTCATCGGTTGTGGGCATGACGAGTTCCACCTCGGCGCCGGCCAGCGGCAGAAATGCAACTTGTGATTTTTCAGCGGGAACATCACGCAACTCGTGTAAATCAATCCCTAACGCATCGCGCCAGAAACTGAGTGATTTTTCCATATCCTCGACGACAATGGCAACATGATTAATGGCTTTGATCTGGGGCATCGGTTCTCCAATTTTGATATACGTGGATTCTACTTCAATATATCCAATGCAAGCGGCAGGGCAGACTTCGCCCACTCGGTATACATCTTGCCAGAGGGGTGAAGTCCGTCCCCAGCGATCAGGGCTGGGTCATTGACGGCCTCGCGTGAAATGGGTGTGACATCAACATAATGCGCGCCTGCTTTTTGTGCCTCTTCCAGGTTGACTTGATTGAACGCATCGATCTCAGATGCGATCTGGGTCGAATTCCGACCAATTGCAAAGGGAGTAACTCCCCAATCAGGAATAGAAAAGACAATGACGCGTTTTCCATCGCCGCCTGCATATTCGATGGCTTTATTCAACAAAAAAACAAAACCTTCGCGATATTCATCGATACTTCTACCTCGATATTGGTTATTGACGCCGATCAAAAGAGAGACCATATCATACGGCGGGTTGACCGTTTGCGCCTGTATCCCCTGCCAAAGTTCATCCGTTGTCCAGCCTGTGCGGGCGATGATAGTGACTTCAACAGGTAGGCCCTGCCCCTTTAATAAGGCAGCGAGCTGGTTGGGAAACCGATCCGCTTCCTCCACGCTTTCGCCGATGGTATAGGAATCGCCCAGGGCAAGGTATCGAAGGCTCATTAAATTCTCCATAGGGGTTTCAGGGATGTTCGAACAGCCGAGAAGAATAGTACAAAAAAGGACGATAAGCTTCTTCACGCGGCAAGTATATCAAAAGTACTGCGACAATAATGCTGCTGCACATTTAAACGGGCAAGGGCATGGCCATCAAGCCACGCCCTTGCACACACGAGGAGAAAATACAAGCTAAAGGGATCTGATCTTCAGCCACAAAGCGGGAAGTTTGGCAAGCTTGCCCATCACGCCCAGAGATGCACGGCGGCTGAAGACGTTGTAATCATGTTTTTCAATATCATCGAGAATGCCCCTGTAGAACACCGATGCCGCGCCGATTGCCAGCTGCCCTTCACGCTCAAGCAGTTTCACCCCTTCCCAGGAAACATCATATAAATGTCGGGTACGCTCGATCTGGAACTTCATAAACTGACGCCAGTTATCGGTCACACGGCCTTCGGCAATATCCTGTTCGCGAATGCCGTACGTCAGCAGCTCTTCACGCGGCAAATATAGGTGGCCGTTGCGGTAATCCTCTCCCACATCGCGCAGGATGTTGGTCATTTGCAGAGCAACGCCCAGCTTGAGGGCATAGGGTACGGCTTCATTGCTCTTAAAACCGATAATGTACATGCTCATCAACCCGACGGTGGAGGCAACACCGTAACAATACGTGGCAAGGTCATCGAAGGTTTGATAACGGGTTTGGAAGAGGTCGCGGGCCACCCCATCGATCAATTGTAGGGCATAGTGACGCGGGATATGATATCGGGCGAGGGTATCTGCCCAGGCAGCGGCAACCAGGTCATCGGTCGAGGAAGAGGCGGTTTCAACCACGTTTCGCCAGTAATCCAGTTCAAAATCCCGGTCTTTTTTGAGCTCCACCTCATCGACAATATCGTCCACGGTGCGGCAAAATGCATACAAAGCCCGGACGGCAGAACGTTTTTCCTCAGGCAGCAAGCCAGATGCAAA
>JAEURI010000250.1 GCA_016789225.1 Anaerolineales bacterium
AAGAGCCGCATCCACTGCCGGGTTCGCCCAGCGGAAGTAGTTCCCGCCGGTGGTGTTCTCTGCACTGGGGATGCGCGATGAATGATAGGCATCGAAATTATAGCCTTGCGGCTCGGTAGTGAAGCCGCGGTCAAAGATCAGCATGTCATAATCGCCGACCATGCGCGGAGAGTTATCCTCGTACGTGCCGAAGATGATCGAGAAGTCATAATTTTGAATGCGCGCTTCGACGCCGACAGCTTTCAGATTTTCGACGATAAATTCCTCGGTGAGTTGAAGCGGATCGAAGGCGGTATACCCTTGCAGTTCGAGAGAGAGGCGGGTTCCATCCTCGGCGTACATCGCGCCTTGTGCCACGCGGATGCCGTCATTGCCCATCACCCAACCGGCTTCATCCAGCAGTTTGTTGGCAGCATCCACATCAAAGCCATACTTGCGTGGAAGTTCGCACTTGTACCAGCCATAGGCAAAGGGATTGGTCGAGTCGCCAACGCTGCCCTGCAAAACATCCTGTTGAAGTGAACCATAATTGATGGCATGTGCAATTGCCTGACGCACGCGAATATCGCCAAGGATCGGGTGCGGCGTGGCTTCACTCGGATCGCCATCAAACGGCGCGCTTAAGTTGAAATCGATCGCCATGTTCCAAATACCGGGAATAAGATACTGCTGGGCTTTTCCAGTCAGCAGGCCGTCATAATCCGCTTTGAATTCGCCGGGCCACAAATGGAATTGCGCCTCGCCGTTCAACATCATCGCGGTTTGTGCGGCTGGCTCTGGCACGATCTCGAAAACGACCTCGTCAAGATAGGGCTTGCCTTCTTCGTAATAATTCTGGTTGCGGGTGAGGGTGATGTTCTTGCCCGATTCCCAACTGCTTACAACGAACGGACCTGCGGAGATCGGCGCGCGATTCCATCCCCAACTAGCCATCTCTTCGGGAGCACCGGTGGCGTGGCGGGGGAACAAGCCATAAGCGAATTGATCGAGATAACCAGGGTACGGCTCGGAGTAGGTCAACACGGTGGTCAGGTCATCCGGCGTTTCAACGTTTGCGATCAGGTCAAATCCGCTCGTGCCCACCAACGCCCCGGAATTCGGGTTGGATAACACCTCGATCGTAAAGCGCACATCATCAGAAGTAAGCGCCTCACCATCCGACCACTTCAAGCCTTCCTTGAGCTTCCATGTAATCGTCAGGTTATCATCTGAAAGTTCCGGCAGGCCCTGCGCGAGCACTGGCACAAAATTGCCCGTCTCATCGATGGTGACTAGGCCTGTCATCGAAGTTGAATCAGCCACCTGACGCACGATCGCGGCATCTGCCAGATAGAAGTTCAACGTGGTCGGCTCTTCCGGCAGGATGAGGACGACGGTCCCACCGCTTCCAGCCTCGCCGGAGCCTGCCTCTTCGGTCGCGGCTGGTCCCCCGCCGGAACATGCGCTGAGCACAAGCCCCAGAATGACAAACAGGGTGAATAGTTTTAGTTTCATCTCTTCTCCTTTTTCTAATTGTAGGTCAAGCTTAAGCTTGCCTACTTGATTACCTCTCTGTATGGATCACATAAGGGTCGAAGGCATCGCGCAAGCCATCGCCGATATAGTTGATCGCCATGACCGTGATGAAGATCATAAAGCCCGGAAAGAATCCCAGCCACGGCGCGCGGAAGATCTGATTTTGCGCCGTCGAAAGGATGCTGCCCCAGGTGGGTGTGGGCGGCTGGACGCCGAATCCTAGATAGCTCAACCCGGATTCGGTGATGATGGCTGCGGCCATTTGCAAGGTGCCGCTGACCAGGATCGGCCCGACGCAATTCGGCAGAATGTGACGAACGATGATTCTCAAACTGTTTCCGCCCATGGCCCGGGACGCCGTCACAAACTCCTTTTCGCGCAGAACAAGAAAAAGTCCGCGTACGAGGCGGGCGGGCCACATCCACGAAAGCGCGGCGATGATGACCACCACCACAAAGATGCTGTTTTGCAGGATGAACAATTGCTGTTCCCGCAGGAACGCGCCGAGGATGATAAGCACAAAAATGGTGGGAAAGGTGAGGAAGGCATCCGTGATGCGCATGAGGATGGAATCCGTCCAACCGCCGAAATATCCGCTCAGCGCTCCAACGACGATTCCAAGCACGATGGAAAGAAAGGTGGATAACAATCCCACCGCCAGCGATACGCGCCCGCCATACAAGATGCGGGATAACACATCGCGCCCCAGCTCATCGGTGCCGAACCAATGCGTGCCGTTCGGTCTTTCGAAGCTGTTGGTCGGGTTTTGATCAGTGGGGCTGTAGGGATTTAGCCCGGCGAAGATCGAAGCGAGTGCGAGAAGCAGGATCACAGCGATGGCGGCTCCCGCCAGTTTGTGTTTGAAGAAGCGGCGCAGAATGAGGACGGACATCTTCTGTTCGCGAACACTGACCGCCTCATTCATACTTCACCTGCGGGTCGAACCAGCCGTATGCGAGGTCGGCCAGAATATTGCAGACAATGATCAAAACTGCCGTGATCATCACCACGCCCAATAGCACAGGATAATCACGTCCCTTGGCGGCATCCCAAAATAAACGTCCCATGCCCGGCCAGGAGAAGATCGTCTCGACAAAGAGCGCGCCTGCGAAAAGGCTTGGCAGGTCGAGCGCGATCAAGGTGATCAAAGGAAGGATCGCATTTCTAAGCGCATGCTTGTAATACACCCAGCGTTCCACAAGTCCCTTGGCGCGTGCTGTGCGGATGTAATCCTCGTGCAAAACATCGAGCATACTGGAGCGTAGAAAGCGCGAATACCAAGCGATCCATCCCAAACTTAACGCGGTGACTGGCAAGACCAGGTGCCAAAGCGTATCGAGTGGGTCGCCTTCCATGCCGCGCGAATTCATGCCGCCGACGGGGAAGAGCGGGTCGCCTGTGAAGGGATTCTTCAGAATGACATAAAAGACCACGATCAACCCCAGTCCCAGCCAATAAACGGGGATGGCCTGCCCGATGAATGTGATCGTGGTCATGGCGTAATCGAACATGGAATAAGGCTTGCGCGCCGACCAGATGCCGATGGGAATAGCCAGGAGCAGGGTCACAAAAAAAGCCGCACCCACCAGAGCGAGCGTATTTGGAATGCGCTCACCGATCATATCTGAAACCGGGCGGCGAAATTTTATAGATTCACCCAGGTTACCGTTGAGCATGTCGCCCAGCCAGCGTCCATATTGAACCGGCAGCGGATCGTTCAACCCAAGCTTTTCTTCGATGGCTTCAATCTGTTCCTTCGAGATATTCGGGTTTCTGCGTGCGGCAGTCAGCGGCCCGCCGGGCGCACTGCGCACCATAATGAACAGCAAAATGCTGATGATGAAAAGGATCGGTATGGTTTGAAGAATGCGTCGCAGGGCGTAGGTACCCATGGCTTATGCCTCAAAAACGACTTTTCCATCCACGAAAGTCATGGCAGGTTTGGCCGTCCTAATCTCTTCTGGCTTCAAGGCGAACAGGTCGTGAGTGAACAGAACCATATCCGCAAGATAGCCTTCCTTGATCTGCCCCTTTTCATTTTCCTTGAATTCGGCGTAGGCGGCGTCGCGCGTATACCCGGTGATGAGTTCTGCCAGGGTCAGATTTTGCGATGGGTTGCTTTCGTCCCATTTCTCGCGGTTCAGACCAACGTGCAAATTGATCATCGGGTCATAGGGAGCCACGGGCCAGTCGCTGCCGTATGCGATTTGATTGCCAGCATTGAGAACATCACGCCATGCGAAGGAAAGATGCCAGCGTTGTTTGCCCACGCGTGTCGGCCACACATCACCTTCCGCAATGCTGAACGGAGCGTGGCTGGTCTGCATCGAGGGCAGGACGCCCAATTGCTTGAAACGTGGAATATCATCCGGATGAACGACTTCGATGTGTTCGATGCGGTGACGACTATCCCGCTTCCCATTTAACTTTTGAACTGCTTCGTACCCATCGAGCGTTCGCCTCACCGCTCCATCGCCGCAGCAATGGACGAAAATTTGCAGGCCCATTTTGTCACAAAGAGCCGCCATGCGGGTGAAGTGCTCCGGTGAAAAGATGCCATCCGGTTTGGCCTCTGGGTTGTCTGCATACGGTTCGATGTTAAGCGCCGTATAGGATTCCCACACACCGTCCATAAAGAATTTTGCCGCACCACCGCGAGCAAACTCACCCTGGATCTTCGCCATCTCGGCGGCTTCTCCCAGCATGTCTTCCGTGGTTTCCGGCTTGATGTGATACGGCACATAGACCCGCAGGGTCAATTCGCCTGCATCCTCAAGCGCGGCGTAGGTCATCATTTCTTCCATTTCGCCGTTCATATTATGCACGCTGGTCACACCGGTGGCATTGATCTTTTGAATGGTCATCTTGAGGAGCTCACGTTTGCGGGCTTCGCTGGGTTCGGGGATAAGATCAGAAACGAGACCCATGGCAGTTTCACGAAGCTCTCCGGTTGCCAGCCCGTTTTCATCACGGACGATCACACCGACACCGGGCGCATCCACACCTGGCTGGAGAATGCCCGCCAGTTCCAGGGCCTTGGTATTTGCCCAGGAGGTGTGACCATCATAGGCATTGATATAAACCGGCTTGTCTGCGACGATGGCATCCAGTTCCTGCCGGGTTGTGATGATATTGTATCGAACGCCCCGCCCATCCACCCATTCACTGGTCTTATTTTCCATCTCAAACGTTTGCAGGATTCGTTTTACATCCTCGAGGTCTTTGGCATCGTATAGCTGTGCGCCGCCCATGGAAATGGAACCCCATAACAAATGAAAATGCGAGTCGATGAAACCCGGGGTGAGGGTATGTCCTTGTCCATCCAAAACCCGCGTTGCTGTGTCTTTGAATTCCAATGCCCCTTCGTTCGTCCCTACATAAACGATGCGATTTCCTTTTACCGCAACGGCTTCTGCGCGCGGGTTCGAGGCGTCGCTGGTGAAGATGCTTGCATTCGTGATGATGAGGTCAGCATGTTTGGTCATTTGTTTTCTCCAATGGGTTGAAAGGTTGAAATTACCTGAGTGATTGAACTAAATTTGCGGCAACCGAACGAACATCTGCTTGTTTTGCCTGCGGCAGCCCCAGCCAGCTGATTGTGGCATGGGCAAAAGCGAGGACCATCAGCGAATAAGAGACGGAGTGCAGCTTTTTATCGTCTGTGTCTGGAAAGAAGTGGGTGAGTTCTTTCGCGATCGTGTTTTCGACCCCATTGTATAGTTTAAGCAATAGTTTGCGAATGTGTGAATCACGTCCGCTTTGAGCGAGCATTTCCAGAAAAAGGATGTCATCCTCAGGATTCTGTTCGAACCAGGCATTAAAGTAATAGCCCAAAACGATCTCGGAACGATTGCTTTCTGTCCGCATTCTGGCGTATTCATCGAAGCTGTTCTGGTATCTTTCCAACAGGCGCTCGGCCATTAATTGAACAACATCCTCACGGTTCCCAATGTAGTGATGGATCAACCCGCGATTGATTTTGGCTTCGGACGCGATATTTTCCAGGGTGGTGCGTTGCAGGCCGTATTTTGCAATGCAGCGCTCTGTGGCGTCCAAAATGGCGTCCTGGCGTTCCTGTGTTAAGTCTTTTCGTCCCATCGAACTCCATCGTGTGATAAGTTAGCAGAATTGCTAATTTATTATAGCAAGGATTTCTCGAATGTCAATTTTGTGATTTTATACACATAATATGAACAGTTATAATCAGACAGTATGGAAAAAAAGAAGGTTGTTGTTGCCATGTCCGGTGGCGTGGACTCGTCGGTTGCAGCGGCTTTGCTCAAGGAGCAGGGCTATGATGTGACCGGTATGATGATGCGTCTATGGAGCGAACCCGGCAAGGAGGAATCCAACCGCTGTTGCACACCGGATTCGATGGCGCAGGCGCGCCGTGTAGCGGGGATCTTGGATATCCCTTTTTATGTGGTGGATGCCAAGGATGTCTTCCGTGAGACTGTGGTTCAATATTTTCTCGACGGCTATGCCAATGGCGAAACGCCGAATCCGTGTTTGCTGTGTAACCGGCAGATCCGCTGGACGTTTCTTTTGAATCACGCGCTGGCCTTGGGAGCCGAGTTCATGGCGACCGGGCATTATGTGCGAATAAAGAAAGATGAAAGTGGAATGAATGAGTTATTCAGGGCGGTGGATCACTCGAAGGACCAGTCGTATGTGTTGCATGTGTTGGGGCAGGAGAAGTTGAAGCATGCTTTGTTCCCAGTGGGAGATTACCCAAAACCGGAGATTCGTGCCATTGCAGAGAGGTTCGGACTGCCAACCGCTTCAAGAAAAGACTCACAGGACCTGTGCTTTTTGGCTGGCGAAGATTATCGAAACTTTTTGCAGCGCAACGCACCGGAGATGCTGAAGCCGGGAAGCATCGAAACGCCGGATGGCAGGGTTATCGGCGAGCATAACGGATTGGCGAATTACACTATCGGTCAGCGCAAGGGATTGGGCCTTGCTTCGCCGGTTCCCTTGTATGTCATTACAAAGAACGCAGAGGACAACGCGCTTATTGTTGGAACACATGAGCAAATGGGTACAACAGAATTAACCGCGCGCGATGTGAATTGGGTGAGCGGAGAGACCCCGTCCGAGCCGTTTCGTGCGGAGGTGAAGATCCGCTATACCGCGAAGGAGGTTCCGGCGTGGGTCATGCCGATGGAGGGAAACCAGGCCAGGGTCACGTTCGATGCGCCTGTGCGGGATGCGACCAAGGGTCAGGCGGCGGTATTCTTCATAGGGGAGAAAATGCTCGGCGGTGGGATCATCCAATAGCACTTTGCGTGTAGCCAGATTGTTGTTTGGTGTTCGCTTTGAAATATAAATGAAGTTGATAGTTACTTTGAATAAAGGAGATTTCCATGAACCATAGAATTGAGTCGTTGATGTCTGCCCGTTTGTTCGTTGCTCCGCAATATGCCGATGATCGGGTATATTTTTTGAGCAATCTTTCGGGTCAATTGAGTTTGTATGCCATGTATCATGGCGGGAGTGTGCCGGAGCCTTTACTGCCTCCGTACATCGCCCTGCAAAATCCAGATCTGATCGGGGGGCATTCTTTCTATGCCTTTCCGGAACTCGATACGATCCTGGTAATGATCGACCGCAACGGCGACGAGAATTATCAGCCGATGTTGATCCCATTGGATGGCGGTTTCCCTGAACCTGCTTTTGATAATTATTTTGAGAATTATCGTGTGCATTTGGGGGAGTGTGATCGCGCCAAAGGCATTGTGTATCTTGCAGCGGAACGACGTGATAAACCATGGAATGAGACCTATCGTGCGGAATTGAAAACAGGAAGGTTGACGAAGGTTGCTGAAAGCGAGTTCGGTTTCGGTATTGCAGATTATTCAAAAGATCACAACCGCTTGCTGCTGGGAACCGGTTATTCCACGGGTGATGGCGTGATGTATCTGTGGAACAAGGGCAAGATGACCCTGCTTTATGGAAAGCCGATGGAAGATCGCAAGCCGGGTGAACAGGTTCCCTTGAATGGGCTGGGCGCGGCGGCTTTCGCTCCAAGCGGCAAGGGCGCCATCGTTACGAGTTCCGTTTTCGAAGATACGTTCAGCCTGGGATTTATCGATTTCAAAAAGCCCGGCAAGATCGAGTCGGTTAAGTTGAAAGGTGTGGTTCACAAGGGACTCGGCGAAATGGACAATCTTGCTCATGCGAAGGATGATCGCTATGCGGTCACATTCAACATCGACGGGTGCTCCTGGGCCTATGAAGGCGTTTTCAACGAAGAAAAAATGGTGATGAACCTCAAGCATGTGCTGGTTGGGCAGGAGCCTTTTGATGGCGGTGTGCTGGAGCATTTGGATCATGACAAGGTGGAGGATATGTACACCTTCTCATTTTCCACGGCCATTTCACCCACGCAGATCTATTCGATTGAAGGCAAGAAACGTAATGATCTTTACCTGCATACCAGCGAGAAAATATTGGGAATTCCGGATGCACATTTGTCCAAGGGAGAGGATGCCTCATTCACCTCCCACGATGGGTTGCGTGTTTCTGCGCGGCTTTATCTACCCGCCAAGGCGCTGGGATATAAAGGTGCGCGCCCGGTGGTGTATTACATCCATGGTGGGCCGCAAAGCCAGGAGCGGCCGAACTTTGCTTGGTTCTCCATGCCGCTGATTCAATTCCTCACCCTGCGCGGGTTCGCAGTCTTTGTACCGAATGTGCGTGGCTCATCTGGCTATGGCCTTTCCTACACCAAGCATGTTGATCGTGATTGGGGCGGCCTCGACCGTCTTGACCATGTACATGCCATGACCAAGGTATTGCCCCAGGATAAACGGCTGGATGTCAATCGCGCCGCAGTGGTGGGACGTTCCTATGGTGGCTATATGACCCTAATGCAGGCAGGCATGCATCCCGACCTGTGGAAGGCCTCCTGCGATATGTTCGGCCCCTATGATCTGGTCACCTTCTCCGAGCGCATCCCTGAAACGTGGAAGCCTTATTTCAAACTCGCCATCGGTGACCCGGCCGTGCCTGAGGAAAGAAAAGATCTGCTGGAACGTTCCCCGAAGACTCATTTACACAACATGAAAGCTCCAATGCTCGTTATTCAGGGACGTAACGATCCACGAGTGGTGGCAGCGGAATCCGAAGACCTGGTGCGTGAATTAAAAGCGAAAGGCAAACCCATCGAACTGCTCATCTTTGAGAACGAAGGTCATGATGTTCTGAAATACGAGAATCGTGTAACCTGCTATAACGCCATTACCGATTTCTTTGCGAAGTATTTGAACCCTTAATTCGATGACGCTTCCGAACCTTCTGTTCGGGTTGGTGATTGCCCTGCTGGTCGGTGCGCTCTTTCATACGGTGCGCGGCGGGAGCGGCTGGCGGCTGCTCCTTTATTTTGGTCTGAGCGCCGCCGGTTTCGCCCTGGCGCAATGGCTGGGTATGATATACAACTTGTCCATCTATAAATTCGGTGCATTGGATATTGGGCTGGGAGTGATCGGGAGCATCCTTCTGCTTGTGATCGGTGACTGGCTTAGCCGCCTCGAACCGGAGAAGAAAAGCGGTGTATAATCTCCGCCCGTTGTCACCAAAAATAACGAAAGTGAGTAAAAAATAATGGAATTTCTAAAGAGCGCGCTGGACCTTTTTCTCCATCTCGATGAATACCTTCAGGAGATCATTGTCAATTATGGCGCATGGACCTACGGCATTCTGTTTGCCGTGATCTTTGTCGAGACTGGCCTGGTGATCATGCCTTTCCTTCCCGGCGATTCCCTGCTTTTTGCAGCAGGCACCTTTGCCGCCTTGGGCTCCTTCAATGTTTGGGCGCTGATTGGTTTATTGTGTGTTGCCGCGGTGCTTGGAGATGCCGTAAACTATTCGATTGGTCACTACCTCGGCGAACGCGCCTACAACATCAAGTGGATCAAGAAGGAATATCTCGAAAAAACCCACGCCTTCTTCGAGAAGCACGGTGGCAAGGCCATCTTCCTCGCGCGTTTCGTGCCCATCGTCCGTACCTTTGCCCCGTTCGTCGCAGGCATCGGTAAAATGTCCTATGCCTACTTCGCCACATACAACATCGTCGGCGGTATAGTCTGGGTGTTCACTTTCACTCTGTTGGGCTATTTTTTCGGGAACATCCCCTTCGTAAAACAGAACTTTGAGCTGGTCATCATCGTCATCATTTTGATCTCAGTCCTGCCGATGGTCTACGAATGGTGGAAGCACCGTCAGGAAGCAAAACAAACGAAGTAAACTTAACAGGCCGGATTGTACCCGGCCTGTTTTCTTATGAAGATCATCGCGATTCTGTTCACTCTTTTCATTCTCGGCATCATCGTCCTTGCGGATCAAAATGCAATCCCTCCGTTCATCAAGGCTCTTTATGATTTTCCGAATGGAGACAAGGTTGGGCATTTTATTTTGTATGGACTCCTCAACCTGTTCCTCACTCTGGCCTTTCTCCGCGCGCTTCCAAAGCGGACCTCGAGCCGGGTTGTCCTTTCAGTAGGCTTGACCCTCGCCCTGCTGATTACCCTCGAAGAATTCTCCCAGCAGTATTTCTCCGCCCGCACCTTCGATCTAATTGACCTCACTGCAAGTTTATTGGGGGTCCTCATTGGCGGATGGGTGGCGGTAAAAATAAAAAAGTGACTGTCACCTCGCAGGTGACAGTCACTTGAACTTGTTACGGCTTCAGAACCAAATGCCCTTCCATATCATTGACAATCGAATCCTGCTCCCACCACATGGGATAGTATTCCACGTTCGCCCACAGCGGAGCCATATCCGCATAATGTTCATGATAAGCATGGCCCGACTGCCCCGTGGTGTGGACCGTGACCGAATTATTCAGGTTGCTCAGATCCACGATCATACGCATGGATGGCAGCCAGTCCACCTCGAAGGACACGCCCACATCCCAGCCGGTGGCGTTGACGATGCTCTTGCCGCCGCCCGTTTCGAACGGCCCGCGGTTGAACAGCGATTCGATCAGGCTGACGCCGGATTCACCCAGGGTGCTATTGCGGAAGGTGGCTGTATGCAGGCTGCCCCAGGTCGGCCACTTGGTGGTGTCGTATCCGTAACTGTCCTCGATCTGCTCCACGGTCTCGATCAATGACAGGGCATATATATCGTCGCGCGTTTCCACAACATTTTCGGTGGCTTTATCGTCCCATAGCGGGTCATTGGGGTTTTCCACCAGATGACGCATGGTTTCAAAATCCTTGCTCCCACCGGCAGCCGACATACTTTCTGGTAGATCGTCATCTAAAGTATTCTGCACCAAATTCCACCAGAACCATTGATAAAGAGCCGCCTCATGTGAATCGGCCCTGCTTTGGTAGTCCCAACTCAACAGCGATTCTCTTGTAAAACGATGGTTGTATTGCTCGTCCTCGATGGTGACGCCCTCCAGATAAGGCAACAACGCTTGTGCGCCGAGATCCAACGAGTCACCCTGCATGGATTGGAGATAGGCAACATCGATTTTGCCCGGCGCGGATTCGATCATATCCACAATGCGCTGGGCGCGGTAGCCGTAATCCCAATCCTTGGTGATGAGGTGGGGATAATCCCACGGGTTGACCTGGTTGTTGGCAGTGACGATATAACCCTCTTCAGGGTTGAAGGCGTAGGGCAGTTCTTCGAATGGAATGTAACCTGTCCACTCGTACTCATCCGTCCAGCCGGGCACAGGCAGGGTGCCGTCGCCATTTTTGCGGATGGGAATATCGCCGGGCATCTGATAGCCAATATTCCCTTCCACATCTGCGTATAACAGATTTTGCGCCGGGACATGGAATCCGCTGGCAGCTTCGCGGAACTCTTCCCAGTTTTGCGCTTTGTCGAAGCCCCAAATGGCTTCAAAGGGAGTCGAGGGAGTGAGAGCTGTCCACGCAAGAGCAATGACATATTGTTCCGGCAGGTCTACGCCCACGCGATCTTTGAATGGGACAAAGTCCTTATCATCTGGGTCGCCCTCATTTTTCAATGCGCCGAACGATTCGGAGATGACTGGGCCATGACGGGTTTTGCGCACGGTGATGGTCACCGGCTCGCCGCCAACGATGTTCACGGTTTCTTCGTAGGTTTCGAAATCAACCCATTCGCCATTGACCTCATATTGATTGGAATTCTCCGGGTTGACCTTTTCAATATACAGGTCCATCACGTCCGGACCGACGTTGGTAAAGCCCCAGGCAATGCGGTCATTGTGGCCGATGATGACGCCGGGGACTCCAGCAAACGAAAACCCCGCCACTTCAAACGGGCAGGCTTCGGATTTTTCGACACAATGCAGACCGACCTGATACCAGATCGACGGCATCTGAATTCCGAGATGTGGGTCATTGGCGAGATAAGGCATGCCCGTATCGGTCAGTTCGCCGGAAACAGCCCAGGAGTTGGACCCAATTCCGTCGGAAAGTTTGCCCAGCAACGGGTCCAGGAGGGAGGCGTTGTAGGAGACAGGATCAAGATCGAGAGTTGCATAATCAAACGGCGCAAGTCCAAACTTGGGAGAGGCATCGGATGACTGACCTTCGGTTGGTATCTGATTGACGATGACCGGATGATCCTGCGGGTATTCGGGGTAGAGTTGCGCCACTTGTTCGGGTGTCATGATCTTGAGCAGTTCGGCGCGGTCGATCTCTTCATCCATGTTGCCGCGCAAATCCCAAGACATGGCTTTGCCCCAGGTGAGTGAGTGGATGGGAGTCCACGGCTCGATGACGTAATCGGGGCTGAGCAAACCGAGGACGGCATATTCCAGGCTGAGGGCGGTGTCGGAATGATCCTTGAGATAAGCATTTACGCCTTCGGTATAGGCTTCAAGTAGTTGCCTGGATTCGGGCCCAAGCCCTTCCCATTCCGCTTCGGCTGTTTTGCGCCAGCCAAGCGTGCGCAGGAAAGTATCAGTTTCTAGCTGCCCTGCGCCGAACATTTCAGAGAGCTCTCCCGAACCGATGTGCCGCCATGTGTCCATTTGCCAGAAACGGTCCTGTGCATGGATGTATCCCTGTGCAAAAAAGATATCATGAGTGGTCGTTGCGTAAATGTGTGGAATTCCCATCTGGTCGCGATAGACATCCACGGGCGCATCGAGCCCGGCCACTTGAATTTCCCCATCAATTTGCGGAAAGGATTCCTTCGCAACGGTATTGGGAAGATAACCTTTGAAATAGAACAACCCCGCCGAAACGACCACCACGGCTACAATCAGAATGCCGATGAGAATCCGACCCAATATCTTGCCTGCTTTTTTCATACACTCCTCCGAGTTGAAAATATAAAGAGTCCAACGTTGGGAAACGTTGGACTCCATGTGTAAAACTAACTACTTGACTGTGCCCAATAGCCTTGGGAACCAGTACCACAACACATCCGCCGCCGGTTTGCTGTGAATGGATGTGGATTTATCCTGCAAGGCAACAGGCATGAAATAGCCGCGACTGATGAAACCGGATATCCACGGACGTGCATTGACGGCGATGAGCATGGCTTCGTAAATATCCGCCT
The DNA here is from genome assembly GCA_016789225.1 of Anaerolineales bacterium. Classification (GTDB taxonomy): domain Bacteria; phylum Chloroflexota; class Anaerolineae; order Anaerolineales; family Villigracilaceae; genus Villigracilis. The sequence continues at coordinate 13,030 of JAEURI010000250.1, forward strand.
GGGTTTGCAGATTCAGACTCACTGACGAAATATCGGCATTGGGCCTGGAGAGGGCGGGCAGGTCGACGCAGCCGCCCGCACCGTTGGAGATACATCCGCTGGCTGCCCCTGCTGCTGAGGGATAAGCCACGCCCAGTATGATCGGTTTGCCCAGCAGCGATGCCATTGGCGCGACTTCATTATCGAGCAGGCGCCCGGCTTCGTTGGCGTAATCGGTTTTTGTAGCGGTCTGGCTTGTGGCAATGGGAATTGACCATAACAGGTAAATGGCATCCACATCCCGCAGAAAGTTTACCGGTGATTGAAAGCTGGTTTTGGAATAGGGCATGGCCCACAACACCTGACCCCTGAAACGCGAGCGCACATCCTGAATGATGGAACGCCATTGCGCCTCCGCATCCGCCGGGACGTTGGATGCGCTTCCATCGGGCAGTGTGCCGCCGGGAAGGGCCGGGGTGATCCAATCTCCGCCAAGGATGATGGATTGCGCACCACTCTGAGCGGCCAGGTCGGCATAGTTGACGAGAAAGGCGCGGTACCTTGTAAAGAAAGTCTGCCACCATTGCGCATCACGCGGGGCGTTCTTCCAAAAGGCGGCACTGGCCGATGTCGCTGAATCAGGCGCGGGTGAGAAGTGAGGCGTGGGGAAGAGGGCGACGTTCATTCCCAGGTTGCGAGCCTGTGAGATCATGATGGCGCTGTCGATCCAAAGCGGGTCCGAGCCGGGGATGCTGCCAAATCGCAGCGGGGAGATGCTTGCAAAACTCCAACTGGGTGTGAGCACGATCAGGTTCGAGCCGAGCGCCTTCGTATTTGCATATGCCTGCGGCGCATAATAGGAATAGTTCGGTGAGTACGTGGACTGGTATTCGACGCCAGCCACGAACCCGGCAGCCCGCGGTGTGATGGTTGACCCCACCAGGGCAAGTGTCTCTGGATTCTCGAACCACTTCCACGAACCGACGCTGTCTTGAATATCCTGTTCGAGCAGGCTGGTGGTGGATTGTCTGCCGGTGGGAGTCGTGCCGACGGTTTGATTGTCATCCGCGCTGCCACATTGCGCATTGCGGCAATAACGATAGGAAAGTGTGCCGAAGAAATTCAAAGGGCTGTAAAGCTTGTACACCCAGCGGTTGTTGCCCAGCGGCCACATGGGAATGGGCTCGGTCCAGGTGAAGGTGTTGAATTGAATATAAATAATATCCGAGGGCGGTGTGACCGATGGAACGGTCACTTCATATAGAATGGGCGCGGATTCCTTGGTGGCCTGCCAGGTGGCTACGGCATCCTGAACAGTGAAATCCTGTCCGGGGACGATGAACTCACGCAGGACCCATTCCCCGCTTTCCTTGTGCTCTGCATTCCAGAAGCCGTCGCCCAGGGTGTATTTGTATTGAATATAAGTGCCTACTGGCAAACCAAGAGTAATGGCGTAACGTCCATCGGGCTGTAAATTAAGCAGGGGCATTCGGTCTGGCACGGTGTTCATGCCGCCTTGCAGGTCGGCGAAGGTATTGCCGAATTGCAGCAGGTTCCCGGCAATGCGCACCGGAACACCGGGCATCGTATTTTGCGGCACCGAGACAATGAACGTGACATTGACCAGCCGGGTTGGTTTGATGCGCAGGTCAACAATGGTTGTGCTATCCTGGGCGACCACGGCACCCTGTTGGAAGGGCAGATAATAACCGTCTAGGCTGTAGGCCACCAGTTGTTGAGTCCCAATGGCGAGACCACCCAGCTCAAAGCGGCCAAAGGAATCGGTAATGTGCTGCACTCCGCCCGCCGTGACGAGAATGTTCGGGATCGGAGCGCCGTTATCCGCGTTGAAGACCTGACCGAGGATAGTGCCTGCCGGGCGTACCAGGCTTTTATCACCCCAATCGCCAATGATGTCACGCACCTCTCCCGGGCCGACGGCATAATGCATGCGATATCGTATTGCCGTGCCGAGGGTCGTATCTTCCACCACCTGCCCGGTGCTGCGTCGAATATATCGATACTTCACAACCGCGTTATAGGGCAGGGCCAGCGTGCCGGTATAGGTCAACGAGTCGCGCGGGCTCATAGGATACTGGATGACGTTTGTGTTGGCCCCGGTCACCTCATCTATAACGGCAAGGATAAGAGACTCACCTGGCAGCAGTGCCTCCGGAATGGTGACAACAAAAGTGGTCTGCGCCACCGGGTAAGGCGTGGCGCTTGCCACCACCGCTCCCGGCGTTGCCGTGGCGGGTTTTGAAAACGGATTCTCAAGCAGGGAAATTGTGCAAGCCTGACCTACAAGGGCGAGCACACTCGCCGCGATAAGCAGGCGACGTGACAGAGTTGACAGCCTGTTCATATTCTTCTCCTCAATTGACAGGACGCTTCAGACCGCGCCCTAGCCTGCCCCTTCATCACTGGCTGGATTCAACTCCCCGGTCTTTTTCTCATCTCGCCCGGCGTAGGCGAGATGACTCAAGCCAATACTGATGAAATACAACATGATCATGGGCGCCATGACCAGCCCCATATTGACCGGGTCGACCGTGGGGGTGATGGCCGCCGCGAGGATGGCAATGATAACAACAGCCAACCTCCACTGCTCAGCCAGGAACTTCGGCTGGACCAGGCCCATCGACGTCAACACATAGATGACCAGCGGAAACTCGAAAAAGATGCCGATCCAGATCATGAGACCGGTGACGAATGTAAAGTACTCGCGCGCCGCCCAGAATTGGGATATCTTCGTAAAACTGCCCAGGAACGGCAGCGCAGCCGGAAGCAGGATAAAAAAAGTAAAGGTCATGCCGAGCAGAAAAAGGAGGGTCGAGAGCGGAATGCCGACCAGCCCCAATTTCTTCTCACGTGGTCTCAACCCTGGCGCGGCGAACAGCCAGAATTCAAAGGCGATATAAGGAAAGGCAACTGCGATCCCCACCGACATGGCCACCCGCATAAAAACGCCGATCTCTTCAGTCACCTGAATGGCTTGTAATTTCTCCAGCCCCCCCACAGGCCTGGCCAGGAATTCCATGACCGGTTCCGCCACCCAAAATGCAGCGATCACAGTGACGGCCAAAGCCAGCACCGCCCGCAGCAAATGCATGCGGAAGGCTTCCACCTGTTCCCAGAGCATGTCACGGGTCTCTTTTTGTGTGGCAATATCCACGAAGATCTCGGTGATGGGGTGCTCTTCCGGTTCGGTGTTCAGGTATTTTTGAAAGCGGTAAATGGCGCGAAATGGGAACGCGACAATATTGAAGACAAGGCGGAAGGGAAAGGTCAAGATCCGCCAGATGCCCTGGAAAAACTTAAGCATTGTTTGGAGTGTCGCTTTCGGGTTCTTTTTGTTCTTTTACGGCGGGCGCAATCGTATTCTCAGCCATTGGTGCAGGGGTGGCAGAATAAGGTTGAGAGCGTGGCGGAGTGTTTGAGGGGCCGGGCGGTTTCGGGTTAAGAGACGAGGCGTTGATGTCCTTCGCGATATCCTTGTTGAGTTTATCCAGTTCCTCGTTCGCTTCACGCATCAACTTGTTGGGAAGAGTGCGTAGTTCGCGCGAGGTTTGTTGGAAGACCTTCCAACTATCGGAGGTGACCAGGTCTCTTAAGAACTTGCCGATGGTCTTGCCCGCTTTTTGCATATCTCTGGGGCCGAGGATGATCAGGGCGATGATGACGATAAAAATAAGCTCAGGCATTCCAATGCCGAGGATTTCCATGGTTATGATTCCAGTTTTGTTTCTTGTGGGATTTCCTTGATCAGGATCTGATAGATTTCATCGACGTGATCGACCAGTGTTCCAAGCACTCCGTTGACAAAGCGCGCAGTGGAATCTGAGCCGTAGGTCTTGGCCAGTTCGACAGCTTCGTTGATGGCAACCTTTACAGGGGTTTCGCGCGAGATGGCAAATTCCCAGCAGGCCATGCGCAGGATGTTGCGGTCTATCGCGGCGATCTGGTCCAGGGGCCATTCAGGGGCATATTTCGCGATCACCTTGTCCAGTTTTTCGCGCAGGGGCAGAATACCAAAGATGATCCTCCTTGCAAACTCCGCCAATTCCGGCGGCAGTTCAGTTTCTTCGAGACGTGTTTGCAGAACGTCTCCTGGGGGATGCGATGAAAGATCGGTTTCATAGAGGACTTGAAGTGCAATCGAACGGGCCCTGCTGCGGGGTTTCATGCGATCAGGCCTCATCCCCTTCGAAATCGATGTCTTCGATATGAATATTCACTTCGCCCACTTCCATGCCGACCATTTCCTGCACGGCACGCGCCACATTCTGTTGGATGTTGCGGCCAACTTCGCGGATATTAACATTATCCTTGAGGACCAAGTACAAGTCGGCATTGACCGTATTGTCCTTCGCCTCGATCCGCACCCCGTCGCCGATTCCGCGGCGAAAGAGTCGATTCACCCCGCCAGGGACCGGCGCGAGCCGGCTTACGCCGGGAACTTCCAACGCTGCGAGGCGGGTAATGGAGGTCAATACTTCCGGCGACACGGTGGTTTTACCTTGGGTTTCTTCAGTCATTCTTACTCCTGTCTTGAGCGGTTACATCATCGCCATGCCGCCATCCACGCCGATGGTCTGGCCGGTGATATAGGCCGCACCATCAGAAGCAAGGAAGGAGGCAGTAAAGGCAATTTCTTCGGGTTTTCCCTTGCGGGCCAACGGCACCATTTTGAGGGCGGCTTCGAGGGTTTCGGGAGTCATGGCATCGAGGATTTCCGTATCCACAAATCCGGGCGCAATGGCATTGACGGTGATATTTCTTGCGGCCACTTCGCGCGCGAGGGCTTTGGTGAAAGCGATCTGCCCGCCTTTGGAGGCGGAGTAGTTCGTTTGACCCGGGTTGCCCATCTGCCCGGCCACCGAGGCGATGTTGATAATGCGCCCGACCCGTTTGCGCATCATGTGTTTGACGGCGGCCTTTGAGCAGTTGAATGTGCTCTTGAGGTTGGTGTTGATGACAGCATCCCAGTCGGCTTCGGGCATCATCATAATGAGCATGTCGCGGGTGATGCCTGCGTTGTTGACCAGGATGCTCAAGTCGCCAAAGGTATCGACCGCAAATTTGACCAGTGCCTCGGCCTGTTTAAAATCGGAGACATCGGCCTGGGCTGCTGCGGCTTTTCCGCCTGCGGCTTGAATTTGCTTTACCACTTCCTCGGCGGCTTCGGGAGATTTGTTGTAATTGACCACCACCGCTGCGCCTCGCTCGGCAAATTCAAGTGCGATGGCACGGCCAATTCCGCGTGAACCGCCGGTGACAAGGGCCACTTTGTTTTCCAAGGATAATTTGAAGGACATTAAAGGTCTCCTGTAGTGAAATTATACATCATGTGGAAGGTACCCCGCCGCGCTTTGTTCGTACCGCAAGATTCAGCTTGCGGTACGGCAAAATTTATTTTGCCTTTACGGTATTACTCCGCCGGAATATAAAAATCGAAACCGAAGATATGTTCGAAACCAAATTGTGAATACAAACCGAACCCGGCCTGGCTGGCGGTCAATGCAAGGATGGAATGACCTTCTTTTGCGGCTTCGTTCATTAAACGAGTGAGGATGGCTTTGCCATAGCCCTTGCGGTGCTGGTCTGGCAGGGTTGCCATCACATATACGCCGGGAATGCCTGCCGCTTGAATGATCGCGCCAATCGATACCGGCTCTGAGGCCGAATCACCTGCAAGGAATAGTTTCACATCCGGGTTATTGAGCCAGTCAGCTGCCATGTCTTCAAAATACGTGAGAGCCTCCCCAGCGGGGAATTTGAATGCAATTCGCCGGATTAGGCTTGCAGACTTCAAGTCCGTCAACGATTGCGCCTGCCAAACTTGAATGTGACCCGGATAAGTTGGAAGGTTGGAAATTTCCCCAATTGGTGCTGCCATGGCGGGCAGAGGCGGGTCTTCGTCGTCAAATTCAATTCCGTGCTTATGCAATAGTTCGCGGATATTCGCCGGGGAAGGGGAACTGTTCATCCACCAATACCAGGGGACATTTCGGCTGGCAAAGAGGGACTTCAGCGCTTCGATCTCCTCGTCGATAGCTGCTTCTGAAACCCCAGCCGGGAAACTACACCCAAGCGCGAGATTCAATAAGGGAATCTTGAAACCGGTCGAAGATGCCTTGATGCCCCTGCTTTCATAGGTCACTGCTTGCGGACTGCGCGAGGACAGCCATGCCTGAACCGTCAGGGTGTGACGGT
>JAEURI010000252.1 GCA_016789225.1 Anaerolineales bacterium
GCGACCGGCTCCACCAACCTGATCGCCATCTTTGCCCAGGCCGCCTCCGGCGTGACCTCGGGCCTGCTCCTCACCATTGGAGCGGCGCTTCTGTTGGTAGGGTTTGGCTTCAAAGTCGCCGCCGTACCCTTCCACATGTGGACCCCTGATGTCTACCAGGGTGCGCCAACATCCGTCACCGCTTTCATGGCGGCAGGCGCGAAGATCGCGGGCTTCGTAGCTTTGTTCCGTGTGTTCAGCACAGCCTTTCCCGCCATCTCCTCCGACATGACCGACATCCTCTGGGCCATCTCTGCGCTGACCATGATCGTCGGCAATGTCGTCGCTATTTCGCAGACGAACATCAAGCGCATGTTGGCTTACTCTGCCATCGCTCATGCGGGTTACATTCTCATGGCTTTCGTCCCATATGGGAATGAAAAAGTCGCTGCCACCGCCATTGCGGCGGGGTTATTCTATCTCGTGGCCTATGCAGTCAGTAATTTTGGTTCCTGGGGTGTGGTCATTGCCCTCGAAAAAGCCGAAGGCAAAGGTCTCGAACTCGAAGACTATGCCGGGCTGGCAAAGAAATATCCCGCCCTCGCCCTCGCCATGACGATCTTCATGCTTTCGCTTATTGGCTTCCCGCCGACCCTTGGCATGGTGGGTAAGTTCTACCTATTCCGCTCCGCTATTGACGGCGGTTTCACCGGTCTTGCTCTCATCGGCGTGGTTACTTCGTTGATTTCCGCTTACTACTATCTGCGCGTTGTCGTCAATATGTACATGAAGGAAGGCGACCCGACCATCGAGCGCGAACCCTGGCTTGGTTTCACCACAGCGGTCACAGCCATTGCCACGGTCGTTATCAGTTTTGTTCCGCAATTTCTCTTTCTGTTGGCAAGTACGGCAGTATTGAGATAATCTATTTCCCAATGGAAAGCGATGGTATCACGCCATCGCTTTTTTGTTATAGGCTCCCAATTGCTGGGGGAGGGGCAGGCGGGTTCGAAAAGAACTTTCTTTTGACGAACTGATAGATAAATATCAGCGGGATGACCACCATCAACATGAGCACAAAAGAAGCTCCCAGTGAATACAGGAAATACTTGGGGAAGTATTCAAGCGCCCCATACCCAAGATCCTCGGCTGGAAATTGATTTCCCTGCGCATCTTCACAGTAACCATAAAGCACCTTCTCGCCAGGCTCGGTGTACGTGGTTTCCTCCCAACCGGTTACTAGAGTAGTGCCCGGCGGACAGGCGATCTCCTGAAGCACTTCTTTGTTATAGATGGGAACGGCCACCGTGGCAATGCATGCCAACGGGATCGCGATCAAAATCACTGCTAGAAAAAATAAAAAAATGCTGCCGCAACCGAGTAAAGGTTTCATACGCACCTCAAAAGTGGAAGGATATACTCGATTATAGGAGTTTATTTTTTCAGGAATATGGGATATTGGTCATAATGATATTCCGCGCCGAAGCAGGTGACCTGTAATTATTGACAGCCCGTACCTTTGCGGTATAATCTCGCCCGCACCCAATGGCTCCGTAGCTCAACGGCAGAGCAGTTGCCTCTTAAGCAATTGGTTACAGGTTCAAATCCTGTCGGAGTCACCAGAAAAGGCAACCCAACTAGGTTGCCTTTTTCATTTGTAAGCCAGGTTTAGCCTGACGATATTCAGTCTTCTAAAACTTCCCCAACACCCATACAATCAAGGGCGCGATGACCAGTGCAGGCAGGAAGTTCCCCACGCGGATCTTCTTAAGCTCCAGCAAGTTACTAATTCCCAGCCCGACCAAAATCACCCCGCCCGTGGCTGTCATTTCATTCATCATCGGGTCGCTGATGATGGCACTGAGTGCCCCGGCTAGCAGACTGATTCCGCCCTGATAGAGAAGGGTAACAATGGAGGAGAAGAGCACACCGACCCCTAATGTGGAGGCGAATGCTATCGAGGCAAACCCATCCAGCGTGGATTTGACCGCCAAAAGCTTGTAATCGCCAGTCAGCCCATCCTGGATCGAGCCGAGGATCGCCATGGGGCCGATACAGAAGAGCAACGAGGAGACCATGAATCCGCGCACAAAGCGTGAGCCTGCCCCGCTTTCTGTGTCACTGGAAAAACGTTTTTCGAGAGCCAGCCCAAATGCCTGCAAACGGTCTTCGATGCCCATCCACTCACCGATCAGCGTGCCGATGATCATTGCGCCCAGCACGATCAATTGATTTTCGCTTTTAAAGAACATTTGCACGCCCATCACGGCGGTGAATAAACCCATCCCCGCAATGACCGTGGACTTGAATCTCTCCGGGATGCGCGAGCCGAACAACAAACCGATTCCCCCGCCGAGCAAAATGGCAATGATGTTGATGATCGTTCCAGTCATAGTTTCCTTTACGTGGTAAGGTCACCCCTGCAATAAATAAACTTCGGAAGTCTCAATGACTTCCGAAGTCTGGTTTCTATTCCGACTTCGCCAGTGAGGTCTTCCGGCCTGCGTGCTGGTTTTCCAAAAGCTCCAACACAAAGCAAAGCGAAGACAGACGGTTGAGATAACGCTGCAAATGCGGGTTGACCACCACCTCGCCATCAAAGAGTTCCACCACGCGCCGCTCTGCCCGGCGGATGATTGCCCGTGCCAGCGAGAGCGCCGCGCCGCCGAACGTATCACCCGGCAGGATGAATTCCTTCGGCATCTCGACCACCTTGCTCAACTCATCGGTTTCGTGCTCGAGCCATGCTACCCGCGCTTCGTCGATGAAGCGGAATGTCTCGGCGTTCTCCGGTGTGGCGGCAACCTCCGCCATCAGCTTGTATAAATCCCGTTGGGCATCGAGCAGGATGCGGGGAGTCTGAGACGCTTCACATCGTGCGCGGGCAAGCCCCAAAGCCGCCGAGGCTTCATCCAGCGTGCCCACAGCTTCCATGCGCACATGATACTTTGGCACACGCCCCTCGCCGAGCAGGCCGGTCGTGCCATCATCACCTTTTGCAGTATAAAATGTCATGCGGGCATTATAACCACTTCGCTTATAAAATGCCTGCACGGGTATAATTTTGCCCATGATTCCGCGATACCATATAGAAATGACCTACGAAGCGCTTGCCCCACACTTTAGCGAACGCGCTCTCAAAATGATCACCTCCGCCAATGTTCGTCAGGATGATGTTAAAAACCAGTTTGGTCACGATGAGATCCATTACGACAACAATGCCATCGAAGCGGGGGATCGTTACATCAACGAACAGCGCGGATATATCCTCGCTGCCCTGCTCACGCCCGGCAACCTGGGCGCATGGGTGGCCTTTGGTAGATTGATTCACACTGCGCAGGATTTCTACGCTCATACGAATTATGTGACCATGTGGCTGGATGAACACAAAGACCCGCCTCCGACTCCGGCGGAAATTGAACCGCTTCGAAAAGACCTGATCAAAAGCCCGGGCCTTTACTCTGGCAGGATCTACTTCCCGATGGATATGCTGGCGTTTTTCCCTTTCCTTCGCCCGCTGGCGTTGAAGTTTCTTCCCAAAGACTCACACGGCTGGATGAACCTCGACGCCCCGGAGCGTGGATATAAATTCGATTACGCCCGCGCCGCCGCCGTCAAGCGTACGGTGTATGAATTTGAATTGCTGCAAAAAATACTGCCACCAGAAATGTTTGCTAGGTTTACAGATAAATAAGTGCTGCAATATGAACGTTGTGGTATGAGTGGAATTCCTCAAGAAAGGTATAATCAATTACATGGAAACAAAAGCAAAACTTAACGAAGCAATGAAAGAAGCCATGAAAAGTGGCGACGACCTCCGCAAACGCACGGTGCGCATGGTGCTTGCCGCCGTCAAGCAGGTGGAAGTGGACAAGCGCATCGAACTGGACGATATGGCGATCAATGCCCTGATCCAGAAGGAAGTTAAGAACCGGCGCGAGGCGCTGGAGGAGGCGAAGAAAGCCAATCGCGACGATCTCGCTGCCGATAACGAAGCCGAGATCAAAGTGCTGGAGGAATTCCTGCCAAAAGCCATGGACCCTGCCGAACTGCGGGCTCTGGTTCAAGCCGCCATTGCCGAAGTCGGCGCATCCGCTCCAAGCGACATGGGCAAGGTCATGAAGGTGGTCATGCCCAAAGTGGCAGGACGGGCTCCAAATGACGCCATCAGCGCCGCTGTGAAGGAATTGCTTACCAAGTAAGACCCTTGCTGCAAGGCGGCACATGCTCGTGTCGCCTTGTAGTCCCCTTTATGTCTGCACGAACCCCCGTTCCCCGCCGCATCCGAATATTGCAATACAGCCTGATCGCCGCTGTCAGCCTGGTTTCGTTCGCCACGTTGATCGCACCGCTTGGCTTGCGTCCCACGCTTCAAACGACGGATATTGGCGATGTGGCGCAAACCACCATTCAGTCACCGCGTGATGTCGAATATGTCAGCGACATTCGCACCGAAGAGGCGCGCCAGGCGGCGGAAAGCGCCGTGCAGCCTGTCTATAGTTCGCCGGACCCGGCTATTACGCGCCAGCAGATCGAACGCCTGCGAACATCCCTGCAAAATATCTCCTCCATCCGCGACGATATCGAACTGACTTCCAGCGAAAAAATGACCAGGATGCAGGAATTGAGCGATGTGCGTCTCAAGCCTGAAACCGTGGACTTCCTCCTGGATATATCCAGTCCACGTTGGGATGCGGTTCAAGCCGAGTCGATTCGCGTGCTCGAGCAGGTGATGCGCCGCGCTATTTATGAAGATAAACTGGAAGCTGCACAATCCAATGTTTCCTCTTCTGTAAGCCTGACGTTCAACGAACAGCAATCTGACCTGGTGACGGAACTGGTCATCCCCTTTGTGGTGCCGAATAGTTTTTTCAGCCAGGAATTGACCGACGCCGCGAAACTATCGGCGCGCGACTCTGTGGCTCCCATCGTTCAAGCCTACAAAGCAGGGGAGACCATCGTCCCAGCCGGGGAAATTGTCACCCCGGCAGATATGGAAGCCTTTCAACAATTGGGCATGATCAGCCCCGGTCAGCGTTGGGAGGACCTTGCAGCGGTTGCGGCTCTGATCTTGATCTTCGCGGCCTTTGTGCCCATGTATTTTTATCGCCGCCCTCGCTCGGTGGCGTTGAACGACCCAAAGAATCTTTTACTCGTCTGTGTGCTCTTCGTGCTCTTCCTGATGGGAGCCCGCCTTTTCGCCGGGCGCACACTTGCTCCTTATGGATATCCCATTCAAGCTGTGGCCTTGCTTTTTACCGCCCTGTTTGGCATGGAGGTCGGTCTGGTGCTTACCATTCCGCTTGCCATTCTTGCAGCGTTCGGTTTGCCGAACTCCTACGACCTCATGCCATATTACATGTTCTCGTCGCTGATGGGCTTGCTTGCGTTGGGACCCGCCCGCCGGTTTTGGGGTTTCCTGCGCGCCGGGCTGGCCATCTCCTTGGCAGGTGCCGGGGTATTAATGGCTTTTCGCATTCCCCTCATCACGCTGGATTGGATCGGCATCCTGCAATACGTCGGCGTCATCGCCTTCGCCGGGTTTTCATCTGCGAGCATCGCGCTTCTGCTTCAATTCCTGCTGGCTCAAATGATCGGGCTGACCACAGCCCTGCAGCTGCTCGATATATCCCGGCCAGATTTTCCACTTTTGCAATTCTTCCTGCGCAACGCGCCTGGGACCTATCAGCACAGCTTGCAGGTTGCCAATTTGGCCGAGCAGGCCGCTGAAAAAATTGGCGCCGACCCGCTGCTTACCCGTGTAGGCGCACTGTTCCATGATATTGGCAAGGCGCTCAACCCGAACTTCTTCATCGAGAATCAAATTCCCGGTAGCCTCAACGCTCACAAGGATGCCAACCCGGAGGAAGTCTCTGCGACCATTGTTCGCCACGTCACAGATGGCGTGCAGCTTGCGAAGAAACACAACCTTCCGCGCCGCCTGCATGATTTCATCCTCGAACATCATGGCACGCTCATCACCAACTATCAATATAACCAGGCTATGGAAGCCGTGGGCGGCGATGTCTCTAAAGTGGATATCGAAAAATTCCGCTACCCCGGCCCCCGTCCTGCTTCGCGCGAAACCGCTTTGCTCATGCTTGCCGATGCCACCGAGGCACGCGCACGCGCCGAGCGTCCGGCCAGCGATGACGACATCCGCGCGCTTGTGACCAGTGTCATTCAAGCGGTACAAAAACACAACCAGCTTGACGATACCCTGCTCACCTTACGTGACCTCAAACTCATCACCGAATCCTTCACCACCACCTTGCGCGGTTCCTATCACCCGCGCATTCAATATCCAAAAGCCAATGTGCCCGACCAGGATACCACCCTGCTCGCACCTAAAAAGGAAAAATGATCAACATCGATAATCAAATGGATTTTCGGGACACCGTTCTGCTTGAGCGGGCTGCCCGTACGACTCTGGAAAATGTCACGCCTCTTACCGACCTCGGGCCTGAGTGGGCGGAAGGAGACATCACCGTCGTCCTGACCGATGACCGTCAACTGCACGAACTCAACCTGGACTATCTCGGCGTCGACGCTCCCACCGATGTGCTCTCCTTCCCCGCCGCCGAACTGGACCCGGAAACAGGCGTTGTTTATTTGGGCGATATTGCCATCTCTGTTCCGCGTGCCACGCAACAGGCCGAAGCCGCCGGTCACAGCGTGGAAGCAGAGGCGCAATTGCTTGTCGTGCATGGCACATTGCATTTGCTCGGCTACGACCACAGCACCGACGAGGAAAAAGCCGTCATGTGGGCCGAGCAGGCCAAAGTTTTGGAAAGACTCGGTCTATCCCGTATCAAGATACAGGAATAGCCTTGAAAGAGTTTTTTCGATCGCGTGCCTGGTCATTTCGATATGCCTTTCAAGGTTGGGCATATGTTCTTCGTACCCAGCGTAATGCCTGGATCCATAGCGCCATTGCCACGGCGGTATTTTTAGTTGGCCTGTGGCTTAAACTTCCAGCTCGCGATTGGGCTGTCATCATTTTGACCGCCGCCTTTGTGTTCTCTGCTGAATTCATCAATACCTCCATTGAAGCTGTGGTCGACCTGGCAACTGCCGAACATCATCCCCTCGCCAAGATCGGCAAAGATGTAGGAGCCGCAGCCGTGCTGGTTGCCGCCCTCGCCGCCGTTCTTGTTGGCCTGCTCATCCTCGGCCCGCCGCTTTGGTCCAAACTGACGCAACTGCTCACTGTCTACTGATTACTCATTCCTCGTCTCTCATTACTTATCCCTTACCACTGGAGCTTCCCATGTCTCTCTCTTTCAAATTCGGTACCGTTGGTTCTCCCACAGGCACACCCAAGAAACCAGGTGGGTCGGTCGGCGCGATTGGATTCAGCAAATCCATCGGCTTGCTTGCACTGGAACTTGGTTGGGTTCAGTCGGTGCGTGTGACCGAAGCGACCTGTGCTTTGATCAAAGAGGCAGGGGAGGAGCAGGGAGTTGCCTTGAGCGTCCACGCGCCGTATTTCATCAACCTGAATGCCATGGCGGAGGAATGGCCAAAATCCCGCAAACGCCTGATGGATGCGGCTCACTACGGAAACCTTGCCGGGGCCACGGATATTATCTTTCATCCCGGTTCTTATTTCGGCAATGACCCTGCTGAAGTATTGAAGGTTGCTCTTCCACGTTTGGAGGGATGCGTAAAGGAGTTGCAGAAGAACGGCGACCACGTCACATTGCGGCCTGAAACGATGGGCAAATCTGCGATGCTTGGTTCGTTTGAAGATGCCCTCGCCATGAGTCAGGCTATGGACATGGTCCAGCCATGTATCGACTTTGCTCACCTGCATGCCCGCCCCGGTGATGGTTCCATGAATACCTACGATGAATGGTCACGCCTACTGGAGAAATACGGCAAGGCGCTCGGCAACAAGGCCCTTAAAAAGTTGCACATCCATCTATCCGGCATTGACTACGGCCCGAAGGGAGAGAAAAATCACCTTCCTCTGGCGGAGGCGGATCTTAATCTCAAAGCATTGTTCAAGGCATTGAACGAGTTTGACTGCGGCGGACGCATTCTGTGCGAAAGCCCCATCATGGAAGAGGATGCCTTGAATATGAAAAAGGCATGGATGAAGATAAGTGGAGAGAAGGAAAAGTAAATCACAAGAAAAACAAAAAGCGCCCCTGAATTCTCAGAGGCGCTTTTCAATTCCTAATTTACCACTACCAATTACGAGCCTTACTTGCTCAAGCCGACGTTCAACTCGATCAGTGGCAGGTCATCGGGACCGGCGATCAGATTGTCTGCATAAGAGTCGTAGTATCCCTGTGACGAATAGACCAGGGTAAATTCCGTGTTGCGCGGAATGCCGGTGATGGTGTAATACCCCTCGGCATCGGTCTGCAGATAGGTGTTGATGTAGCTTTCCGCATAGTTCGCGTTGGCCCACTCATCATAGGTCGTTCCGGGGGTTAGCACGAACACATACGCGCCAACAATGGGCTTGTTGGTGGAGGCGTCGTAGACCTGCCCGAAGACCAGGATCGTATCGCTCGCGGGTTCTTCCTGGGTTCCGGTTCCGCCGCTATTGCCTCCGCCGCTGCCCACCGTTACATTGGAGGAGGAACCGATCGGTTTGAGGCCATCTCCAGCGAACAACTCCAGGCGGTAGTCTCCGGCCGGCATGGGATTGCCTTCATTGGGCAGATAGGTTCCAAACAAACCTGTTTCGCCCCATTCCCAGGCGTAGCTGTATTCGCCGACTTTTTCATTATTGAGATACCAATGCTCAACCAACAATTCTCCATCGGTCATACCGGAGTATTCGAAACCGGCGGCAATACACAGAGCTGAATCGGTGTATGAATTGACCGCAGTATCGGACCAGTCACATTTTTGGGAACTGCTGGTGGAGGTATCGAGCCACACGAAATTTGCGGTCGCTTCATTGCCGCTGCCGGGCTGACTCACCACCCCAGACTGGGTGAACGGGCTGGTATAAGCCCGACCAGACTGAGCAGCTTGAATTAAGGGTGAAGCGAGGTTTACCGGGCGGATGCCGTTCAGAAAGCCGCCAATCGGAACGCAGCTATCGTTTTGATCGACCACGCCATCGCCGTTCGTATCCTGCACGGTTCGGCAGTCGGAGGTCTCTGTGTCACGGCTGGCAGCTGCGATGGTGGGAACGCCGATGATATGGCCGTTGTTATCGGCTGCGAGTCCGCCGGAGTTCCCGCCGGAGATCGTTGCATCGGTTTTGATCCAGGCGCGGTCGCCGATCTGATCTTCCGAAGAAAAGCCGGAAATCGTTCCCTGGGTGAAAGTGATCGTATTGCCGCCGATCGAGGGGAAGCCGAAGATGTTCAGGCTGTCGCCAACGTGGACATTATCCGAATTCCCAAGCTGGACATACGGCAGGTTCAGACTATTCGCGTCCACCGCCGAGCCGTTGATTGATGAAGTGATCTGAATCACGGCCAGGTCCAAAAACCCGTCCACGGCCATTACCTGGGCAATGTAGGATGGAACGGCAGGTTTGTCTTCAGAGACGATGATCGCAATTCCAAGAGCATCCGGTTCGCTCTCGGGATCTCCCTGGGAGGCCGGGCTTGCGACATGCGCATTGGTAAGGATCATGCCGGAGGGAGAAAGGATCGTGCCGGAACCGACATAACCCGGTACAAGTTCACCGTTCTGATTGAACAAGCCAAAGATTTGCACTGTGGCCGAGATCAAGTTCGAACGGGCTGTTGAAGAAAGCTGGTCCGGCGCAGTGGTCGGGTTATCCGTCGGTGTTTGAGGGGTGACGGGTTCAACCGCCGGTGCTCCACCGCGACACGCCAGCGCGGCAATCGCAAGGACGGAAAGGAATACCCAGAAATGTTTGAGGAAATTTGGTTTCATTCTCACCTCTACTCGCTAAAAAGTCAGGGACTCGAGGAAGAGATGAAATCTTCCAAGGTCTAGGTCGTAAGTCTTCTCGTCCGCCTGGAAGGAGACCACAATGGCATGGTCGCCGTTCAGGAAGACATAATCTGTACCGCGCACCACGCTGGGGATCTGGGCGTGGGTCAGGTCCGGGTTGGATTCAACGAACACATAATTGATCTCATAGGCGTCGCGCCCATATACGGTCACTTCGCGCTGGTCGAGCATGCGGAAGGCAAGCAGGTCCTGCGCGTAATTTAACGTCATCAAGCTTGCGACTTCAGAGGTAGTCGCTCCTTCGGTAACAGCGACCTTGCGTATGACATAGGTTGCACCAAAACCGTTTGAATTAATATCCACGGTATGCAGTAATTCAGTCCCCGCAGGTTCGGCCTGCAACCAGCCTTTTGGGGCTTCCACTGAAATCCCTTCTGCACTGAAGGGAACCGAGGCATTTTCAATGCCTGATTTGTAGGCCCATCCCACTGCGAGGGCGATGAGGGTCAGGAGTACGACGGTGATCTCCGCGTAGCGGTCACCGAGGGAAGTTTGTTTATTTACCATGGGGTTGCTCCTATTTCCCTGCCTGTAAGGATTTGATACTGCCGCGTACCAATGCAAGGATGACGCCTGTGGTGACCAGGGCAACCACTGCCGCCAGCACGAGACCCATCCATGTATTGGATGTGGCGCCGTTTAGAGTGATGGTGGGACGGTTGAGGATGCCCAGCAGCCAGTTGAACAGGCCGTTGAAGATGGCGGCCAGTGTAATGCCAAGCGGCATCCACCAGACAGGTTCAGATTCGAATTTGGCCCGCCCGAGGAAGTAACCGGTAATGCCGGAGAAGGCTGCCTGTGCCAATGCCACTACAGCAATGCGGATGATGCCCACACCAAGATCCACGCCTCCATTCGAGACGACGAACTGAATATTCAAGACGGTGGCAAACCCCAGGCCTGCGGCAGTGGCGTAGATGACCCCGTCGGTGGGTTCGTCGAATTCATCCGAATTGTAGATGCTGTAGCGGACAGCGGCATATTTTAGGAATTCCTGAGTAAAACCGACCACAAGAATGCCGCCGAGGATCGTGGTCAGTGTGTCGGAACGAAGCCAGTGGGAAACGCGGAAAAGGTTATCGACAACAGGAATGCCGATTGCCGATGCCAGGATGGCCCCAAGGGCGAAAACGCCCAGAACAAATCCTTTCGGTTCGGGTTCAGCCCGGTCTTGCAAATAAAAAAATGTCAGCCAGATGGCGGCTGGTACAAGCGCCAGCACAACCCCGGTCAATGTCAATGTAGACGGGTTGAATACTGGCTTGAAAGCACCGTCCAGAAAATAGACGATGCCCACGAAAACACACAGGCTGATGATAAGCAGGACTTCATCACGCCATACATGTTTTCGTTCATGTAATGCTTTTACTTCACTCATGGGTTCTCTCTCCTTTATTTGATTATCTACGGTTCATCATAGTAAAAACCTCGCGGGAAGTCAATAGGAGCATGGTACAAAAATCGAATTGGACCGTTTCAGTTTGGATTCTGTTTAGAGACTGGCAACCAGGCCAAAGTCGGAGGGCAGAAGCGAGTACATGTTGGCATCCAGGATGTGCTTGCCGACCGTCATCCGGTTGAGCAGGATGCCTTCGTAGTGGGCGTCTATCTTTTCGGCAACGCGTTTGCTGGCCTCATTCCCCTCTGCGATCACGATCTCGGCGCGGATCAATTTCACCTTTTCGAAGGCGAACCGGGCGGCGAGCTTGGCAGCACGCCCGGCGATTCCCCGGCCGCGCTGCGGGGTGCGCACCCAGTAGCCGAGATTGCAAAATTTATACACCGGGTGAATGTGGCTGAGTCCGCAGCCGCCCAGGTATTGACCGGTCACTGCATCGGTGATGGCGAAGGAATATAGCGAGCCGTTCGACCATTCTGCGCGTGAGATGGCGATGAAATCGCGGGCCACGTTGCGGGTATAGCGTTCGCTGGCCCAGGTCATCCATGGGCTGAGTTCGGGCAGGGATTCCTGCACGGCGGTATGAAGTTCGATTTCATCCCCAAATTCATAGGGGCGCAGGGTGATAATGTTATCGGTTAGCTTTACAAAAGGGAACATGGGTTGAGCAGTAGAGGGCCGATAGGTGGATTAAATGAAAATGGAGACGCATCATCACGAGGTCGTGGTGTGAGTCTCCATCATTGCTGTTTACCGGTGTCGATCAGGAAATATAATCTCTCAGGTTGTGTTCCACCGCATAAGCGGCTGCTTCGGCGCGGTTGTTGACGTTCAATTTCGAGAGGATGCTCGAAACATAATTACGCACCGTGCCTTCGCCGAGGAATAGCGACTTGGCGATCTCGCGGTTGGTCTTGCCTTCAGAGACGAGCAAAAGCACATGCTTTTCCTGCTGGCTCAAATGCGCGAAGGCCGAGGCCTCCTCTTCCTTCACAGCGCGGCGCACTTCCTGGAAAACGCGCTGGGTAACGGCGGGGTCAAGCAGGGCTTCGCCGCGGCCAACAGACTCAAGCGCCTTCACCAGGTCTTCGCTGCCGATCTGTTTGAGAATGTAACCCGATGCTCCCGCGCGGATGGCGGAAAACAACATCTCATCCTCGGCATACGAGGTGAGCATAATAACTTTGGTATTGGGGAATTGATTGATGATCTGTTCGCAGGCTTCGATCCCCGAAGTGCCGGGCAGGCGGATGTCCATCACCACTACATCGGGCTTGAGCAGGGCGGTTTGTTCCAATGCTTCACGCGCTGACCCCGCTTCGCCCACCACATCGAACTGGGTGTGCCTTTCCAAAAGGGATTTTAGTCCAAGCCGCACGACTTCGTGATCGTCCACCAGAATAATTCTTTGCTTTTTCATGTGCATTATTTTACCCCAGGAATGTGGAAAAAACGGGCAAAATTCACGAAATTACCCTTTTTTCAGGGTTTTCAAATGTTCTTCAATATGTGCCAGGCTGCGCTCTGCCCATAACTGCAAGGTCAGTTCATTGCCCAAGGACTCATGGCGGCTCAACCTCGACCAACCCTCTTGGGGCAGCCTGTTCAACAGCTCACACACTTCTACCATGCTGGCAAGAAAACCATCCAGGATGGTTTTGAGAGGCTCATCCCTTTTATATTCCGAGGCCATCCATTGATCCGCATCGAAGCTTGCAAACGTGGGATATTCCTCATTCAATGTTCGCCGAATTCGCATACCATAAACGTGCAGGTCAACATCCCGGGTGTGCCCTGCAATTTGGTGAACTGTCCAATCCCCATCCACTTTAGTGAACGGGTCATCAAACGACTCACAGACCTTGCAAAATTCCCGCGCTGCCTCCTCCAGCCGTATGATCAACTTTTCACGATATTCCAGCAATTCCTTCATGCTTCCTCCAAAATACGAAGTACCTCTTCAAAAGATTCGACGGCATAAACACGCACTCCATGTGGGCTTAATTCCGCATCAGCCCGATGGGATAGCTCCACAAGCCCGGCCTTGCTCGCAAAATATGCCCCCGCCTCCTGGCCGGACCTTTGACCTGCTCCCGGCACCAGGCTTAGGATCACACCTCGGCCTTTTTCACGCATCACCCGCCCCGTCGATTGCACCATCAAAAATGCGCCCGTCAGGTTAACATCCAATACGCGATGCCAGTCCCATTCGTCCATGTTCAAGAGAGGGGTATGTGGCTTCACCGCTGCGTGGTTAATCAGAACGTCGATCGTTCCAAATTCATCTTCCACACTTTTGACGAGCATCTGTGCACCGACCTTTTTGGCCACATCTTCGATATAAGCCTTTGCCTTCCCTCCGCTCACATGGATGCCTGCCGTAACCTCCTCCACATTGATGGGGGAGATGTCATTGGCCGCAATGACCGCTCCACGTGCCGCGAGTTCCTCGGCCAGCCTTCGTCCTGCCCCGCGTCCCGCGCCTGTGATAAGAACAACTTTACCTTTGAAATCCATGGTGTCTCTCTTTAGTTACAAACCGGGATCGTATC
>JAEURI010000020.1 GCA_016789225.1 Anaerolineales bacterium
CACACTCTTGTCTTCTCGAATGGCTTCCAACACAATCTGTGCTTTTTGAAGAGCAGATAGGCGTTTTCTTTTGGGCATGGGTTTTCTCCGGAAACTGCACCTTAATTATGCCCGTTTTCGTGTCTAATTTTCCTTATACACTTAAGGGTGCAGCCCAATTTCTAAAAACAGCCATCGGCTCGATAGGCTTATATCTTTTCTTTAATATCCTTTTCCTTGCACGCGAAGGCCTAACCAACCTTGACCAAGGCGGGGATTTACGAACGACTCTATTCCTGCTAGTGCTGTTGACAGCTCTGTTATCGTTTTTTTTGACATACAAGTACAATCATGAAAGCTCAAGGCAGTGAACCAAACATAATCTTTAGGAGTTCGCAGATGATCAAACTGGTTAGGACCAATTCAGACAACATAGACTTCATCGAGCTTGTAAAATATCTCGACGCCGACCTGGCAGAACGAAATGGCGAAAAGAATTCATTCTTCGCACAGTACAATAAGATCAACATGATCAAACACGCCATCGTAGCGTATGAAGACGACAGGCCGGTCGGCTGCGGCGCGATCAAGGAATATGAGCCGGGAGTAATGGAAGTTAAGCGGATGTACACCCTGCCGCAAAGCCGGGGAAAAGGAGTTGCATCCAAAGTCCTGGCAGAGCTCGAGACCTGGGCCTCTGAACTCAACTATGAAAAGTGCATCCTCGAAACCGGCAAGATGATGCCTGAAGCCATCGCACTATATAAAAAGAGCGGATATAAAAGCATCCCGAATTATGGACAGTATGTGGAAATGGAATTCAGTGTGTGCTTTGAAAAGAACTTAGAATCTTTCCACCTGAAAAGTTAATCATCATTAGGTACGAGAAAGAGAGTATCCTTGACAATAAAAGTATTTTATAAATGGGCGGTCGCCCATATTCTTTTGTTTAGCACAGGATGTTCTGTCCTTGATTCACCAAACACAGGAAGGAATGACTCCGCCTATCAAATTCCGATTGAGATTAAAGGAAGTTTGCAGAATCCTGCCTGGTCGCCAGATGAAAAAATGATCGTACTTACCCGCTTTCAACACAGATACAATGAAGGGCCAGCGGACCTGGTCATATATGACCTAGAAAGCGGTAATACCAAGGTTATCGTTTCCGATGGATATGACAACGTCAATCTTCCCGGCTCTGTCTGGAACGAATCCACAGAGCAAATCATTTTTTCTTCGTCCCGCGAGCCGCATGACGAAATATATTTGATAAATGTAACAAGACCTGGAGAGGAACAAAAAATAACGGAAAGAGATGAATTGGTTGCTTATGAACCCTCTTTTTCTCCCGACGGACAGTGGATTGTTTTTGAGACACACCGGTTGGATATCGAAGACAATGGCATCATTACAAAGTATAAAATCGATGGCACTGAAGAATATCAGGCATTAACAAGTGAGCACGAAGATTGCAGACAACCCAACTGGTCGCCGGATGGGGAGCACATACTATATCAAACCATGATGGATGGTCAGTGGGAAATCTGGATCATGAATACCGATGGGAGCGACAAACGCCAGGTCACAGGCGGCCTTGGAGACAAAACCGACGCCTCTTTTTCGCCGGATGGAGAGTGGATCGTTTATAGCGGCGATAGCCCTACAATGGAATTTGCCAACCTATTTATTATCCCAATTTCCGGCGGCAAGCCAACTCAGGTAACAAGTTTCAACGGATATGATGGAGCTCCTTCGTGGTCGCCAAGTGGGGAAAGAATAATTTTCGAATCCAGCAAAAGCGGCGACGATGGCCTTCAGGAAACAAGCATTTGGATAATCGATCTCGAAAGATAATGTAAGAAAGTTCTCATCCCAGCCAACGACAAATGCCATGTAACCATAAAACACCGGGTTTTGCTTTTATCAAGCAAAACCCGGTGTTTTATGTAGATTAAGGGATATTATATTTATCTCAACGTGATCCAGTTCAAATCCCTTAGCCCGGCAGCCAGGTCTTCGCGGAAGTCGTTTTCAGTCATGCGCCATTCCCAGTTGCCGCCAAGCTTGCTGGGGAAGTTCATGCGGGCTTCGCCGCCGAGGGCAAGGACATCCTGCATGGGAGCAATGGCAATGACGGCAACGGACTTCCATACAGCGCGGATGAGGTCCCAGGAGAAGTCGCGCCCATCCACACCGAGGTAGCGGCGGGCAAAATCCTTTTCGCTTTCGGGTGCGGTACTGAACCAACCCATTGCGGTGTTGTTATCGTGCGTGCCGGTGTAAGCCACACAGTTCGGGACGTAGTTATGCGGCATGAATGGATTATCCGGGCCGGTGAAGCCGAATTGTAAGACCTTCATGCCAGGCAGATTAAAGGCTTCGAGCAGTTCGATCACATCAGGAGTGATAACTCCCAAGTCTTCGGCGATGATGGGCAGGCCTGTGCCCGGGTTGGCAGCAGTGTTTCCCAGGTTTTCATCTACGGCGCGGAAGAAATCTTTTGACGGGCCGGGCACCCAGCGTCCATGTTCGGCGGTGGTATGCGAGGCGGGAATTTCGTAATAGCCCGCGAAACCACGGAAGTGGTCAAAGCGCAAGAGATCCACGGTTTGCAATACAGCGTGAACCCGTGAAAGCCACCAGGTATATCCATCCTTTTTATGGACTTCCCAGTTGTAAAGCGGGTTGCCCCACAACTGCCCAGTGGTGGAAAACAGATCCGGCGGGACACCTGCAACGACAGTGGGATTGCCCGCCTCGTCGAGATAGAATAGATCGGGGTTGGCCCAAACGTCGGCAGAATCATAGGCCACGAAAATGGGGATATCGCCAATGATCTGAATGTCCTTCGACTTGGCATATGCGCGAAGCCGGCTCCACTGGCGGAAGAACAGGAATTGATAGAAGGAATGGCGCATGATATCTGTAGCCAATTCCTTGCGAGCTTTGGTAAGCGCGGCCTTCTTACGGTTGCGCAAGGCGGGTTCCCAACCGTTCCACGCGCCGCCACCTTTGGATTCCTTGAGCGCCATGAAGAGGGAAAAGTCATCGAGCCAGGATGCGTTCTCGGCGCAGAAGTAATCGTAGGCTTCACGCAACGGTCCACGGGCAGACTCGAAGCGGGTAAAAGCTTTCAGCAGAAGATCAAGCTTTTTGGGGATGAGTAGGCCAAAGTCGACGCGGGAGGCGGGCAGGTCTTTCAACATGTCGACTTCTTGCTGAGTCACCAATCCCTCTGCCAGAAGGTCGTCAGGGCTGATGAGGTAGGGATTTCCGGCAAACGCCGAAAAACATTGATAGGGCGAGTCGCCATAGCCGGTGGGGCCAAGCGGCAGGATCTGCCAGAGCTTGCAGTTTGTAGAGGCCAGCCAGTCAACAAATCGATAGGCCTGAGGGCCAAGGTCACCAATGCCATATGGGCCGGGAAGGCTGCTGGGATGAAGGAGAATGCCGGAGGAACGTTTGAAAGTCATAATCACCTGTGGCTCGCGTAGGAGCAAAATTATTTTATCAATGAGAGATATAGTTTTTGATATTCACGCGCCGAGGCTTCCCAGGAAAAATCCCCGGCCATACCTGCGCGTTGGATCATCCGCCATTTTTCGCGATCGGCAAATACCTTCAGTCCTGTCTTGATGGCACTGACCAGGGACATATGATGAGCCTTTTCGAATACAAAGCCGGTCTCGCCTTGTTTGACCGTATCTTTGAGACCACCCACGGCACGAACCACGGGCACGCAGCCATATCGCATGGCGATCATTTGCGCGAGGCCGCAGGGCTCATAACGGGAAGGCATGAGGATCATATCGGAACCGGCGTAGATCAACCGGGCGAGGTTCGCATCGAACCTCAACACAGCTTTAATATTTTCGGGGAAAAGAGATTCCAAATTGCGGGCAGCTTCTTCGAGCTTGGGGTCGCCGGTTCCCAGAATAACTGCCTGGAAGTTGATGCGCTTCATATTCTTGAGGGCGGTGAAGGCAAGGTCAACGCCTTTTTGCACATCCATACGCGAGATGATGGAGAACAACGGAACATTCGGGTTGTGGGGAAGTTTGAGTCTTTCCTGCAAGACGCCCTTGTTGATGATTCGCTTCTCAAGGGTGTCGGCTGTGTAGTTAATGCCAATGGCTTTATCGACAGCTGGATCAAAAGAGATGGTGTCGATGCCGTTCAAAACTCCGCTCAGGGTATCTTTGCGAAGCTCAAGGAATTCATTCAGGCCGCAGCCATACTCAGGGGTGAGCACCTCTCCGGCATAGCCCGGCGAAACGGCCACGATCGCATCCGATGCCCACAGGCCGAGGGGCATGGGCATCACCCGCGCCCATTCCGGCAGGTCGGTTTGCGCCAATTTGATGCCATAACTTTCGAGCAAGGCGCTGATATCCGGCCCCATAAACGGAAGGTTGTGAAGTGTAAGCACTCCCGCCACATGGCGTGCGCCCGCCTCCCAACGTTTGGCCAGGTTGCCATAAATACTGAGAGCAGTATGCCAGTCGTTGGCATGCAGGACATCCGGCTGCCAGTTGATATGATTCGACAGTTCCAACGCGGCCAGGGAGAAGAAGGTGTATTTTTCCGCGTCCAGCTTCGCATCGAGGGAATACACAGAGCCGTTCGCGCGAATGGGCTCGCCGCCGATGAAATAGACCGGCATGCCGTTCAGTGTGGTCTCGAACGCCTCCACCTCGACCTCTGACCCGCTGCGTGGAAGTGTGAACAATTCCAGCGGACGGAGATTCTCTGCTTTTACCGCCGGATGATATGGCAAGACCAGCCGCACATCGAGTTTTATATCGTCATTGGAAAGAGCCCGCAGTGCATGTGGAAGAGACCCCGCGACATCCCCCAGGCCACCGACTTTTATGAATGGGTCGGCTTCAGCGGCCAGGAACAGAACGTTGATTGTCTTGGACATGGACTGATTTTACACCCGTCTATTCAACTACAACCCCGTCGAGGGGTTCCCTGGGTTCAGGATATTTCATCTTCATACCCTCCAACGTCTCCACCAACACCCTGGAAATAACCAGGTCACGGTACCATTTACGGTTGGCAGGCACTACATACCAGGGTGCATGGACAGTGCTGGTCTTTTTTAGTGCCTCCTCGTAGGCCGCCTGATAATCGTCCCAAAGTTTTCGTTCCTCCAGGTCGCCCAGGCTGAACTTCCAATGCTTGGTCGGGTCATCGAGGCGGGCTTGAAGGCGTTCCTTTTGTTCGTCCTTGCTGATGTGCAGGAAAAACTTTAGGATGGTTGTGCCATTCTCGGCAAGGATCTTCTCAAATTCGTTGATCTGCTCATAGCGTTTCGACCAGACCGCTTCCGGGACGTAGTTATGCACGCGCACCACCAGCACATCCTCATAATGACTGCGGTTGAAAATAACGATCTCTCCATTACCAGGCGTTACCTTATGCACCCGCCACAGAAAATCATGTGCCAATTCTTCGGCTGTTGGCACCTTGAAGCCTGCCACTTTCACTCCCTGCGGGTTGACGCCATCAAACACACGCCGGATGACCCCATCCTTGCCGCCCGTATCCATAGCCTGCAAGACGACCAGCACTTTATGCCTGCCTTCAGCATACAATAATTCCTGCAAGGTCTGCAATTTTTCATTTAATTCAACAATGGCTTTAAGTCCCTCTTTTTTACCGCCCTCAAAATCGCCAGTATCTTCAGGATTACGCTCTGAAAGTTTGAATTTCTTCCCAGGTTCTACCAAATATCGCTTCATGGAATCTCCAAGTTTTATAAAAACCTCCGAGTGTCTACTCGGAGGTTTTGGGAGCCTGATGGGTTTCGAACCCACAACATCTACAGCCACAGTGTAGCGCTCTGCCGTTGAGCTACAGGCTCCATACGTGAAAAGCGGTCAATATTTTACCACACTTCATCACAGGCTCAAGACCGCCAGCGCCTCTTCATCCACGATCTCGCCTGTTTCCACAAAACCAAGGGAGGCATAAAGCTGACGGGCCGCTTCATTTTCAGGCTCATAACTGATGGCAACCATTTTCACACGGTCATCAGCCCGGTATTTTTCCAGAGTCCAATTCATGGCAAACTTGCCAAAACCCTTGCCCTGGAATTTTTCATCCACCATCAGGCGTAGGATGTATCCCTGAAATCGAGGCGCATTATAGTTATAGGCAATCATCAAAAAGCCAACCGGAGTATCGCCGTCATAAATGCCATATGGGAACATATCCCAGTGCCCCTCCCCTTCCACATCGTCGCCAAATTGCGCCTCGGCAATCGAATAAGTGTTCGTGGCAACGAAATTCCTTTGATCCTCGCGCACCTTCAACTTTGTCAACGCCCGCCAATTGTCTTTTGTAACCGGAAGAATCTCAGGCATTTTTCAAGGCCTCCTGGATGGAATTGACAAGCGCCTCCCGCTTGACCTGAACCTGCTCGCCCGTCCCCAGGTTTTTGATAACGGCCAGGCCTTTTTCAGCTTCATCCGGCCCAATCACCAGGGCGAGCTTGATCTTCATCTTATCTGCAAATTTGAACTGCTTCTGAAGTTTGGCAGGTTCCGGGTATGCAATCACATTTAACCCGGCAGTGCGTAACTCTGCGGCCAACTCAAAGGATTTCATCCAGAGGGATTCGTCGAACAGAGTCACCAGCACGGGTGCAGGCGTAGGCATGAACTCCGGCACAAGACCAGCTTCCTGCAAAATGATCCCAATAACCACATCGCCCATTGCAAACCCAACCCCAGACAAGGGCTGACCGCCAACATCCGCCAACAGGTTGTCGTACCGCCCGCCGCCAAAAATGGCCCGTTTTAACGAGCCGCTAGTATCGAAAGCCTCGAAAACTGTACCGGTGTAATACAGCAGCCCGCGCATAATGTTCGGGTCGAATTTGACATATTCTTTCACGCCCAAAGCCTCCAGCGTAGCAAAGAGACGGGTCAATTCTTCGCTTTTCTTCCATAAATCAAAATTGCCGAGAATATCCTTCAGACCATCGAGTTGACTTTGGTTCAAACCGAGGTCGAAGGCATAGGAGTCCCATTTGGCAGGCTCCATTTTGGTGCGGCGGTCTACCAGGTTGGAAACCTCGAGTCGTTTTTCCGGCACGATGCCCAACGCGTCGAATTCAGAATCCATCAGCCGACGATTATTTACATAGATCAGAGCCCGCTCCGGGCTGAGTCCGACCGAGCGCAGAAAGGCTGCACCAACAGCGATGAGTTCTGCATCCGCTTCCGGCGAGTTGACTCCCAACATATCCACATTCCATTGAAAGAATTCACGGGTACGTCCCTTTTGAGGCTGTTCATAACGCCAGAACGGGCCAAACGACCACCAACGTACCGGAAAGGTCAACTCACCCTGTTTGGCGGCGATCATACGCGCCAGGCTTGGCGTAAGCTCAGGGCGCAGGGTGACGAAATCTCCGCCGCGATCTTCGAACGTGAACGACTGTTTCTTGACCAACTCCTCGCCAGACTTGGCCGCATAGAGATCAATGGTCTCAATGAATGGCGCTTCCCACTCCTGATAACCAAATGCCTGCGAAGCCTTTCGCACTTTTTCATAGATAAAATTCCGCAGAGCCATCTGCTCCGGGTAGAATTCGCGTGTGCCTTTTACGGCTTGAATCTTGTTTGCCATGTATGCTCCAATTTCCACGCATTCTAACATGAGTTCACAAGCAAATGATGGGCCGCACACTCGCATTGATGCGGCCTGAAAGTCTGGTTTCTTTTGAATCCGTCTCCTGGGCTGGTTCAAAATTCAGTGAATGAATTTTGCCGTGTGATTTGGTATAATCACTCCATCAATTTATTAAGGAGAGACCCATGGAAATTAACTACCAGGAAACCAGCAAAGACCTACTTACCCGCATCGACATTCACGAGAAGTACGGTTCTGCAAATATTGACGTTTGGACGAATGAGCTTCTGAATCCACAGGCAGGCATGAACATTCTTGACGTCGGCTGCGGCGCGGGAAAACTAAGCTTTCTTTTTGATGATTACACCAAAAGACAGGCGAAGATCATCGGTGGCGACTTCTCGAACGAATTGCTCGACAAGGCGCGCGCAAAAAATAAGGAACGCGGCTCAAATATCGATTTCCAATTTTTGGATTTCAATAAACCCTTCAACTTTCCTGATAACACCTTTGACCTCTGCACCAGCGCCTTCGCCATCTATTACGCCTCCGACCTTAACTTTACATTTGGCGAGGCGCACCGGGTGCTTAATTCTGGCGGACGGCTTTTCGTCTCCGGCCCACTGCCGGAAAACAAGCAGATGTTCTACGACATCATCAAAGAAGCCACTAACGCCACTATCCCGCCTATGCCCGGCTCCTCCCGCTTCAAAGGCGACATCTTCAACACCATCAACGGCATCTTTGCCAAGACCGAACTGCACAAGTTCGAGAATCACCTCACCTTCCCGGAAGTGGCGCCATTCATTGAATATGTCCGTGCCTCACTAAGCGAAGACCGCAAGTTGTGGACGTCCATGTTCAATGGCAAGGATGAATATGAGGCCCTGATCGGAAAGATCACAGATGTGGCTACACGCTGGTTCGAGCGTGACGGCAAATTGGTCATGACCAAGGTCGTCGGCGGAATTTTGGCGACGAAATAAAACTGACGATAGGCCACAGACAATGGAAGATAAGAGCCATGGTCTGTGGTCTATCGTCCACCGTCCAATCCCATGAACTTCTTCGGCAAACGAGTCCTCTTCCTCGGCGCACACCCGGACGATATTGAAATCGGCTGCGGGGCGTTGATCCATCACATTATCAACAAGACTGAGATCTTATGTGTCACCCTGTCGGATAATCAAAAAAACCCCGACCTGCAAAATGTAAAACATGAACACATGCGCTCGATGAAAATTCTTGGGGTTCCAGAAGACCGTGTGATCTTCGGTCCCTTCACGACCCGCATCTTTCAGGCTTCTCGTCAGGAGATATTGGAATATTTCCTCAAACTTCGCCGTGAGTTCAACCCTGACCTTATCTTTACCCACTCCAGGCAGGACGTTCACCAGGATCACAATACCATGACCGATGAAGCTCTGCGCGCCTTTCGCGGCATCACGGTGCTTGGGTACGATGTGGTACGTTCCTCCTATGGTTTCTTCCCACACTTTTTGGTGGAGGTCACAGAAGAGGATGCAAATAAAAAGATCGAAGCCCTTGCGCAAGATGACACCTACCGTGACCGCTATTACTTCAACCAGGAACTGACGCGCTCGATCATGGTTCGTCACGGGGCGCTGGCGGAAGTTCCGTTCGCAGAGGGGTTCGATATTTTGAGAATCGTGGGGAGATTCGAATAAAGCATCTTCTTGAAACCTGCCTGACAGCGTTTTTTTTCAACCTCAAATCGTTGACAAACCCCATCCAAAAAATATATAATCAATAAACCAGGGCACAAAAGAAAGGGATATGGAGGCATTAAATGTCCGAGTACGAGCAAGCCGTTTTCATCTCATACGCATGGGGCGAGGAAACCAATGAACGTGAAGCCATTGTCAATCAACTCGACCATTCCCTGCAAAAACGCGGGTTGAAGATCATACGTGACAAGCGGGATCTCGGATACAAAGGCATGATCCGGCAGTTCATGGAGCGGATCGGGGAAGGCGATTGTATTATCGTCGTGCTCAGCGACAAATACCTGCGATCCAAAAACTGCATGTATGAACTGGTGGAGATCGCTAAAAACAAAGACTTTACCAGCCGGGTCTTCCCCATTGTCCTTCCGGATGCAAAAATCTATGATGCCAAAGACCGCATCGAATACAAAAAATATTGGAAGCAGAAGAAAGAAGATCTCAATCGGGAGATCCTTAGTTTGGGCGACCTGTCCAATATCACGGGCATCGCCGAAGAGTTGGATGACTACGACCGATTTGGGGACGAATTCGACAAACTGACCGCCATTTTCAAAAACATGAACACACTCAGCCCTGATATCCTGCGAGAGTCAGATTTTCAGCAGGTATACGATGCCCTTATCTCACGAATGGCATCCACCTGGGATTCAACATCGCCGCAGTCCAAATCCAATACCAAAAAGGAGAAAAAAACCATGGACAATAACGATGGGAAAGTTTCTGCAAACAATAACAGTACTTCAGTTGGCAGCATCAGTATCGGCGGCAAGATGAGCGGGAACCTGGTGATCGGCAATAATAACAAGGTCACCAATACCGTCAACAATGGGATCAGCGCGGCCGAGATCGAACAATTATTCGACCAGCTTTATTCTGAAATCGACAAACGGGCAGGAATATCGTCTGCTGTCAAAGAGGATTTGAAGGCAGATGTACAAGAGATTCAAACTGCTGTCACCCAGGCTGTGGAGAAAAACGAAAAAGTAGAGGAAAGTTTCGTCTCCCGAAAGTTCCGCAGCATTGCCCGCATGGCGCCTGATATTCTGGATGTGGTCATCGCCACAATCGGCAACCCGCTGGCAGGGCTGGGTGTGGCTGCCAAAAAAATCGCGGATAAAGCGAAGGAAGAATCCAAAGGGTAATTCAACCTGTAGATTCAATATCAATTTCAATCAAAGAGTCCCAAACCCACCAAAGAGACTCTATGATTTATCAGATAAGTACCGCTTCTTAGAGGTAGTATGCCCGACGATAATAAGCCAAGTGCAGTAAACGTCCAAGCCAGTGACCACAGCAACACGGTGGGAAGTATCTCCATAGGCGGTGACCTCAGCGGGAATATTCATGTGGGGAATGTAGGCTATTCTTCTGACGAAGTTTCAAAACTTCTGGTGAATATCTCGTCCACGTTTCAGGCGAAGCCCTTCGATGGGACATGCCCCTACAAAGGCTTGGATGTCTTCGAGGAAGAAGACGCTGAGTTATTTTTCGGACGCGAGAAGTTGGTGGATGAACTCGTCCGCCGGGTAAAGGAATCTCGAACAGTATTCGTTACGGGTCCATCTGGCAGCGGAAAGTCATCGCTTGTACGTGCAGGATTGATCCATGCTTTGAAGCAGGGTGCCATTAAAGGTAGTGAGCGTTGGCTGTATGCGACCATGAAGCCAGGACGTGACCCAATCGGTGATCTCGGCAGGGTGGTTTCCAGCCTGGCAAGTTCAACCAACCCAGAAGATGAAATCCGCGCCAAGGCAATGAAGGATGCAACCGTCTTTGCACGTTGGTGCGAGATTGCCTTGAAAGAGGGACGTGATAAACGTCTTGTTCTCTTCATTGACCAATTCGAGGAAGTCTTCACACAGATTAGCAAAGAAGAAGACCGTGTAGCATTTCTCAATTTGTTGACCCACGCCGCCACCATCGAGAACGGACGTGTCATCATCCTTTTCTCCATGCGCTCAGACTTCGTCTCGAACTGCGCGACCTACCCACAACTCAACGCACTGCTCAATCAACAGTTCGTACAGATCGGCGCCATGCAGCCAGAAGAATTGGTCAGCGCCATCGCGCAACCTGCCTTACGCGTGGGCTTGCGTATCGACCCCGACCTGATCGCACAGATCATCAATGAAATGAAAGGCGAACCAGGCGCACTGCCGTTGATGCAATTTGCGCTCAAGGATCTATTTGATTCTCAACAAGAGAAAAGCGGCATTATCGCGCTGACTCTAAATGATTACTTGCAGCGCGGTGGGATTCATAAAGCGCTGGAACGCCATGCCGATGATTCGTTTTCAAAATTAAGCAAGAACGAACAGGAACTGGCGCGCTCCATCTTCAGCGGCTTGATTGAGATCGGACGCGGGACACAGGACACGAAACGCACGGCGTTGTTTGATGAACTTGTTCCAGCCAATACAAAAGCCGAAGACATAGAAGCCATTGTGCAAAAACTGGCGGATGCGC
>JAEURI010000031.1 GCA_016789225.1 Anaerolineales bacterium
AAACTTGCAGCCGTTGGTGAAATGGCGGCGGGGATCGCGCATGAGTTGAACAACCCGCTTACGACCGTGACCGGTTTCTCTGAATTGGTGCTCGAAGACATGCCGGAGGAATCCACGCATCGCAAGGAACTGGAGATGGTCCTGCAAGAGGCGCGGCGGGCAAGCTCTGTGGTTCGCCGTTTGTTGAACTTCTCAAGGCAGGGGGAACGGGTGCGCGCAAGCGCCGACCTGAACGAAGTGGTCAACGATGTGATCGCGTTGACACGGCATCTCATTCAGACCAATAATGTGGCGCTCAAACTCGATATTGATTCATCCCTGCCCTGGGTTTCCATCGACACCAACCAGATGAAGCAGGTGTTATTGAATCTGATCCACAATGCCTTGCAGGCCATGCCCAAGGGTGGTGAATTACACGTGCGCACTTTGTCTGGCCGGCGCGAGGACAGGGATTGGGTCATTATGTCTGTCCGCGATACGGGCAGCGGCATTGACCTCGAAGACCAGGAACGAATTTTCGAACCCTTCTTTACCACCAAAGGTGACCGTGGCGGAACGGGCCTGGGTCTCTCGGTGACCTATGGCATTGTGGCAGACCACGGCGGCTCCATTGAGGTTTCGAGTCAGCCTGGGCGTGGCTCCAGTTTCGAGGTCTGGCTGCCAATTTGAAGTTAAGAGTGAAGCGCTGTCCTCGCAAAATAAATTTTGCGGTACTTGAATCATCAAAGGCATATCATGGAAGCACCCTTCGTTTATATCGTGGATGATGAACCCGGCATTGCCATGTTGTGCGAGCGCCTGCTTTCGCGCGCGGGCTATCGCGTGGCCACTGAGACCGACCCGCGCAAGGCGGTTGTGTCGCTCAAAGAGAATCGCATCGACCTTTTGCTGGTGGACATCCGCATGCCAGAGGTGGACGGCTTCGAGGTCATTCAACACGCCCAGCGCCACCAGCCCGATGCCGCGATTCTCATCATGACCGGCCATGGCACTGTCGAGACGGCGATTCGTGCCTTGCGTCAGGGCGTAGATGGACTCATCCTCAAGCCGTTCAAGCAAGGCAGTGAATTGGTCGAGGCTGTCAAGTTGGCTTTTGCCGACAGCCAGAAGAAACGCGACGCCGCGCGCACCCAGGCCCTGCGCCCGCTTTTCACCGTCACCGAATCACTGCTCTCTGAAACCCGCCGCGAGCCTTTGCTGAAACTTATCATTGACGCCATCCTCGGCCACTTGCATTGTTTGCAGGCCGCCTGTTACCGGCAGGAAAACGGAGCGAAGGAATTTTCTCTCATTGCGTCGAACGGAATCTCCCCCACAGAAAAATTATCAGAATTGATCTCACGCGCCAATGCGATCGCCTACCCGTTATTGGTCAACCTCAATGGGCCGGGCGACCCCGAATTGAAAACGCTTCTGGCGGACCTCGGGCTTGGTTCAGCGATCCTGGTGCCGATTCCACGCCCAAACCTGCACCACGTCTTCTTCGCCGCGCGCACCGTGTACGACTCGCCCTTTGGCGAATCAGATTTGGAAATGTTCCAGATCCTCGCGCGGCAGGCCATCACAGCCCTGGAGAATTCCCGCCTGTACGCCGAGCAGTTGGATTATGTGCGCCGCATCGAAGAATCGCAAAAGGCATTGATCCAGGCCGAGAAGATGGCCGCGGCGGGGCGTTTGAGCGCATCCATTGCGCATGAGATCAATAACCCGCTGCAAGCCGTGCAGAACTGCCTGCACCTGGCCGGGCGTGAGGACCTGCCCGAGGCGAAACGTAAGGAATACTTCGACCTGGCGCGAACCGAACTCGAGCGCCTGATGGTCACCGCCCGCCGCATGTTGGATTTCTACCGCCCGAACGCCTCCACACAGACGAACGTCAACCTGGTGGATATGCTTGAGTATGTCTTGAATTTGATGTCTAAGCAGTTGAGTGAGGCGCGGGTGAATGTAATCAAGGAGTTTCGCGGTTCGATCCCTGCCGTGATGGCGGTGGGGAGTCAGATCCAGCAGGTTTTCATTAACCTGATCCTGAACGCCGCCGATGCCATGGCCCCTGAAGGCGGCGACTTGAAGATCGCCATCCATCCTGTCAAAGGCGCTGTGGAACTGCTCTTTCACGACAGCGGCAGGGGCATCCCCGCTGAAAAACAAGCCGATATCTTCGAACCGTTCTTTAGTACCAAGGATGGAGGCACAGGCTTGGGCTTAACCGTAAGTTACAATATAATTACCGCGCATGGAGGCTCCTTGGAATTGCTTCCAGACCGCGCTCCCGGCGCCTGCTTTCGAATCCTATTGCCCACCGGAGGAAAACAATGAAGTCGAACATTCTTGTCGTTGATGACGAACCTGTAGCCCGGCAATCCCTGACCGATATTCTTAAGCTGGAAGGTTTTGTAGTGTCCGCTGTGCCCAACGGCCAGGCGGCAGTGGAACACGTGCGCACCCACGCCGTTGACCTGATGGTGGTGGACTTAAAAATGCCCGGTATGGACGGCCTGGAGGTCATTCAAGTTGTCAACCAAACTTCACCAGAGACCGAGATCATTTTGCTCACGGCGCACGGCTCGATTGAAACGGCGGTTCAAGCTTTACGTTTGCGCATCCACGATTATTTGCTCAAGCCCGCCTCGCCGGTTCAGATCCTTGCCAGCGTAAAGAAAGGCCTTTCGCGTCGCACGAGCAAGTCGCGGGTCAATGCGGTGGCGACCGCCGCAGCCGAAAGCGCCCAGGAAGTGTATACGCTCAAAGACGGCACCATGGTCGATCTCTCACGTCGTCAAATTAAATTCAAATCCAAAGTGGAGCATCTCACGCCCGCCGAAGGACGCCTGCTGCGCATCCTGATGGAGAACGAGGGCAAGGTCTTCTCGCACCGCGAACTCGTCCTGCTGGTGCAGGGCTACGACACCTCGCAACGCGAAGCCCCCGAAATTCTACGTCCGCTCGTTAGCCGCCTGCGCCACAAACTGGAAGCCTTCCCCTCGCTTTCAGAGAAAGTCGTCAGCGTGCGCGGGACGGGGTATTTGTATGAAGGGGGAGGGTAGTTGGATAGTCGAGTGGTCGGATGGTTTGATAGTTGAGTAGTTTGGATGAATGAAAAAACAGGAGATGATGGCCTCCTGTTTTTTAACTGATGTTACGCCCCGCCCCGACACATGCGCCGCAGTGCGGTGCGGTTGGGACAGAAAACAGGCTCAATTTGCGAGAACCCTTCGGCAAGCTCAGGACAACGCCTTCGGGACGCTCCGCGTTTGGTGAGTTATTAATTTATGGGCGGTATAATTCTGAAGGATGACTCAATCCCCAATCCCTTCCTCCATTTCCCGAATCGCGCCGGATGGTAATCTATCTCCACGTCAGAAACGCCGTTTCATGATCGAGATGCTCAAACGCCGCGTCCGACCTGGGACGGGAAGCGGAGTGGATTTTCTATTGCGGAGGACTGCGATGAATATTTGGCCCGATCTACGCCCAATTTTGAAGGGAGTGAACTGGCTTGTGGTCGGCGGCGTTGCCACCCGAAATTACATGCCCGAACGAATGACAAGGGACCTGGATATTCTCATCCGCGAAAAGGATGAGAAAGCCGTTATCGCAAAATTGGAATCGGCGGGTTATAAGCAGGAATCCCAGCTTTCCATCCCTGGTATATTGATGCTCTCGCCCGAAGGCGTGGAAGTGGATGTGCTTTTGGGCAGCGAACCCTGGCTGGAGGATGCCCTGAAAAACGCGGTCAGCGACCCGGCGGGATACCCCACGATTGCATTGCCATATCTCATTCTGCTTAAGATGAACGCCCAGCGCGCACAAGACTGGGCGGATGTTTCGCGGATGCTGGGTTGGGCCTCGGACGAAGACCTGAACAAGGTTCGCGCAGTTTTCGAAACCTATGCGCCCGCGGATGTGGAGGATTTGGAGTCTTTGATTTTTATCGGGAAGAAGGAAAGAGAGTAGTTTGTAAGTCGAGTAGTTGGGTGGTTTGATGGTCAAGTCGTTGGCTGAATGAAAAACAGGAGATGGTAGTCTCCTGTTTTTTGTAAGCCATCGAAGCCCGGCTAATTCTTCTGATTTTTAGTTCAATATGTGCGATATAAAAACCTCCTCTAGTTTTTAATTCTAAACATTGATATAAGGAAAGTGATATTAAAACTAAGGTGCTTTTGTTGCTACATCCAGGTACCCACCTACTAGTTCATCGGAAATAATTCCATCAATAGATGAAATTCTTCCTAAAACTAATATTCGTAGTATAAGTTTATCTGGATTGTTAACATTGACGTCAAAAACGGGCTTTATCATGGTCTTCCAAACAGAGGTATTGCTTCCTATAGGAGTTAGTATTCCACCTCCACCGATATAAACTACTTTGTTAGTAATATTATACCAATTACTTTCATCAAGCAATGACAATGTAATTGATTTTTCATCATCAGGATTAAAATATATATACTTATCGGTTGTAGTGTTTTGTAGCAATACCTCTAGATTTGAGCCAAAGACATATTCAGAAGAGTTGTTATTAACAAGTGATATTGTTAGGCTTTTATTTAAGTCTTCAATATCGTTTAGTTTCATATTGTTTACATATTGATTATGCAAACTATCATCTACAATATTGGACTCCTTTGCACAACCAGAAATTATCAGAACAAATATAATGGGAAGAGAAAATATATTAATCTTCATTGTTATTGACTCCGTTTAATGGTTTTCTTATGGCGCTCCGAAAACATTGGGCAAATTTCTTGCAAGTTCTATAATAGTCGGCACGTTAGGAATAGTTGTATCTATTAGTTGCGGATACACAAAACTCGGACCGGGGTGTGATGCGCTTCCTAAATCAACTATCATCTGATATTCAGAGTGAATTGTTACAGGCATCGAGCCATCAAAGTGATTGTTCTCCAATGCATATATGTTGCCTCCTGGTACAGTTATTGGAGAATGTACATACGGGATTCCGCCTTGTTCGAAATTAATATACACAGTAATTGGCTCCTGTGAACCGTTTGCTAATGTGAATTGGGATATATCAATTCCTGAAAATTCATTATGCGTTACAAAGAAATTTACCCAAAAAATTGGACTATTTGAAGTGTAAGCCTGCTTTGGGGGAAGCAACCTATTAATTAAAGAAATCCAACAATTTACTTTTGCATAGAAACAAGCAGTCGACTCCACTCCACTGAGAAAATCATCTCCTGACATATCTCTTCCACCAGAAAAATTAGTATTTAATGTGAATTCATAATTAAAAGGCGCAACATTTTCGAAACCACTATTACTTTCAAGATTTTGAGGCGACCAATGTTTATTATTGCCCTTGTGATTCCAATGCGGGCCGCCAAGGTTTGGCCTATTCTCAAATGGATTACTACTGGAGCATTCTCCATCTTCACTGCATCGAGCATGTCCGCTGGGGTCTGTATAATTGACAGGATTATTCTCCGTGTACGCATAGCGATCCAGACCCTGCACGCCGGGTGGGATGATGGTGTCCGCTTGGGCCATGCGTCCAAGATAGGGATCATACCAGCGGGCGTTGTAGAACATCAAGCCGAAGTCTGCGGTGTTGCTGTATTGGCCGGTGTAGGTGTAGTCCGTGGGCGTCACGCCAGCATTGTATCGCACCTCACCCCAGGGGGTGTAGCGCATTTCGGAGACGACGTTTCCGCTGTCGTTGGTGGTTAAACTGGTACTCCCAAGATGATCGCCAAGTAAGAAGTACAACGTGCCATTGGCTCGCATGGCGACTCTCTGAGCGCCAGCATAATAATACTTGGTGACGATACTGCCGGTCACTTCGTAGTAGTTGCCGACGAAGTAGGTGGTCACGTCAGATTACAGAATGAATAGTTATCGTAAATAGCCAAAGGTTATTACAGCAAGGAAAATTAAACCACTAAAAAATCCGTACACGAAAAAATCCAATATTTTTCTTGAAAGGGGTTGGTTGCCAGCATTAAAACCTTGGCGTTTCAGAATAACTAAGAAACCAATACCTCCAATTATGATATATGTTACTGCTAGAATGAAATACAACTTATCGCTTGAGACGATTTCTAATTTATCTATGGCGCTTTGAGCCCAGAGAAAAAATCTTGTCGAAACAAAAGCGCCTGAAAAGTAAACCAAAAAATACATTACTGTATTCAGGATTTTGTTAATTGCAATATGAAGTAGCTGCATTTTTATTTACCTCACGTATATAGGTCGACTATCATCCAAAGGTTGATTCGGGTTTTCCATTTGGTATTGTAAAATTGACGGTAGATCTAAACTCCAAATTTCCATGAAATCTCCGTGGCCATCAAAAGTAAGTGCTGGCATACCTGTTCCTTTAGGATCAAGGTCTTTGCTATTTGAATAGAGTTTAATTGTCAAACTCCCATTTCCTGCTGCGATTTCGGCATCACTAAGGAAATTGGCGATGTCATTGGCGGCTACGGCATCCATAATACCCCACGTTCCTATAGGTACTCCTATTACAGGAACGCCAAGTGCGGCTATCACCCCTCCTATACCTGAAAGAAGCCACATAGCATCACTTAAGTTGTAATAATATAGATATAGTTCGTGAATTTGCGCCTTTGTAAGAGTATATTCTTCATAATCATCTTCTTCTGAAGAATTTGTCTCATTGTAATTATCAAGATTTGCATCTCCACCAGTGTATTCACTATTTTGATCACCACACCATCCGTCGGCATCACACTGCTCAGCAGTGTGCGCGACATGCCCCGTCGGGTCGACAAAATTCATCGGCGAGTTGTTCACATAAGCGTAGCGATCCAATCCCTGCACGCCGGGCGGGATGATGGTGTCCGTTTGGGCCATGCGTCCTAGCGCGGGGAAAGAACCTCACTCATACGGCCCGAACACATCCTTGGGCAGGCTGGGTGGGCGGATCCAGGAGAGCCAGCCGGTTTTGCCGCTATGTGTCGGCGGGGTGGGTTTTTCGTACA
>JAEURI010000066.1 GCA_016789225.1 Anaerolineales bacterium
CCGAGCCATCAAAGCAAGCGGATATTCCGCCATCGTCTTTGTGCTGCTCATCTTCTTCTTCCTCATGCGCGAAGGTCTGCCCGCGCTCGGCGAAGTGGAAGCGGGCAACCTGCTTAGCATTCGCTGGTATCCCATTGAAAACATGTTCGGCATCCTGCCGCTCATCACGGGTTCTCTCATCGTCACCCTCGGCGCGGCGCTCATCGCTGTTCCATTTGGGATCGGCACCGCAGTTTATATCTCTGAGATCGCTCCGCGTTGGATGCGTGAAATTCTCAAGCCTCTCGTGGAACTTCTTGGTGGACTCCCTTCGGTGGTGTTGGGATTTCTCGGTATCCTCGTCGTCTCCCCCAACTTGCGCATCCTGCTGGACCTGCCAACGGGTCTGACCGCGTTTACCGGATCCCTCCTCCTCGGCGGGATCGCTGTGCCCACTGTCGTCTCCGTTGCCGAAGATGCGCTTGACTCTGTACCGCGTGCCTATCGTGAAGGTGCTTGGGCATTGGGCGCAACCAAATGGCAGACCATCTGGCGCGTGACCCTGCCCGCCGCAAAATCCGGCGTGCTCACCGCCATCATGCTTGGAGTGGGTCGTGCCATCGGCGAAACGATGACCGTGATGATGGTCACTGGTAATGCGCCTGTATTAGCAACCAGCTTGGGCAGTCTCTTCTCCCCTGTCCGCACCATGACCGCCACCATTGCCGCCGAAATGGGCGAAGTTGCAAATGGAAGCGTGCACTACCACACTCTATTCCTCATCGGCATCATCCTCTTTTTGATCTCATTGACCGTGAACGTCATTGCTTCATCGGTCGTCTTCCGAGCCAAGAAACGCGCAGAGAGGATCCTCTCATGATGAAACTCTTCGCTCACAATCGTCATACCGTCCAACGTGTTGGATACAGTCTCATTACGCTTATGGCAGTTGTGACCGTTCTGCCCATTGTTGGCACAGTCATCTTTATTCTATTTAAGGGCGGCTCTGCCATCTCATGGGAATTCATCACTGGTTTTCCGCATGATGGCATGCGCGCTGGCGGAATCCTGCCCGCTATCATTGGCACACTGTATCTAACCATTGGCACCGCCATCTTCTCCGTCCCGCTTGGGATCGCCGCTGCAATATACCTTTCAGAGTACGCCAAAGACACTCCATTAACCCGCCTCATTCGTTTAGCGATCATCAATCTGGCAGGCATCCCTTCAGTGGTGTATGGTCTGTTCGGCTTGGGCTTGTTCGTCTTGTTCCTGAAATTCGGCACCTCCATCCTCGCCGCTTCATTGACTCTCTCCATCATGACTCTGCCCGTCATCATCAGCACCGCGGAAGAAGCACTGCGTTCCGTACCGCAATCCTTCCGCACGGTGAGTATCTCTCTCGGTGCAACTCGCTGGCAGACCATCCGCAAGATCGTTATAAAGGAAGCGTTACCCGGCATCCTCACGGGAGTCATCCTCGGCTTGGAACGTGCCGCCGGAGAAACTGCCCCCATCCTCTTCACTGGTGCGGCCTTCTTCCTGCCACGCTTGCCCGGCTCCCCCTTCGATGCGACCATGGCATTGCCCTATCATCTCTTCGTTATCTCCACCCAAGTGCCTGAAATGCCAATCCAAATCCAGTATGGGACGGCATTGGTCTTGCTTGTGTTCGTTCTCACCATGAACGTGATCGCAACCATCATCCGTTCACGGGCAAGAGCAAAAAGACAATGGTAAAAAAACCTGGTGGTCGAGTAGCGCCGAATGTTCTTTGAGGCGCGTATCGAGACCACCGCTTAGGAATAAACAAATAATTTATAGTGAACATGAAATGGGTGGTCTCGATACGGGCTCACCTGCACTGCACCAAACGCAGTGCGGTGCAAGTGTCGCCCTACTCGACCACCGGATATATACATGAACAAAATCGAAATCGAAAACCTCTCCCTCCAATACGCCGATGGCGCCGAATCTCTGCGCGGCATCAGCATGGGAATCCGTCCGAATGCTGTGACTGTCCTTTTCGGTCCGGCAGGAGGCGGAAAATCCACACTATTGCGCTGTCTCAACCGCCTGAATGACCTGACCGATATCAAAACCAGTTCAGGCCGCATCCTGATCGACGGTGAAAACATCCTCGACCCCAAAACAGATGTGATCGCCTTGCGCCGCAAAGTAGGCATGGTCTTTGCCAGACCCGTTCCCCTGCCGATGAGCATCCGCGAAAATATCACCTATGGCCTGGAACTCGCGGGCGAAAAGCGCCGCTATAAATTAGATGAAGCCGTGGAACGCAGTTTGAAACTTGCCGCCATTTGGGACGAAGTCAGTGACCGTCTCAATGAACCTGCGGTCGCCCTCTCCGGCGGGCAGCAACAACGCGTCTGTCTTGCTCGTGTATTGGCGCTTCAACCTGAGATCATTTTGCTCGACGAACCCACTTCCGGACTCGACCCCATCTCCACCGGCAAAGTCGAAATGGCGCTGCTAGAGTTGAAAAAGAATTACACCGTCATCCTCGTCCCCCATTCAGTGCAGCAGGCCGCCCGCACTGCCGATCATGCTGCCTTCTTTTTACAAGGCGAGTTGATCGAGTACGACGACGGCAAGAAAATGTTCACCACCCCCAAGCAAAAGAAAACCGAAGATTACATCATGGGCAGGTTTGGTTAACTCACTCATAGGGGCGACCCGTCCATACACTTTGCAAACCTCTCAAACTAGAAGGGAGGGTTGCCCTGTAAGCTGGGGCGACCCTCCCTTTGCATAATAAGGTCTTCAACGATTCTAACGAGTCGCCCCTACAATCACCACACCCGTTCCAAATTCTCGTTTTCGCCCACCTTGCGTCCCACCTTCGCCATATCGATCCACTCGCCGTGGACTTTTACGCGCACCACATCCGCTGTGAAGTCAGTACTCGTGCCATTGCCATTGCTAAATAGATATGAACCGACCGCATAAATATCCGCGGGCACGCTCAACTTTTCGAACTTGCGAATTTTTTCCGGAGCGAAACCACCAGATACAACGATCTTCACGCTGTGACAAAATTCCTTCGCCGCCTCTTTCCACGCCTCAGGCAGGTTCCAACGCTCCCAGGCCCTATCCAACCCCGAGCGGACGTTGAACACCAGACGCGGGTTGACTCCCAGATCCAGCGCGGCATCACCCAGCGGTGTGACAGAAACATCGCGCAAGTTCCCGCCCGTATCCAAACGCACGCCATATAGTTTATATTTTTCGGCTTCTTCCGTATTCCCCACATCCACCAACTCGCGATACTTCGCGAACATCGCATCCAAAGTGCGCAGTGTATCGCGGACGGAGTCGTTATTGAAATCCACCAATGCAATGCGCGGAATGCGTGCAGGCAAAATATGCGAGAATTGCATCATCGCTTCCGCTGTGTCACCGAGGAAAGAGGCAATGGCTGCATGAGCCACCGTCCCCCCGCCTGCGCCGCCCCACCAATCCCCCTGAGCATCGGTCGAGACGAACGCTCCCAGCTCCTGCGCATGGTCCTTGTTGAATCTCTGCAAGGCAATGTTATAGGCATATCCATCTGCGGCCTGGACTTCATGCACATCAAATCGCGCGGGGAAGAACAACACCGGCTTTCCCTTCGCCGCTACAAGTGTTTCATAGACATTCGTGGCGACACGACTCGAGCGGGTGAGGATTCCCAAGGTTGGAGTTTCCAGCAACGCGAAATCACGATAGCGCCCGCGCACCTTGATGACCGGTTGGATCTTCGTCGGGTCGCCATCATACTTCACCGTCGTCCCATCCTGAACCGCCCATACTTCAAGTCGATCCGATGTATCTACAAAGGTATCGCCTTCAAAATGCCCGGAACAATGTCGCAGCATCGCCAGCGACTTATCCACACCGACCACTGTCGTCCGGCCCATGCGGCGCGTGAACCACTGCATCTCCACTTCGATATCGCCCACTGCGATCTGCTCTGCTGAAATCCCCTCTGGCAGGTTGTGATACTTGCCCGAATAGCTGTAGCCTTCTTTCGACAAAGAGGTCAACATACGGTTGATGTTCTCAAAATATTTGTCCGAGTACCAGCCGCGCCGCATGCGCTCGATATCTAACTTAAAAGTCTCATTCGTCAATCGCTTACCATCAAAAATGGACATGTCTTTTATTCCTTTGGGAAATCGATAAATTGAGGCGGAATGTTTTGCGCTAAATAATGTTCCGGCTCTGGTGAATAGAATTCAATGCCAGCAGTATGAGCTTCGGCCGCACGCACAACCAGCAAACGCACATCATCCGTCCTGCGCCGGCCCACCGTCAATGCACGCTCGGTATTTGCAGAAAGGTGAACATATTGACGTCTCATCGAACGCAGTCCATCCCTGCGAATGGCGCGTTCGGCTTGCGGCGTCGTGCCATGATACAACACATCCGGCGGTGTGACCGGTTCATACGTCACATGTTCCACTTTGCTGTGCCCATACAACGCGCGGATGCGACCATCCTTCACTTCAAAACGCTTCTTGCCATCCAACTCGCCGTTCAACACTTTGTGCCAGTCGTCTTCGCTATATACATCCGTCGATTTTTCCTCGACCAAACGCTTTAGATCAGAAAACTCCACGAAGCCCTGTGAATCCAAATGCAGATCAAAATCATTTGCGCGATGACGCAAAACAAGCGAGAGGAATTTTGAAAGCCTTGTAGGGTTGGACATTTTTATGTCACTTCATCGGTTGATTTGACGATATGCATACCCGCATTCGCGAACCAGGTATACGCATCATTCGCCGCCTCGGTATGATCCACCACCCCGGGCACGACCACAGCTGAGGAACAGTCTTCGAGCAGATAGACCTTCTTTGCAAGCTGCGGGTCAACGGCAAGGATATCATCGAGCAAGTCCTGTACTGTCCACGCCACACAGTGACTCTTCGCCTGCCCGGCAACATATAACTTATCCACCTCTTGCAAGTGTTGGATGAATTGCGGGTCATGAGCGCCCAGCACCTCCCCCATCGGGCCTGTCACCACCTCTGGCCCAACGACAGAATAGTTCTCCGTAAACGGCTTGTCGCCTTTGATGGCGAAGTATGGCTGGTCAGTGCGGGCATGTGAATGGAAGAAGATGGCTTCTTCCACGGCGGGCACAAGTGCATGACCAATTCCACCCAGCATGGCATGATAAGGCCAGACCGTCAACGCATATTTACCGACTTTTTTGAGAGTCTCTGCGTAGTGGATCATCATCTGCTGACCATACTCCGGCGCGATGCTGAACTGCGGCGCAAGGGCCGGGTTGAATGTCCATTTGCTGGATTGCAACTCCTCAAGATGAATGTCTGTGTACGGGGCTGGATGGTTTCCATCTGCATCAACGAAGAAGATGGGATGGAAAATTTGCTGCGACTTGTGTGTGTCCATCGTGGCGATGATGTGCGTGAGTTTACCGAGGTTGCGGTAGATAAACTGACATGAGCGGACGTTATCTTCGACGGCTCCGTTTCCGCTGCGCCCGCCGAC
Organism: Anaerolineales bacterium; assembly: GCA_016789225.1. Classification (GTDB taxonomy): domain Bacteria; phylum Chloroflexota; class Anaerolineae; order Anaerolineales; family Villigracilaceae; genus Villigracilis. The sequence continues at coordinate 5,497 of JAEURI010000066.1, forward strand.
GAATAGCTCAAAGCCGGGCATACAGAACGTGTTTTGTACGTCGATCAGCAGCAGGGAGATGCGCTCCGTCGAAACAGAAGCAGGTTTGAGGTCGTGGTGAAGCGCGAACCGGCGGGCATCTTCGGCACGAGTGGCGTAGTCCACTTTCCAGATCTCACCCACGCGGGCGGGGTCAAAAAAATCAGGGATGGGAAGTTGAGACATCACATTCTCCTAGAAGAAAACGATCTCTGTGGTTTTGAATTGATACAACATGGCGGGGCGATGCGCGCCTGCAAGGTCTTTCTTGCCGGTCTCTTTGAGCAACCCTGTGGCGAGCATACGTTTGCGGAAGTTACGCTTGTCGAGCTTGTCGTCGATAATACATTCATACATGCTTTGAAGTTCGGAGAGACGGAATTGTCGGGGCATAAGGCCATGAACAATGTTGCTGTAACTGACCTTGGCGCGCAGGCGCTTGACCGCATAGCTCATGATCTCTTTGTGATCGAAAGCAAGTTTGGGGAGAGAGTCGACAGATACCCAGGTCAGGCCGGTGACTTTTTCAGATTCGGGTTTGGGCAGGTTCTGCCACGGGATAAGCGCGATATAAGCGACCGTGATGACACGCGAACGTGGGTCGCGTTTTGGGTCGCCAAAGGTATAGAGCTGTTCCATGTAAACATCGTTCACACCGGTCTTTTCGATGAGCACACGCTGGGCGGCAGCATCAAGCGATTCGCCATTTTTCAAAAAGCCGCCAGGCAGGGACCAAAATCCCTGAAAGGGCGCCTCTGCCCGCCGCACCAGCATGGCCTTGAGCCGGTCTTCATTTACTGTAAAGATGGAGAGGTCAACAGTGACGCCTGTTTGCTCGTAGTCGCCATACTTAGTGTTCATTGTACACTTAGTATATTGATTTTCCCGGCTTTGTCAAGACAAAAACAGGCTTCGTATCTGTGGATACGAAGCCTGTTCAGAGTGTCAAAGTTCTTTCTCTATGCCTGGGCTGGTGCAGCCTGTGCCTTTAGTGTGGGCCGAACCACCGAACGAGTGAAGAAAAATACGGCAGTGACCAGATAGGCAAAATAACCGATGATCTCCGTCAGTGACGGATTGCCGTTGTAGCCAAATAGAGTTTTGAGCAGTTCGCCGCCAAAGGAATTCTCGTCGATGACCATGTTCATATCCCACACGTGCTCGATGACCGAGGGAATCCAGCCGACTTCGTTGAACTCATGAATGCCATGCGCCACAAGCCCGGCTGCAAAGAGAATGAGCAAGTATCCACTGATCTGAAAGAAGCGCTTGAGGTTCAGACGTGCAGTTGCCGCCAAAAGCGACCAGCCCAACAATACCGATGTACCCAAGCCAAGCACTACAGCCACCAGGGTCAGAAGGGCATTGGCCGCAAGGTTCTCGCTGCTGCCTGTGAAAAAGGCGGCGGTGATGAAGAGCGCCAGTTCAACACCTTCGCGCACCACTGCAATAAAAGCCAGGCCAAAGATGGCACGCCTGCCAGTGGTCATGGCAGCTTTGTTCACTCCGTTTTCCAATTCGGATTTCAAATTCTTTGCCTGGGTGCTCATCCAAAAGATCATCCAGGTAAGCACACCCGCCGCCAGGAGCATGGTAATGCCTTCATAGATCTGTTCGGCACCGCCTTCCAGGCTCAGGCCAAACAACGTCAGAGCCACGGCTGTCAGAAAACTTACACCAACAGCCGCCAAAACACCGAACCAAAGTGCAGGGGCCAGGTCGGTCCGGCGGATCTTCTGCAGCGCACCCAGCACAATACCAATGATCAGTGCGGCTTCCAAACCTTCACGAAGAGAGAGCAAATAGGAAGGTAACATTCGTTTCTTTATTTCCTTTATTTATAGATTGGTGGTCTTAATTATCGTGATAATAAGCGAAGCTAAGCCAAGAATCTAGTTGGATGCTTGTTAAGAGTTTTCAACCTGGTTGAAGATTTTTACTAATTCTTTTAACCAAAAGTCCCCCCATAATCAGTCTCGCAGAACAGCCCGCCTTTGGGCCAAGTGTGCAGGCGGGCTTTATAGGTATTTTGAGCAGTAGATTTACAAGCTGCCAATCGCGTTGGAGCTTTCTTCCTTTTTTCTGCCCCGTAAAAAGAACATGGGAATAATGATAGCGATCAACCCACCCGGAATACATAACGGTAAAAAGCAGGCAAGGTAAAAGCCAATGAGCGCATACGTAATGGATGTACCGGTAATGTCTGTTCGCGTCCCGTCTGGTGCGACGCATTCGACAATAATGCTATATTCACCCGGGCGGTTATAGGATGCTTGGAATTGCTGATATTCCATTTCACCATTCGGGCAGGTGTAGGGAGCGACATAACGAAAGGTCTCTTCCGGTGCAGAAGCGATCGTCACGCCGCCAATAGCACCAAATGAAATCAGAGCAATGAAAGAGGATGCGATACACACAATGATCACCCCAATGACCTGCCCCGCCAGGACGCCGCCAAAACGTTTTTTCATGTCACACTCCTTTACCAATAATCACAAAGCCACAAAAGACAGCGCCTTTGTGGCTTAACCATCATTTTTTCCGGCTTCCTGTTTTGCCTGCTTTCGTCACTCTTCGATACGGCGGCATATTGATAACCAACACCTCACATTTTGTCGGATCAAGCAGTTTATTCCACAGATTTGGATAACTAAGGGCAAATGACTCGGGACGCAATGTTGAAGTGATCACTGTCGGCAAGTGCGCGTTGTAGCGATAGTTCAGCACGCTGTAGAGTTTATCCTCTGCCCAAACCGAGCCCGCACCACTTTCTTTTAAGTCATCCAAGATCAGCAAAGGAGTGGTGCGGATCTCATGGAAGCGACGGTCGAACGAGACATCTGAATTCCTGCCAAAGGTCTGGCGCAGGTAATCAAGCAGGGCGGTCACTTCCACAAGCAGAGCTTGTCCGCCCAAACCCATACGGTAGTTCCCGATTGCCGCCGCAAGATGGGTCTTGCCGCTGAATGAACCGCCCAGGAACACCAGCCAGCCTTCGGGCTTTTCGGCAAACTCTACAGCAGCGTTGTGCGCCTCATGCAGGGTCTTCACATCATCCTTCGAGATTTTGATACGAGAGATTTCCTTGTCTTTAACCTTGTTGCCAAATCTGTCGTTCTTTTCAACTGTGGTTGTGGTTACCGCTTCGGTACCGATCTCGTCATCCCGCGGCTGGAAGGTCTTGAAAGTCATCACCTTCATCTCTGGCAGGGAAAGCATCGAGATGCCCGGGTTGCTCGTCTCTTCGGGGCGGCGATAATCCGGCGCGTTAATTTTGAGATGATTCACAAAACTTTCATCCTGCAATCGTGAGCGGATGCGCGCCTCGATCTCATCTAACATCAAATTCGTCGTGATGACCGTCGGCAGTTTGTTGATATAACGATAGTTAATGATCTGGAATAATTTTTCCTGTGCCCAGGGGGTCGCGTTCTGAGTCCCAAAGTCATCCAGGATCAACAAACCCGAATTGCGAATATCTTCAAAACGTTGTTCGAATGTGGTCTCCGGGTCGGCATAAGCAAAGCGCAGCGAATCGAGCAGATCAGGCACGGTGATGAACAAAGTAGCCGTACCATTATTCACAGCAAAATTTGCGATCGCCGCCGCAAGATGGGTCTTCCCACAGCCATAACCGCCTTCAAGCAAAAGCCAGCCCAACGGCCTGCGGGCAAAATCTTCGCTCTTCTCGAACGCCACGCGTAAATTCTCGCGCTCCTGGCCAGACATGAACTTCGCTCTTTCATTCCCTGCCGGGCTGAAATTTTCAAAGGTCATGTGGCTGAGCCGGTTCAAATTGCTCATCGCGAACAGACGCGAACGAGCCGCCTCGGCCACATCCTTGGCACGGCACACGCATGTCTCAAGTTTGCCGAACTTCTCGTGACCCACCGGCACGTCATAGCGGATATATCCAACTCCACCACAATGCGGGCAGTTCGGGTCGCCCAACGGTTTCTCCACGCTCTTAATCACGCTTGAAGAATTCGGAGAACTCGCCGTCGGTATATCGTTTTGCATCTTTGACAGTGTCTTGTGAATCTCTTCTTTCATCTTTTCCGTTTTCCTTCCAGCGCGCCAGAATCGCCTCCACATACTTCCAATTACGGATATTGCGGCTGACTGCGATCTCGATGGCTTCTTCAAACCACGCACCCGGATATTCTTTTTCCGCTTCACGAAGCCTATCCGCCAGCAGCGGCGTCAACGCCCCGATATTCTCTTCATACAACTTGAATATATTTGATTTATTCGGCACATAGGAAACCGATGGACTCAATTGTCCCTTTACAAAGGCTTCCACAGATAATCGTCCGCGCGGCGAGTTGAGGAAATAAAACACCTCCGCCTCATTCGTTGACCTGAGCAGGATTCCCCTCTCAACGGCTTTTCCCAGTCCGAGCCGAATCTCATCTACACTCAAACCCAAAGCTTCAGCTTCGAAATCCGCCTCACACATCGCACGGAAATTTCCCTCCATATGCTCAATGCGCCAGATGGCATATAGAATCACCTTCAACTCAACAACATCCTCAATTTCATTCATCATCTTAATGAACGAATCAGGGACTTGCGTAAATGTTTCAGAGGAGGTGAAACCGGGGAATGGGGTCATGGTCAAATTACCAATTACCAATTACTGATTCCGTAATTGGTAATTGGCGATTGGTAATTATTCGTTCGGTCGAAATACCTTCGTCGCCGCATTATCGAAGCGAGTCAGGTCACCGCGGAAGATCAGGTCAATTTCACCGGTGGGACCGTTACGATGTTTCGCCACTGAGATCTTGGTGATGTTGCTCTTATCGCCATCTTTTTCGTAATCATCGGGACGATAAATAAACATGACGATGTCGGCATCCTGCTCCAACGAACCAGATTCGCGCAAGTCTGAGAGAATGGGACGTTTATCGGTACGCTGTTCCACGGCACGGCTCAACTGCGCGGCAGTTAGAACGGGCACATTCAACTCACGAGCCAACACCTTGAGGTTGCGTGAAATTTGCGAAACTTCCTGCACACGGTTGTCATTGCGGCTGTCGCCCGTCATAAGCTGGAGATAGTCGATAATGACCAAATCCAATTTATGTTCAGCATGCAAACGGCGGCACTTGGTGCGAAGCTGCAATGGAGTCAACGCGGGCGTATCGTCCAAAAAGATTTTCGTGCCGCCAAACACCTCGATGGCGTGATTGAACAACTTCCATTCATCGTCTGCCAGTCTGCCTGTTGCCAAATTCTGTGAAGAGATGCCCGTCTCCTGCGCGATTAAACGCTGCACCACCTGTTCATTGGACATTTCCAATGAAAAGATGGCTACGTGCTTTTTATAGGTCAGCCCGGCATTCTTGGCAATCGAAATCAAGAAACCTGACTTACCCGTACCAGGACGCCCCGCCACAATCAGCAAATCGGAAGGATGCAGGCCGCGTAAAAGTTTGTCGAGATCAATAAAGCCGGTCGGCACGCCGTGAAAATCCGCGCCGAGTTTGGCGAGTTCGGCGACCTGGTCGTAATATTCCGACAGGACAGCGCGAATCGGCTCGACATCGTGCTTCGTCCTGCGCTCACTGACGCCGAAGACGGCTTTCTCCGCCTCACCCATGACGTTGTCGATCGTATCGCCTTTGTATGCCAACGAAGCGATCTGATTCGCCGCCTGGATCATTCGACGGCGTAGGGAATGTTCCTCTACGATGTGCCCATAGGCTTCAGCGTTGATCGAGGTTGGAACTTGGTTAATCAGCGAGGTCAGGTATGCCGAACCGCCGATCTCAGCCAGTTGGCCAGAACGCTCCAATTCCTCGGATAGAGTCAGTAGGTCAACAGGGATGCGCTGTTCGTGCAGGTGAATGAACGCCTCCCAGATCCATCGGTTGCGGTGAATGTAAAAATCATCCGCATTCAGGAATTGGGCGACATCGTAATAGGCTTCAGGGTTAATCAACACCGCCCCTACTACGGCTTCTTCGGCTTCTCGACTGTGCGGTACACCTGGGCTGGCGGGGGCGGTTGATTCTTCGGGGTAGATTTCTG
>JAEURI010000134.1 GCA_016789225.1 Anaerolineales bacterium
TAGGAGAATTACCATGTCTTACCAAAAGTATGGGTATCGAATCGCCCTGCCGGAACACCCCGAAGCAGTTATCGTCGTGCTTGGCATGCTTGCACGGAACTTAACCGGCTGGTTGTGGATGTGGCGGCAACTGAATCCACAATTGCAGAGCGTGAAGCGTGCGCCGGGTTGTGTGCAGGCGAAAGGCGGCATCGTCGGGCCGAATGAATTGCTCATGGTTGCCTATTGGAAGGATGCGGAAAGCATGCGCGCCTACTTCAAATCCGCAGACCACCTGACCTATATGCGCTTCCTCTCTAAAAACCCGGAGAGCCTTACCTTGTGGAATGAAACCTACCAACCGGCGAAATCGGGCATGTACTTGCACGAACCGCACGGGCTGCCATTGATCTATCCAAAAACCGGGTATCGCAAATCGGATTTTAGCGATATCCAGCCGGCGCAATAAGCCCCCTTGTTTTCATAGGTCCAAATCAAAGAGCCATCGCAGGCAGCATGGCTCTTTTTGTTGCGGATACGCTCATGGTACACTACCAATTGGTGAAATCGCTGCCAAACTCAAGGTGAACAGCGGAACTATTTTTTCATACGCAGCGTCCTATTGGTAGAGAAATCACCAAAGGAAAAGGAGAAGAAATTATGAAACGCCTGTTACCGTTTAGTTTGATTGCCATCGCTGCGTTGATCTTGGGAGCTTGTGGAACGCTTGGGGGAGCTGCCGCGCCCATGGAGCAGGATATGTATTATGAAGAATCGGCTGCCGCCCCCGCACCCGAGTATGTTGAAGACGGGATTACTGCCAATGAAGCGCCCGCCAGTGGAGGCGGAGGAGTGGAAGCCACCAGTGTGGAGCGCATCGTCATCCAAAATGCCGACCTCGCCATCGTCGTAGCGGATGTGGAAGTACGCATGAAGGATATTCAGGAAATGGCCCAGGAGATGGGTGGCTTTGTAGTCTCATCCAACCTGTATCAGGGCTATACCAGCAATTACACTTCGGTCCCCGAAGCGAGCGTCACCATCCGTATACCCTCCGAAAGACTAGATGAGGCGCTTGACCAGATCAAGAAGGATGTGGTCGATGTTCAGAATGAAACCCGCTCCGGTCAGGATGTGACCGCCGAATATGTGGATTTGAAATCCCGCCTCAAGACCTATCAAGCCGCGGAACAGGAGCTGACCGAGTTGATGGAGAACGCACAAGACACCGATGAGGTCGTCAACATCTTCAACCAGTTGATGTACTACCGTGAACAGATCGAGCTTATTCAAGGACAAATCAAATACTACGAAGAAGCCGCTGCCCTGTCTGCCATCAGTATCCGCATCATCGCAGAAGAGACCATCCAACCCATCGAGATCGGCGGCTGGGAACCGCAAGGCGTGGCCCGGGATGCCATTCAGGACCTGATCAACTTCTGGCAGAACTTCGTGGAATTCCTGATCCGCTTCACACTCTACACCTTGCCTGTTCTGGTGACCATCGGCATTCCCTTCTATCTGGTCTTTATCGGCGTACGTGCCCTCTTCCGCAAGATGCGCGGAAACAAGAAGAAGGTTGAACCTCAGCAGACGGAAGAGAAGAAGTAACGAGTAACAAGAAATGAGTTGGAGGGCGGCGCTTGTGCCGCCCTCTTTCATTCGTGGGCATTCGCGAGGATTCGTGGAAAATAAACCTGCTTTATAATCATCTCATATGGACTCTCTCATTCAAGACGCAAAAACGCTATTCAACGTCCACTTTACAGCGCGGCAGGTGATGGCGCTTATCTATTACGAAAAGGAATTGGTGGAGTGGAACCAGAAATTCAACCTGACCGCCATCCGCGATGTGGAGTCCATCCGCACCAAACATTTTCTGGATTCCTATTCCTGTGTAATGGCCTGGAAGGCCAATCCCCCGCACCGGCTGGTGGATGTGGGCACTGGCGCAGGTTTCCCCGGCATTCCATTAAAGATCGTCTACCCCACCATGCATGTAACCCTGGTGGAGTCGGTCGGGAAAAAAGCCATGTTCTGCCAGCACATCATCCAGACCCTTGGGTTGGAAGGCATCGAAGTCATTCAGACGCGCGCCGAAGACCTCGGCCAGAACCCCGCACATCGCGAATCGTATGATTGGGCGGTGGCGCGCGCTGTGGCGAATCTCAACATCCTCAGTGAATACCTGCTCCCGCTCGTCAAACTCGGCGGGACGATGCTCGCTCAAAAAGGCGAAAGCGGACCTGCCGAAGCGCAATCCGCTGAAAAAGCCATGAAATTGTTAGGTGGAAAACTAAAGCAATTGATCCCCATCAACCTGCCCGGCGTGGCCGATGACCGTTATCTCGTGCTGGTGGACAAGGTCGCTGCCACACCGCCGAAGTACCCAAGAAAAGCGGGAATCCCGATGAAGATGCCGTTGTAGTTTTTTTCTTTCTTCAATTTCCCAAAACCCAACTCTTTGCCTCATTCATATCATCAAACTGGCGGAAGTCATATCCCCGGTTGCGGAAAACGGTTTCCATAAAATGGGTATCCTCATTCAATACCTGAAAGACCATAGCGATCTTCCATGTGTGTGAAATTCCGATCTCGCGGTTCACAGCAGGGCGTTCGTAATATTCCATCACGCTGAATGCGAAAGTTGTCTTACGATGATCCACGATCTGCCGGTCACAATGATGACACTTCGCCGCCTGAACGATCTCTTTTACCATGGCATTAGCTGAATCCCGTGTCATAATCCCCTGGGTGCGGATGTATAAAAGGTCTTCGTCCTCTAAAAATTCTATTGTCCAATCCATGAAAGTCACCACAACCGGCAAAGATACGGCATGACAGGAAACTCGTCATGCCGTATCTGGAAAATCAACTACAAAAACAACCCATATTATTTTGGTTTATCAGCCCACAAACAGGCCAACAGGAGCAACTCTGAAGCCTTGGCGTAATACCCAATGGCGCTGGTTGTACCGGCCACGAATACCTTATTTCCCATGATCACCCACAGAACGATGGTCAGAACGGTGAAACCAACCAGCCCCCACCAGACCAGCTTATGCCTTTGCTGAAAGAAAGGGATGGGCAGGAAATAAGCTCCCAACAAACCAAGATAACCCAATCCATTCAGAGTGAAGGCGATATCAGGGAAAAGGATAACGTGGAAGTAGGCTGCCAACAATGACCCCAAAATAATACCGTAGTGAACAGGACTCAATTTCATGTTTCTCTCCTTTGGCGGGCGCAAATACAGAAATTACTTTCAAGTTAGACGATACCAGAGCCATATCCTCTTACTGCACAGACCATCGACCTTCAAACAGGGGAATTGGTTAACAAATAAAGCAAGTAAGAGTACAATACAAATGTTCCAATATTCCCCGCCGTTTTTCGACGGGTACCTTAACTTCGAAGGAGATTCCCCATGTACCATACCCTTATCATCGTCGGCAATTTAGGCAAGGACCCGGAAATGCGTTACACCCCATCCGGGCAGGCAGTGACATCCTTTTCTGTGGCCACCAGCCGCCAGTATACAGCTGGCAATGGGGAACAAGTGAAGGAAACCATTTGGTTCCGCGTTTCTGCCTGGGGAAAGACCGCCGAGATCTGTAACCAATATCTTAAAAAAGGTTCCAAGGTCCTCATTGAAGGCCGCCTCACACCAGATAAAGCCACCGGTGGTCCACGCATCTACACCCGTCAGGATGGAACCGCAGGCTCCTCCTTTGAAGTGACCGCCGCCACCGTCCGCTTCCTTTCTGCACGAGGCGAAGGTGAAAGCGGACCCGTGGCCGGAGGCAGCGGCATGGAAATGGCCGAGCTCCCGCCGGAAGACGATATTCCGTTCTAAATCATCATAAGACCCTAAAGGTTTTCGAAACCTTTAGGGTCTATCGAAAAAACCATGACCACTCCCCCCACCCCGCCCAAACCCACCGGCCCCGTCCTTGATCTTCCCGAAGGCACCGAACCGCAATACGTCAACCTCGCACGCATCGCCCATTCCCCCTCCGACATCGTCATCGACTTTGCCCACCTGCTGCCCGGTGAAACCCGCGCCAAGATCCGCTCGCGCGTGGTAATGACCCCGCTCAGTGCAAAACTGCTTCTGAGAGCATTGACAGAAAACATCTCACGCTACGAAGCCGCCTTCGGCGAGATCAACGTCCCAGTCAACAGTTCGTTGGCCGATAATCTCTTCCGTCCCTTTCAACAACCGCCCGAACCTCCCAAAGAATAAGCATGCACAAACTTGAAACCATCGCGGAACGGATCCGCAAAAATTTCGATGCCCGCACCACCGCCCGCGACCAGGCACTGGCCCAGGCGCGTCAACTTACGCGCGCCTGCTCCCTTGCCATCCGCGCTGTTCACCGCGACGACACCGAAACCATGGATGCACAGTTGAATGAGGCCCGCGGGCTGGCAGACGTGCTTCGCAATTCCCTAACCGCTTTCCCCGATCTCTTCCATGCCGGGTACACACAGGATGCGCTCAAGGAATTCGTGGAAGCGAACGTCACCTGCGCCTTGATCCGCAACCAGCCGCTTCCGACTCCGGAGGAGCTGGTCGTTGAACCCGCGACCTTTCTCAACGGGTTGGCTGAAGTCGTCGGCGAACTGCGCCGCCGCACGCTCGATATTCTTCGTCACGGCTACTCTGCTGAAGCCGAACGCCTGCTTGGTTACATGGACGAGATCTACTCCATCCTCGTCACCATGGACTATCCCGACGCCATCACCAACGGCCTGCGCCGTCAGACCGATCTGGCGCGCGGCATCATCGAAAAGACCCGCGGCGACATCACCTTCAGCCTGCGTGGCGAACATCTCGAACAAGCCATCGGGAAGTTGATCGTTCAATTGAACAGCGACCAGGCCCCAGGTCCGGAAAGAGGCGGGGCATTTTCCAATCCATCTGAGGATGAATAAGGTATGGCGTCCAGGAAAGGCGGAAAGAAATATCGACTCGTTTTGTACACCCGCATGATGAGCATGTGGTGGACGGCGGTCTTTGCATTGGGTATCGCTCTGCTTGGCCTGGCATGGGCACTGTACAATTGGGGCTATGAGAGTTGGCGCTGGATGGTATTTGCCGGGGTAGGCGGATTGGGTGCCTTTATGGGCTTGATGATCTTCCTGCTTCGTAAAAGCGCCTATGTGCAGCCGTTCAGCGATCATCTTCGGCTGGCAACGCCCTTCTTGCGCTTGAATATTTCCTACAAACGGTTTCGCCGTTCTGCCACGGCGAGCATATCGGCATTGTTCCCGCCCAACAGTGTTTCAGGCTGGCAGCGGGAGATCATCGCTCCGCTTGCCAAAATGACGGCCATCGTGATCGACCTCACCAGCCTGCCCATGTCGCAGAATATGTTGAAGCTGTTCCTCTCGCCGCTCTTCTTCAAGGACAAGACCCCTCATCTCGTCATCCTTGTCGATGATTGGATGCGCTTCAGCGCCGAAATGGACAGCATGCGCCATGGAACAGTGACCTCCGCCCCGCAATCCAGGCGCGATATTTCCATACTCTCCAAACTTCCCAAAAAATGAATATTTACTTTGCCTGTTCCATCACAGGTGGGCGTGAATTTGAGTCGGTGTATCAGGAAATTGTCGCTGCATTGGAGGCTGAGGGACATATCATCCCGACTTCGCATCTCGCCCAATCTGAATCCGTGCAAGGGGAACGCGCGCTCACCCCGCGGGATGTCTATGAACGGGATGTGAACTGGGTCCGCGAATGTGACGTGTTGATCGCAGAGGTCAGTGTGCCGTCACATGGCGTCGGCTACGAAATTGCCTTTGCCCTGCAGCTCGGCAAGCCGGTATTATGCTTGTCAGAGGAGCAGCGCCAGGTATCCAAAATGATCACCGGGAACCCTGACCCTGCTCTCAAAATAGAGACCTATTCCACGGTTTCAGAGGCTATTTCCAAGGCCGGAGATTTTCTGTCTTCACACAACAAGAACTTATGAAGATTATCACATTCATTCGATGACATATTACGATGCCCAAAACAGGCATCATCGACTAATATCAACCTTGGAGACGGTGACAGACACCTCCAAACAGCAAAACCTGTCTCCTCCTTTGGCGAAAGCTGCCGCCGGGCAAACACCCGGCGGCAGCATGTTTTTAACATCCTTTTTTTCGCAGGTTATTCCTGCGTGGGCAGCAGGACGGCAAACGTTGAACCCACCCCCACTTTCGATTCCACCCATACCCGTCCCTGGTGACTCTCGACAATGGATTTGACGATCGCCAGCCCGAGGCCAGTACCTTCCACTCCGTTGGGGCGATTCGAAGCACGATAGAACTTGTCAAAGACCCGGTTTTGCTCATCTCCCGGAATGCCCGGCCCGGTATCCTCCACTCGCAGGATGATCTGGCTCTCTTGCATGGACATGCGAACCGTCACCCGGCCGTTCATTGGAGTGTATTTAATGGCATTCCCGATCAGGTTATCCAGCATCTGGCGGATGCGGATCGGGTTTGCACGCACGAGTTTCATATCCGGGGCAACATCCGTTATAAGCTTGATGCTCTTTTTCTTGATCTGATTGTCAAAGACATCCAGTGTATATTTCAGCACATTCCCCAGGTGAACCATTTCGCGGCGCGTATCGAACCCGGCTTCCAAACGGCCCAGGTCGAGCAGGTCGTTGACCAGAGTGGTGACATGTTGGACGCTGGCCTGAAGTCGCTGCAGGAATTCCTGCTGGGAATCGTTAAGCGAACCCGCACGCTCGATCAATTCAGTGTAACCAAGAATGGCCGTCAGCGGAGAACGCAGGTCGTGCGAAACCGTATGAATGAAATCGTTCTTCAGGCGGTCGATCTCCTTCAGGTAGGAAATATCCTGCATGGTAACGGCCCCGCCGATCCTGGGAATGGGCGTGAACTGGGCATTGTATACGCGGCCATCATCGAAATTGACCTCGTGATACTTCAAAGACCCCTCGCGGGTGCGGTCGAGCAGGGCATGCAGGTCAACATTTGAGACCGTCTCTCTCAGCGACCGGCCCAGTACAGGGGTATCAGCCAGGTTGAAAATATCCCGAACCGTTCGGTTGATCAGCAGAATGTGATGGGTCTCATCCAGCACGATGATGCCATCCTGAATGTTGGAGATGATCGCCTCCAACTTAACCCGTTCTGCTTCCGATATCTTGGCTTTTTGTTCCAGTGAAGCCGTGGTCCGCCGGACCTCACGTCTCACCCAGTCCCCCAATTTTCTCGCACGAGTCAGGGCACGCCTGACCTCGTCCACAATATCCTGCATCTTGAGCGGCGGGTATAAATACCCGGCCAGGCCCAATTTCAACACATTTTTTGCCATACCATTTTCATCCCGCTCCACCAGGATGAGGATGGGCATGGTAGGGAATCGATCCAGCATATCGGTGGAAATGGACAAACCGTTTTCCCCAACAAATTTTTCTCCAATGATCATCAGGGCGGGAATGGCTTCCTGCACCGATTTTTCCAACCCGGCACGGTCACGAACGACAGCGACCTCAAAATCCGAAGCGCGCAATGCCCGCTCCATTAAATCCAGAACTGGAGATGCATCGATCGCCAGTAATATCAGGTCCTGTTTGGCCATGGGGTCAGTATAAATTCCTGTTTATTTTTGTGGCACAACTGTTTTTTCGGAAGAACGTCCGAGCCGCTGTAATGCCGTTTGTACGGACGCGAGCGCCTTCTTTTGTTCCGGGGTTAGCGCTCCCGGCATCTCCGTCAGCACCAGGTTGAGCGGATAGATGGCGGCCTGCACCTCGTTTTGAATGGCAGTCCGCAGGGATTCGAGGGAAGCGTAACGGTGTTTCTCTCCGGCACGCGCCGTTTCGGCTGTCTGCTCGAGAGCGCGGAATAATCTGGCATTGACCATTGAAATGGAAGCGTAATCTGCCATTGCTTCGAGCATGGTCTGCGAATCGCGTGTAAATTCACGGTCACTTTTGCGCACCACCAGCAACAACCCGATGACCTCAGTTTTGATCTTGATGGGAATGACTCCCACCGAACGTCCCAGCGCGGCGATCTTGAACTTTTGCAAAGGCGCGCCGTTCATGAACAGGCTCTCGCCGGAAAGTGACACCAGCGAACTGATCCCGTCATCCACCTGTTGGTTCATCTTCTTTGACCAGGCCTCAGGCAGGTTACGATGTGCCCGCAGCAGGAAGATATTGCCCTTGTCCTCGCGCAGCATCAGCCAGCAAATATCCGCTTCACCCAACTGCAAGGCACTCTCAAGGATACGGTCGAACAGCACACGCTGATCTGCCACAGAGGTGACCGCCTTTGCAATCGACAGGATGGTGGTCATATCCCGCAATCGCCTTTGCAATTCCTCATTGGTGGCCTTGAGCTGACGGTCCAGTTTCTGGCGTTCACGCGTTTCCTGAGTCTGGCGCAAGGCGCGCTCGACAATCGACACAACTTCGGCATCGCGCAGCGGCCAGAAGATGACGTCCATGGCGCCCAGGCGGAAGGATTGAATGGCGTCGTGTTCCTGTCCTTTTTCTGCGATGACAATGACAGGGGATTTTACATTTCGGGAACTGAACGCGGCGAGCATATCCTTCCCGCTCAGGCCAGGCAGATTCAAATTGGCAAGGATCAGGTCCGGAGGAGTCTGAACCGCGAATTTAATCGCAGAACCAGCATCACTCACCACCGTCACGTGATATCCGAGCGGCTTGAGCGATTGCCGCCCGATCAGGTCAGCAATATCTGGGTCGTTTTCGACGATGAGAATCTGTTCCCCGGTAGCCATTTTTTATATGAGTCCTCAGGGAAATTCTATCACCTTTTCGATTACAATTTTGCATATGGATTTTTCAAAATTGATAATTGCGGTCGTCATCCCTGCCTATCGCGTGGAAGGCGAGATCGAGGCCGTTCTTCAGGGGATTCCTGAGTACATCCGGCAGATTATTGTGGTGGATGATGCCTCGCCAGATGCCAGCGCAGGCCGCGTGGCCGCCGCCACCGCCCTGGATAATCGCATCACTCTCCTGCGCCACAATAAAAATCTTGGGGTGGGTGGCGCCATGATAACAGGCTTTCAAAAGGCGCTCGCGCTTAATGCTGAAATTGTAATAAAACTGGACGGCGACGGGCAAATGGACCCGCTTTACATCCCCCGCCTCATTGCACCGCTTGCCGAAGGCGAAGCCGATTATGCCAAAGGCAACCGTTTTCGCGACTTTCATTCTTTGCAGCAAATGCCCCTTGTCCGCCGCATTGGCAACCTGGGGTTGAGCTTTCTCACCAAGGCCGCCACCGGTTACTGGAACATCTTCGACCCCACCAACGGCTACTTCGCCATCCGGGCCGATGTGCTCGCGCAACTCCCGCTGGAAAAGATCGACAAGGGCTACTTCTTCGAAACTTCCATGCTCTCGCAACTCTACCTGCTCGATGCCTTTGTAATGGATGTGACCATCCCCGCACGCTACCGCAATGAGACCTCCAGCCTGTCCATTTACCGCGTGCTGATCGAATTTCCCTTCAAACTCATGCGCATGCTTATTCGGCGCATGATCCTCAAATATTTCATCTTCGATTTTTCGATGATGGCCATTTACCTTTTGGCAGGAATTCCTCTGCTTTTGTTTGGGTTGATCTTCGGCATCACCAAATGGGTCCAATACGCCCAGCTCGGCATCGCCGCGCCCACAGGCACTGTTATCCTGCCAACTTTATCGGTCATCCTTGCGATCCAAATTTTGCTTTCCGCCATCGAGATCGACCTGAACGCCGCCCCGCGCAAAGCAATCAGCAAAGCACTGACAAAGTGAGATGAAACACCAGGCTTATATTCCGGGATTCAAACCAGCCGACTCAGGCCCGCTCTCGCGCTTCCTGCCTTCACTGGAAGATGGAGTCCTCTCTGCCTGGCTCTCGCTTCAAACCTTCCCCATCGACACGGCTCAGGGCAAGCCCGGGAACTGGCTGCTCGACCCATTCGGATTCTCCCCGCGACTCGTCCTCGAAGCTGCGCGCAGCGGATACCGTGTGCTGGTCACAGCCAACAACCCGGTCACGCGCTTTCTGTTGGAAACCTTCGCCAACCCGCCACCCGAGTCGGAATTCATCGCCGCGCTTGCCGACCTGGGCGCGGTCAAAAAGGGAGATGAACGGCTCGAACTTCACCTGCAATCCCTGTACCTGACCCAATGTGAAAAATGCGAAAAACAAGTCCATGTGCAGACCTTCCTTTGGCGCAAAGGCGAGGAAGCTCCCTTCGCGCGCATGTATGAATGCAAAAGCTGCGGTGACTCAGGCGAGCGGCCCGTCACAGAAATGGACATTGAAAACGCCAAAAGCATCGCAGGGACCGACAAACTGCATCGCTCGCGCTTGTTTGAAAAAGTGCTCTCTCTCAAAGATGAAGACCGCTTCTATGCAGAGGAAGCCATCGAACATTACATGCCGCGGCCTTTATACATTTTATCCACCATCATCAACCGACTGGATGGATTGAATCTTTCTGATGTGCGCCGCCGCGCGTTGACGGCTCTCGTCCTGCTGGCTTTTGATGCGGGGAATACGCTTTGGGCACATCCTGCCGAACGCCCGCGCCCGAAACAACTGAGCACGCCGAATCAATTCCGCGAGGATAATTTGTGGATGATGCTCGAGCGTGGGGTGAGCCTGTTTGCTGAATCAGGCTCACCGGTCGCGTTCGAGGCGTGGCCCAAAAAAATTCCGGAGAGCGGCGGCATCTGCATCTATGAGGGACGTCTCAAAGACCTGGCACTCGAAGTCAAACGAGAGATTCCAATTGCGGCGGTGATCGGGTCGATCCCCAGACCCAACCAGGCATTTTGGACTCTCTCGGCGTTGTGGGCTGGCTGGCTGTGGGGGCAGGACGCCGTGGAACCGTATCGGGTGGCGCTGCGCCGCAGGCGATATGACTGGGCCTGGAACGCGACAGCCTTGTTCTCCATCTTCGGTCATTTGAATGAATTGCTGGCAGACGGTGTTCCCGTCTTTGGCCTGCTGCCCGAACCCGAGCCCGCGTTCATGACGTCTGCCATCACCGCTGCGCACACAGCCGGGTTTATGTTGGACAGCGTAGCCTTGCGAACCCAACACGACCCCGTGCAGCTCATTTGGAGATCAACGCAAAAACCACAATCTGGCGTATCTGCTGAGATCGAAATGATACGAAATGCGATGCGTGAATTTTTAACTGCCCGTGGTGAACCGGCTGGTTATCTGCATTTGCACACGGCAGGGTTGATCGCGTTGGCAGAAAGCAACAGCTTGAAACAAGCGGATGATGAGTTCGACATGGCCCTGCGAAAAACACAAGGCATGATGGAGCAAGCCCTAAAAGGCAGCGGCGATTTTATTCACTACTCCAGCGGCGAAGGCGTGGACACAGGTATGTGGAGCCTCGGCCCATTAGCAGGTACAAAAGGCGAGTCACTTTCCGACCAGGTAGAGATCGCCATTGTGACCTACCTGCAAAAGAATCGCAATGTCATCTTTTTGGAAGTGGAAAACGACCTGGCCTCCCAATTTCCAGGGTTGATGACGCCATCCAAAGGCCTGATCTATGCTGTGCTGAATTCATACGCCGATAAGGACGGCGGCGGCTGGGCCTTGCGCGAGGAAGACCTCGGCACGGCGCGGCGCGAAGAAATGAAGAAGGTGTTCAGCATGCTGGAAGAGATCGGAAGACGGCTCAAGTACGAATCGATACAAGGCGATAAAGTGCTGACCTGGCTCGAAGATAAAAAGCCTGTAAAAAAGTTTTATGTGCTGGCCTCTGCGTTGGTGAACCGCGCCCTGGAGCAGTCTGACGAACAGACGGTCATCATCATTCCCGGCGGGCGAGCCGCCCTGGTGGCCTACAAACTGGATCGGGATGCTTCACTCAAGGAACGATTGAAAAAGCATAGACTTATAAAATATCGCTCACTGCGCAACCTGCTTGAGCTGCCGATTCTGACCCGCGAAACCTTCGAGGACCAGACCGCAAGCGACCCGGTGGAAAAATCTACAGGGCAGAGGATGATGTTTTGATGCAGTCGGGAGTTTTATGCTAAAAAAATTATTTCTCTTAAATATCTTCTTCTTAGCCTCCTGCATTTCCGTCTCTGTGGAAGAGACTCCGATTCCAACACAGGCAAGTTTTGTCACGGCTACGCTGGCCCCCACAAAGTCCGGGTATGTGCCGCCTACTCTGACTCCCACACTGGAAATCACCGTCACCCCCACACTTGCTGTCACTATCCCCGCGAATTGCACCAACAGCGCCGTACTTCTGCGTGATGTGACCATCCCGGATGGAACACAAATGAAAGCCGGAGAAATATTTACAAAGACCTGGGAATTCCTCAACAACGGAACCTGCCCGTGGATCGGATACACCCTTCAGTTCTCCTCCGGTGACCAGATGAGTGCGCCTCTCTCCGCGCCGATTCCTGATACGCTTCCGAAAGACTCGCTCCAAGTCTCGGTCGAGTTGACCGCGCCCGCAGCGAACGGTTCATACACAGGCAATTTCACTTTGAACGACTCGAATGGAAATGCTGTATTCATCGGCACCGAAAAAACATTTTGGGTGAAGATCAATGTTGGGAGCGCCTCTCCCCAGCC
>JAEURI010000019.1 GCA_016789225.1 Anaerolineales bacterium
GAAATGGTGATGCCGGGTGACAATGTGAACCTGACAGTGGAGTTGATCGTTCCGGTCGCTCTTGAGCAGGGCTCCAAGTTCGCTATTCGTGAAGGCGGTCTGACCGTCGGTGCGGGTGTCGTTACCAAGATCATCGCGTAATTAAGTGAAAGTAAGGTAGTAAAATGGCTTCCAAGAAGAAAGACGTTCGTCCGGTGATCACCCTGCAGTGCAACGACTGCAAGGAACGCAACTACACCACTGAAAAGAATCGCCGCAACGATCCGAACCGGATGGAATTAAAGAAGTACTGCGACCGCTGCAAAAAGCACACAGTACATCGCGAAACCAAGTAACTCGGTAGGGGCGAGGTTACCTCGCCCCTACATCCTAGGCCAGTGGCTCAATTGGCAGAGCTCTCGTCTCCAAAACGAGCGGTTGTGGGTTCAAGTCCTACCTGGCCTGCCTTTGGCACAACGCCGCGCCTCGCGGCGTTTTAGCCGTAAAAGAAAGAATGAAGGAGCATTGCCTTGGCTGAGAAAGCAAAGCAAGTCAAGAAAAAGGAAAACGCCATCCAGCGATATTATCGCGAGACCACTGGCGAACTTCGCAAGGTCAGCTGGCCTACTTGGCCCGAGGCCCGGCGCCTCACCTTGCTGGTATTATTCGTGATGGTTGTTGTTGGAATTTTCCTCTGGGGTGTGGACCTCGCCGCCGAGAACTTATTAAACCTCGTTCTCGGAATTTAATTTGGATTTGAGGAACTAATGGATTTACCGGAACCGCAAGAACAGTTCGAACAGGAACCGATCGAGGAACAGGCCGAGGAGCAGAGTGCTCCTGCGGAAAGTTCCGCTTCGTCTTCGGACCTGGAGCCTGTTCCTGCTCCCGAAGTGAAGATTCCGACCAACCTTCCCCCCGTGGAAGCGACAGTTGAAGGCCCGGCCTGGTTCGTGATCCATTGTTATTCAGGGTACGAGAACAAGGTTCGCCACAACCTCGAGCAGCGCATCGAAACCATGGGCATGAAAGACAAGATCTTCGATGTAGTCATCCCGACCCAGGAAGAGATCGAAGTGAAGGATGGCAAACGCCGCACGGTGGAACGCCACATCTTTCCCGGTTATGTTCTTGTAAACATGGCCCTGAGCGAAGAATCCTGGTATGTGGTCCGCAATACCCCTGGGGTAACCGGTTTCGTGGGCATGGGAAATAATCCCACTCCGCTGCGGCCTGAGGAAGTTGCTCAGATCGTCAAACGCATGGAAGCGGAATCGCCCACAGTCAAAGTCACGTTCAAGAAGGGTGAGCGCGTTCGCATCATCGATGGACCGTTCAACGACTTCCGTGGTGTCGTCTCCGAGATCGATATGGAACGAACCAAGGTACGTGTAATGGTGAGTTTCTTCGGGCGAGAGACGCCGGTGGAACTGGACTTTTTGCAGGTCGAGAAGTCGTAACAGCGTAAGAAAAATTTGATGGACAGTAGCAGACTCAACTGAGTCTGATGCGGTGGGAGGGTCTCCCAAATGACCCGCTAAAACCACGAAGGAGTTAATGAAATGGCAAAGAAGTTAAAGGCAATCGTTCGTCTCCAGCTTGAAGCTGGCAAAGCCAACCCTGCACCCCCGGTGGGCCCGGCGTTGGCGAGTCATGGTATCAATATCATGGCGTTCTGCAAGGAATATAATGCCCGTACGTCCAACCGTCCGGGTGAGGTTCTTCCTGCGGAAATCACCATTTTTACTGATGGTTCGTTCACGTTCGTGCTGCGTACTCCGCCTGCTGCGGTTCTGTTGAGAAAAGCGGCGAAGGTGGAAAAAGGCTCCGGCGTTCCCAACAAGGAAAAGGTCGGCAAGGTGACCCGCGCTCAGATCAAGGAAATCGCCGAGTTGAAGATGAAAGACCTCAATGCGATCTCTCTTGAGGGTGCGATGTTGCAAATCGAAGGTACTGCCCGCTCGATGGGCATTACGGTGACTGACTAAATTGTGGGAGGATGGCTGCGTGCCGTCCGTCTGAACCACGGAGGAAAAAATGGCTAAACACGGAAAGAAATATCTGGCGGCTCTCGCCAAAGTTGATATTGAGAAGGTCTATCCTGCCCGCGAAGCTGTTGCTCTCGCCAAGGATACCAGCATCACCAAGTTTGATTCGACCGTTGAAGTTCACCTGCGCACCACGCTTGACTCGCGTCAGTCGGATCAGCAGTTGCGCGATGTGGTTGTGTTGCCGCACGGCCTTGGCAAGACCGTTCGCGTTTTGGTCTTTGCCCAGGGCGAAGGTGCTGCCGCAGCCCGCGCCGCCGGTGCGGATATGGTTGCAGACGATGACGAATCCCTAAAGAAGATCGAAGGCGGCGCGCTTGATTTTGATGTCGCCATCGCCACCCCGGATGCAATGGGGAAGGTCGGTCGCTTGGGTCGTGTGCTTGGTCCGCGCGGGTTGATGCCGAATCCCAAGGCTGGCACTGTGGTATCTGCACAGGATATGGAACGTGCGATCAAGGAAGCCAAGGCTGGTCGTGTGGAATATCGTCTCGATAAGAGCAATAACATCCACGTGTCGATCGGCAAGGCTTCATTTGGAGCCGACAAACTATACGAGAACTACGTGGCGCTGATGGATGCCATCAACAAGTCCCGCCCGTCGGGCGCGAAGGGAAATTTCGTCAAGCGTATCACGATCGCTTCTACCATGGGGCCCGGTGTAAAGGCCGATCCCAATGAACATATTGAAGGAGTCGGATAACCCTATCCGTTAATCCCTAAAAACCACTTCGCCTATGAAGGCGGGTGTTCCTGTGAAAGGTCGGTGCGAAGGTTCGACGGCCCCACGGAACTTAATTTCCTGCTCAGGTGAAGACGAGTAGCAATCTCCAGCGCCTCCGCGCTGATTCCCTCCCGGGAATTGCGAAAAGTCTTTGCCTGCGTTAAGTGGCAAAGACTTTTTATTCGAAAGGAGGTGAATACCCTTTGGCAATTTCAAAACAGCGCAAGGAAGAAGTGCAGGCCCTGTATAGTGACTGGGTCAAACGCAGTCAGGCCGTGATCCTTGTGGAATATACCGGCGCGAACATGAAATCTCTCGATAATCTCCGCGCCAAGATCCGCGAGTCGGGTGGTGAATTCCACGTGGTCAAGAATACCCTGGCCAGACGCGTGTTCGCAGAGAGCGGCATGGAAGTCCCCAGCGATCTTCTGGTGAAGTCTACCGCGATCTCGTTTGCGTTCACAGACCCTGCATTGACCGCAAAAGCCCTGACCGATGCGACAAAAGGCAATGAGTTCGTTAAGGTAAAGGGCGGTTTCATGGCTGGCAAGGCCATGAGCGCCGCACAGGTGAAGGCCCTGTCCGATCTGCCGCCGTTGCCTGTCGTCCGTGCCCAGTTGTTGGGCGTGTTGCAGGCGCCCGCTGGCAAGCTCGTTCGTACCATTGCAGAGCCCGCCCGCGGTTTGGCAGCAGTCATCAAGGCGAATTTGGAGAAGAGTTCTCCCGCCGCAGCGTAAGTTCGATTACCAGGCGAGTTCGTCTCGCAATTAATTCAAAAATATTAGCAAGGAGTGCTAAACAATGTCTGAAAAGCTCGAAAAACTCGTGGAAGAACTCTCCACCCTTTCCGTCCTTGAGGCGGCTGATCTCGTGAAGAAACTTGAAGAGAAGTGGGGCGTTTCCGCCGCCGCTCCTGTGGCTGTTGCTGCTGCGGGTGGCGCTGCCGCCGCTGCTGAACCTGTTGAAGAGAAGACCGAGTTCGATGTGGTCATCAAGGATGCAGGCGCCAAGAAGATCGATGTCATCAAGGTCATTCGCCAGTTGACCAGCCTCGGTCTCGGCGAAGCCAAGGCACTGGCAGAAACCGCTGGAGCGAAGGTCCTCACCGCCGTTGGCAAGGATGCCGCTCAGGACGCCAAGAAGAAGCTCGAAGAAGCTGGCGCGAACGTCGTCGTCGAGTAATTTCTACGGAACAAGAAAAGAGACTGTCCAATTCGGACAGTCTCTTTTTTGATTCAACGCTTCAAACCGGGCTGCAACTTGATTCAGCGCTGCAGGCCTTTGCTTACGCTGCCAGCCGGTCCACCTTGCGGATGACCATGACCACCTTGCCTTTGATATCCAGTGACTCATTCTTTTTGACCATGATGGGCTTGTAAGCCGGGTTTGCAGGCTGGAGGCGGTATCCCTCTTTTTCCTTGTAAAAATACTTGAGAGTGGTCTCATTACGTTCATTGAGCCACACGGCCACCATCTCGCCATTACGCGCTTCCACAACAGGTTTGAGGATGACGATATCACCGTCGTTGACCATGGCATCGATCATGGAGTCTCCCTGAACATGAAGGGCGAACAGATCTTTTCCCTTTTCCCTGGAGGGCATCAGAGATGCCGCAATATCAACCGAATCTTCCGCGCTGAAGGGGTTAAAGTCAGAAGTGGGGATCGGAATGGGTTCACCGGCTTGAATCACACCAAGCACTGGTACACGAAGCATGTCACCGAGGGGAGTGTTCCCAACCAGACGCATGCCGCGCGAGATTTTGCGGTCACGCTCAAGTTGACCAGCCTTCTCCAATTGGTCGAGATAGTAGTTCACAACGGAAGTGGAGGAAATATTGCAATGTTCCCCGATCTCGCGAATGGAGGGGGGGTGCTTATGCTCCCGTTGATAGGACGCAATAAAATCCAGAATCTTCTGGTGGCGTTCGCCTAATCCTTTGCTTTTTCGAACCATCATCATTTCAAGCCTCCTGCCAGTTAACTGGCACAGGTAAGAGCATTATTCGCTCATTTGTGCTAGGAATGATACTCGAACGCCTGTTCTGTGTCAAGGATGTTTGGGGACGAAATTTGCAGCCCTATAGCCAGGTTCGCCTGCGCATCCAAAAATACATGAACACAGGCAGGCCCAGTATGACCACCATGGTGGCGGTGAAGACTTGTTGACTTGTCCAACCAACCAGGTGCGCGACAGGTTCGAAGAAGTTCATGCCGAAGAAGCCTGTAATGAAAGTGATGGGCATGAAGAAGGTGGTGATGATCGTCAGCACTTTCATGATCTCATTCATGCGGTTGTTCATAACTGAGAGATATGTCTCCATTGCACCGCTCACAAGGTCACGCAGGCTTTCGTTCAAGTCGTGCAGGCGGACGAGGTGGTCGTAAATGTCGCGGAAGAAGATGCGGTCTTTGGGATCAATAACGCGGTAATCATCTCGTGCAAGTTTGTTCAGAACTTCGCGTTGGGGGAGCAGGATCCGCCTCATCGTCAGAAGGAGGCGTTTGAGGGTGAATATCTGTTCCAGGATTTCCCGCTTGGGTCGATCAAAGATTTGGTCTTCAATTTGGTCAATTTGAATATCGATCTGTTCAACAAGGGGCATGTAGCTCATAACAAGTGAGTCGACAATGCGATAAAGCAGGTGATCGGCTCCGTCTTGTATATGGCGTATATCGCGCTGGCAGGCGACCCAGGCATCCTCTACTGCGGTGAGCAATTGATCATGAAAGGTGATGATGTAATTTTGCCCAAGGAAAATATCAAGCTCATCGATCTCTGATTCAAACACACCATGTTCATGTTTGTAATTCAGGATATTGAACACCATGTAGAGGTGATCCCCCCAATCGTCTATTTTGGCGGTGTGGGTTTCCTGCAAGGCATCATCAATGGCGAGGGGATGGAAGCCGAAACTACGCAAAATGGGTTCGGCTTGTTTTTCCGGTTCGCCGATGAAATCTACCCATAACACACCTGTCCTGTCACGGATGAGTTTTGGGAATTCAGCAGGGGGGATGTCGATACGAATTGGCTTTCCGGGTTTGTAGTATAGGGCGCGAATCAAGAGGTGCCTCCAGAATAGGATTTCAGGATTTTTATGTTTAATAATCTTTACTTTAAAGTTGATATTATTTAATTAATACTTGACAAAGTTAATTTTATTGCTATAATATTGTTGTAAATCAGAACTAAATTATTGATTTTCTTTAGAATTTGTTTAAAAATTAAGAACTTTGGTTCTAAATTCGTTCATCAGACCTAATTATAAATCGGAGAAGCCAGTTATGCGACCCGCACCTACCCGCTGCCCCATCTGTCAATCTGAATTGGAAGTTGTTCGTTTGCACTGCTCCAGCTGCGATACTTCACTTGAAGGTCGATTTGCGTTGGGGCAGTTTTCCAATCTGTCACCTGAGCAAATGGAATTTGTTTTCACCTTCGTACGCTGTGAGGGCAAGATCAATCGTATGGAGCAGGAACTCGGCCTTTCCTATCCCACCATCCGTAAAAACCTGCACGAAGTGATTCGCAAACTAGGTTTCGAACCCGGCAAAGATGAATCAACCGATCTGGATGATGATACTCGCAGCACCGTCATCGCCGATCTTGAAGCCGGAAAAATCACAGCCGATCAAGCCATGCGCATTTTGCGCGGCGAGGAGGAATAAGCCATGTCCAAAACGATTTCTGCGGGACGCACCCCAAAGATCAAGATCAACACCATTAGTGGAGATCTCAGCCTGGTGGGCTGGGAAGGGGACGATATTCTGCTCAAGGCGGATGAAGAGGTGTTGACCATTGACCAGACCGGAGATGATATTCAGATCACCTGCGAGGATGATCTATCCATGCGTGTGCCGAAGGGTGCCGGTATTATTATAAATAACATCAGCGGAGATGCCTCGATCCGGGGTGTGCTGGGCGGGATTGAATTGAAGGAGATCAGCGGCGACCTTTCTGTGCGCGATGTGAATACGATTGCCGTTGACACGGTTCATGCGGACTTCAGCTTGCGCGGCGCGAAGGGAAGTTTATCCATCCGAAAGGCGAACGGCGATGTGTCCATCCGGGATGTGGAGGGCAGTGTGGCTCTCGACTCAATTTCGGACGATCTTGCCTTGCGCGATGTGCGCGGTAATGTGACGGCAAATGTCGGCGAGGATGTGGTGTTGTATCTGAATCCGCAGCCGGGGAATGCCTATGCCGTCAATGCAGGCGATGATATTTTGCTGGTAATGCCTCCCAAGGCAAATGCGATGCTGACCCTCAGCGCCGACGAGATCGACATCGACTGGGAAGGCGTTGAGAATGACGGAGACGCCACCAGCCGTGTGATTACGCTTGGTGATGGATCTGCCGTTGTGACATTGAGTGCAGGAGGCGATATTCGCATTTCAGACCGGTCGGATGCTGGTGATTCGGCGGAGGATTTTGGGAACTTTGCCGGGATGGGCATGGACTGGTCCGGCTTTGGCGAGCGTATTTCGCGCCGTGTGGAGCAGATCGCTTCACGTGCTCAACGCAAGGCGGATGTTGCCCTGCGCCGGGCCGAACAGACGGCCCGCGACGCTGAAAGAAAGTCACGCCGGGGCGCGAAGGCCGTGTTGAGCGTGGGACGCTGGAACTGGGATATTTCTCCCAAGGGTGTGCCCATGCCTTCCAAGCCTCAGGCTTCGGATGAGGAACGCATCGCGATATTGAAGATGCTACAGGAAAAGAAGATCACTGCTGAACAAGCCGAAAAACTTTTAGCGGCATTGGAAGGAGGCTCATAATGTCTTCTGAAGAACGCAGGAAGATCCTGCAAATGGTTGCGGATGGAAAGATCAGCGCGGAGGAGGCGGCAACGCTCATGCGCGCTTTGGATGAAGCTGCCGGGGATGAGTCGATGGGAGATTCGGCTGAGGCGGAACCCGAGGTCATTAGCCCGGGAGCAGGTTTCAGCGGAGAAAGAAGCGAAGCGCCCGAGATTGATGAAGTCCGCCGCAGAGCCGGTCGTTTTTCCAGCGCTTTCCTATGGATCGGGATCATCTTCACCGTTTTGAGCGCGTGGGCCATGTTCGGCACTCAACAGAATTCAGGTTTGAATTTCTGGTTTTATTGTCTGGGCATGCCATTTACCTTTGGTATTTTACTGATCGCTCTTGGGGCCGGGAGCCGTACATCGCGCTGGTTGTATGTGAATGTGGACCGCACCCGCTCCAAAAAAGGACAGGATGGCCCGCGCCATATTTCGCTGGCTTTCCCGCTGCCATTGGGGTTTGCCGGTTGGTTCCTGCGCACCTTTGGCAGACACATCGACGGTTTAAAGGATACGAATGTGGATGATGTAGTGAATGCGATCTCGATGGCGAAAAATATTACAGAGCCGTTGATCGTGCATGTGGATGACGCAGATGACGGAGAGAAAGTTCAAGTCTTTATAGGATAGAAAAGAATGGAAATAGTCAAGAAAAAACCTTTACTGAGTGGAATATTGATCCTGTTCCTGACGGCGATGATCTTTGCGAACATCGGCGGGAGCATGTACGATGGTTTGTTGCCACTGTATTTGAAGGAATTGGATGCGGATATCACAGACATTGGCCTGTTCTTTACACTGGCGATGATCGTGCCGCTGTTTCTGCAAATTCTTGGCGGCTGGGTCTCGGATACACTTGGCCGTTTACGCGCGATTGCGATCGGAAGTGTGTTTGGTGTGTTAGGCTATATCCCGCTGGTGTTGGCGGATACCTGGCAGTGGCTTTTGCTTGCTACCGCTGTCGGTGCAGTGGCACGTTCACTGGTGGGCCCCAGTTTTGATGCCTTCATTGCCGAACATTCCAGTGAAGAGAATCGCGGCAAAGTGTACGGCATTTCGCAGGCGATCTTTATGATCGTGGCGGTGGTTGGCCCTCCACTTGGCGGCTGGCTGACGGGCGCATACGGATTCAAATTGATGCTGTTCGTCGCGGGTGTGTTCTATTTTGTTGCGATGGTCATGCGCCTGAGCATGGCGCGTGAAGCGGCAAAAGGTGCGACTGGCGAGAAGAAGAAATTATCTTTCTCCGACTTAAAGTCCAACCTCGGTTCGATGGTCGGCTTGATCTTTTCCGGTGGGTTGATCACCTGGATGCTTATCACCGATGGCTTGCGCGATACCTCCTTCCAGTTCTCGGGTAATCTTTTCCCGGTCTACATGCAGGAAGTCGGCGGGCTTTCATACCAGCAGATCGGTTGGGTGACTTCGATGTTCGGTATCTTTATGATGTTGAGCACCATCCCCGGCGGCTGGCTTTCGGATAAGGCGGGCGAGCGCGTCTGCATCGCCCTGGGCATGGTTCTGCTTTCTGTGTCCTTGTTCATCCTGGTCATGATCCCGGCTGGGGCACAGTGGTTGTACTTCGTGGGTTGGGGCGTGGCTGGGGTGGGGGCTGGCATCTCAGGTCCGGCCTATCAGTCGCTCATCAGCAAGGCGGTCCCACAAAACCTGCGCGGGCTGGCCTTTGGGTTGTTCAGCACCAGTCTGGGCGTGGTTTCCCTCCCGGCCCCATGGATCGGAGGCCAGTTATGGGAGCGTTTTGGGCCCACAGCCCCGTTCATGATCACAGCAACCGTGATCATGCTCTCGGTCATCCCGATCTGGATAAAATTCAAACTTCCAAAGACCGAAGAGCAGCCCACAGCGGAAAAACCTTTGGATGAAACTCTGCCTGTAGTAACAGGATAAAAACAAAGCAAACTGTTCGGAGGTTTAACCCTGAACGGCGAAAGGAGACCATGATTATGGCAAACAGTGAAGAAAGAATGAAGATTCTAAAATTGATCGAGGAGGGCAAGATCAGCGCGGAAGAGGGCGCTAAATTGCTCTCAGCGCTCAGCGATTCGCGGAGGGGCATTCCCACTCCGCCGCGTCCGCCTTCTGGTGGGGGGGCACGCATGTTGAGGGTCCGCGTCACTGATACCCGTACCGGTCGTTCCAAGGCCTCCGTTCAAATTCCGCTTGCATTGGTGGATGCCGGTCTCAAGATCGGCGCACACTTCGCCCCCGAAGTTCAGGGCGTGGACATGAGCAATGTGATGGAAGCCCTGCGCATGGGCGTGACAGGCAAGATCATCGACGTGACCGACGAGGAAGACGGCGAACACGTGGAAATTTTCGTCGAATAGACGAGTTCGCCTGCCGTTCGTTTCTTTTTATCAGAGGAGAGTGAAATATGTATTACGCACAGTTCAGCCCCTTTTACCGATTGATGCTTTAGCGGCATCCGAGGCGGAGGTATTCTCCCGCCTTGACTATTGACCGGCCAACCAGACAGGTGACAGTTACTTTTCTGCCAAAGTGACTGTCACCTACATTATCCCCATAAAAGGAAAAACCATGCAGGATACTTCTTCAAACCGCCCCGGCGGAATGTTTGGTTTCACGATCGTCTGGCTTGGACAGATTATTTCCGTCCTCGCCAGTTCCATGAGCCAGTTTGCACTCACAATTTGGATGTTCGAAAAAACCCAAAGCGCCACGGCATTGGGTTTGATGCAGGTCTTCTTTATTACCCCCTTCCTTCTGATTTCACCCATCGCCGGTGTGATGGTCGACCGTCACAATCGCAAAATGATGATGATGGTCAGTGACCTGGCGGCAGGGCTTGCCACGGTGTTGATCCTGATTTTTCAATGGATGGGAATCCTTGAGTTCTGGCATATGTACGTTGCCAGTGTCATTTACGGGTTGGGCATGTCGTTCCAATGGCCTGCCTATTCTGCGGCCATCTCCACGATGGTGCCCAAGGAGCAATACGGGCGTGCCAACGGTATGATGTCTCTCATCGAAGCCGGGCCGGGCGTGTTGGCTCCCATGCTGGCTGGTGCATTGCTGCCCTTCATTGGCTTGACAGGTATTCTAGCCATTGACGTTGCCACCTTCACCCTGGCCATTGGCGCGTTGATGATCGTCCACGTCCCGCAGCCGCCACGCACAGAAGAGGGACAGCAGGGCAGCGGCGGCATGTTACAGGAAGCCGTATATGGTTTTAAATATATCTTCGCACGCCCCAGTTTATTGGGTTTGCAATTGATTTTCTTCGCCGGGAATCTTTTCTCCGGCATTATGTTCACTCTGGTCGCGCCGATGATTCTCTCCCGCTCCGACAACAACAGCCTTATGCTTGGTTCCGTCCAAACAGCTGGTGCCATTGCAGGAGTGATTGGCGGCGTTATCATGAGTGCATGGGGCGGATTTAAACGCCGCGTTCATGGGGTCCTGATCGGGTGGGCAATTTCCGGGGCGGGGGCAGCAGTTCTCGGCTTGGCGGGAGGCTTGCCCATTTGGATCACAGGCACTGTCATCCTTGCCATCGTCGGCGCATTGGTGAACTCATCCAACCAGGCTATCTGGCAGGCGAAGGTTGCGCCGGATGTGCAGGGGCGTGTTTTCTCATCGCGCCGCCTGATCGCATGGCTGGCCCAACCCATTGCGCCCATCATTGCAGGCACCCTTGCCGATTATGTCATTGAGCCGCAAATGCGCACGACCAGCGGTCTTTCACAAACCTTTGGTGGTTTGGTCGGAACTGGCCCTGGGGCAGGTATGAGCCTCATCATCTTTTTCTGCGGAGTGATCTGTATTCTGGTTGGCTTGAGCGGATATCTCATTCCGGTCATTCACAACGCCGAGGCGCTCCTACCCGACCACGATGAATTGAAGACGGTCGAACCTGTTCCCGCATAACAACATATTTCAAGTAAAAGGCCGGATGATGCCATCCGGCCTTTTTATTTCAGTGACTTTTCGCCTCATTCCCCGCTCAAGCCTGAATCGCGAACCGGAACATTTCCATCCCGAAATAGACCTGCCGTCGCGTGAACGTCAGCCCGCTTTTCTCCAATACCCGCTGCGACGCAATATTGAGCGGGTCAGTCAACCCAATGATCTCCTTCAACCCGGATTCATTCATTCCAAATTTTACTGAGGCACTTGCGGCTTCAGTAGCATAGCCTTTTCCCCAATATTCTCCACTTAACAGATACCCAACTTCGGTCTCGTTCGTGTCGGGCAGAAATTCCAGCCCGCACCACCCCATGAGCTGGCTGGACTCGCTCAACGTCACTGCCCAGTGGCCGTAGCCGAATTTTTCCCAATGCCCGAGCTGATGATGGATATATCGCTCCACCTTCTCCAGCGGCCAGGCGGTTCTTGTTGGAAAATATTGAAAGATATCCGGCTCCTGCACGATATTAAACAATACCGGCGGATCTTCCACCGTAAATGGCCGTAGAACAAGCCGGTCTGTCTTCAGCGATGAGAATTCAGTAGATGGCATTGAGGTCTCCTTGATGTAAGATAGGGCTTCATAACAACAACGTATTGTATATTGGACCTATTTGAAAGCAAACATACTAAAGACGGGTTTTCACCCGCAGATCATAATCATCATAAAGGAAACATAAAATGAAAATAGTCATATTCGGTTCGGGCGGCGTCGGCGGATACTTTGGCGGAAGGCTCGCCCAAGCCGGGCAGGATGTAACCTTCCTCGCTCGCGGAGCGCATCTTGCCGCAATACGCGAGTCTGGCTTGCATGTAGAGTCGATGGATGGAGATTTCACCATCCACCCCGCAAACGTGAGCGACTCTACAAACTCCATTGGAACAGCCGACCTTGTCCTGCTCGCCACCAAAGCCTGGCACCTGAACGACGCCATTGTGCAAATGAAACCGCTCATCGGCAGGGATACAGTGATCCTGCCGATGCTCAACGGCATGGAACACATGGATAAGCTTTTCGCCGAATTTGGCGCGGAACACGTCATTGGCGGCTTGTGCCGCATCAGTGTCTTTATCAGCAAGCCGGGTTTTATCCGCCACGTGGGCGTTAAACCATACATTGCCTACGGCGAATGGGATAACTCCAACAGCCAGCGGATACAAACCATTCACAACTTGTTCAGTTCCATCAGCGGAATCATTGCCGAGATTCCCGCTGATATTCAAATTGCCATGTGGGAAAAGTTCATCTTCATCGCTGGCACGAGCGGAGTGGGTGCCTACTCGCGCACACCCATT
>JAEURI010000185.1 GCA_016789225.1 Anaerolineales bacterium
TGGTATCCCTTGAATTCGGAGCATATCCGCCCTGTCACTTCTGGCGGCAAAAAGCCCGTATATAAGAAGGATTTGGTCCCCGATTATTAGCCAGCAGATATCGTGCATGATGTTTGCTTGTGTATATGAATACTGATCCCCATGACTCTCAATATAAACGAAATTCGTAAGGATTTTCCCATTTTGCAACGCGAAACCCGTGAAGGGGTTCGCGTTGTTTATTTAGACTCCACTGCCACATCGCAAAAGCCTGTGCAGGTGATTGAGGCAATGAACGATTACTATCGCCGTTCCAACGCGAACATTCATCGCGGCGTGCACACGTTGGCTGAGGAAGCGACCTCAATGTATGAAGGTGCGCGGGAGAGGGTGGCGAAGTTCATCAATGCGGCTTCTTCGCGCGAGGTGATTTATACGCGCAACACCACCGAGTCTATTAACCTGGTGGCTTATTCGTGGGCGCGCGCAAATTTGAAGGCGGGCGATCTCGTCATTCTGACCGAGATGGAACATCACAGCAACCTTGTGCCCTGGCATATGCTTCAGGCTGAACGCGGCATCGAGCTGGATTTCATCCCCGTGACGGAAGATGGCTTGCTGGATCTGGATGCCTACAAATCGCTTCTCACTCGCACCCCGAAACTGGTCTCGTTTACGCACATGTCCAACGTCCTGGGCACGATCAACCCGGCGGCTGAGATCATCAAACTGGCGCACAAAGCAGGCGCAGTCGTTCTCGTGGACGGCGCTCAGTCGGTTCCTCATCTCGCTGTGGATGTCCAGGCTCTTGATGCCGACTTTTATGCTTTTTCTGCGCATAAGATGTGCGGACCAACCGGCATAGGGATTCTTTATGGAAAATCCGCCTTGCTCGAGGCCATGCCTCCGTTCCTTGGCGGCGGCGATATGATCAAGGAAGTAAAGCTGCGTTCCTTCCGCCCGAATACCCTGCCGCATAAATTCGAAGCCGGTACGCCTGCCATCGCAGAAGCCGTCGGCTTGGGTGCGGCTGTGGATTATCTCTCAAGCATCGGCATGGAAAGAATCGCCGCACATGAGCACGAGATTACCGAATATGCCCTCGAACGTTTGGAAGAAGTTCCCGGTGTAAGGTTATTCGGTCCCTCTGCCGATAAAAAAGGCGGTGTGGCGGCCTTTACGCTTCAAGGCGTTCATCCGCATGACGTGGCGCAAATTTTGGACCAGGATGGGATCGCCGTTCGTGCGGGTCATCACTGTGCCCAGCCGTTGCATGAAAAATTTGGCATTCCCGCTACCAGCCGGGCTTCTTTCTATTTGTACAGCACAAAGGAAGAGGTGGATATGCTGGTGAAGGGCTTGTATAAAGTAAAGGAAATGTTTGGGTAGGGATAGGGCTTGCCCCTGCCTGCTTGATGCCTGTACGCATGGACGCCCGCGAGGAGTGTCCCTACGAGGACGAAAATGGACGATCTATATCGAGAAGTGATTATCGAGCATTATAAAAATCCCTCCTACCGTGGGCACCTTGACCCGCATGATATTTCCTTTGCGGATAACAATCCCCTATGCGGCGACCACATCCAGATTGACCTGCGGGTGAATGGCGAGGGCATTGTGACCGAAGCTCTGTTCGATGGTCATGGCTGTGCCATTTCGCAAGCCTCTGCTGATTTGTTGATGGAATCCATTATCGGCAAACCGCTGGAAGAGGTAAAGAAACTTAATAAACAGGATATCCTCGATATGCTTGGCATTGACCTGGGGCCTGTCCGCTTGAAATGCGCTTTGCTTTCGCTCAAGGTCTTGAAGGCAGGTGTATACGGCTTGGGCGAGGCGGGCGATGACCTGGTGGAGTAAATGGTGTGTCGTATCAGATCCGCGAAATGACGATCGATGATTACGAAGACATCATCAAGATGTTCAGAGAGACACCCGGAATATCGGTTCGTGAGGCAGATTCGCGTGATGCAACCCGGGTCTATTTGCAGAGAAATCCTGGTCTGAGTTTTGTTGCAGTTGCCGATGCACGTATTGTCGGGTGTGTTATGTCCGGCCATGATGGGCGTCGGGGATACCTTCAGCATCTTGTGGTGAAACCTGAATACAGGAAACAGGGAATTGGAGTGGGGTTGTTCACAGCTTGTCTGGACGCGCTTCAAAAGATCGGAATATATAAGACCCATATTTTTGTTCTAAAGACCAACGAAACCGGAAATAATTTCTGGCGTAATCAAGGCTGGTTTTTACGCGATGAAATAAACATGTATTCCTATAACCGGTCAGAGAATACAAATGCTTGAAATCAAACTGCTCTGCTGAGTGTGCATAATGTTCAATTACACAACCTTTGATGAATCAAAAGCGGAATTTGTGGAGATCGCTCCCGCCTCCGAGCTGCCGAATGGGGAACGGCTGTTCGTCGACCTGGGCGATAAACCCATTGTCATTTTCAATATCGCCGGTCAATTCTTCGCCATAGGCGATGTTTGCACCCATGACGACGGTCCCTTGGGGGATGGGATGATCGAGGGCTTCAATGTGGTCTGTCCACGGCATGGAGCCGAGTTCGATATCCGCACCGGCCAGGCCGTACAAATGCCCGCTGTGGTGGATATTCCGGCCTACCCGGTGCAGGTACGGGACGGGATGTTGTTCATCGGCCTGCCAAAAGAATGATAACTACCATGGAACCTCTCCTCCTGGCGGGGTTTTATTATTCAGAGTAACATAAGTTAACTTACAATATGTCACCCTCCCGAATGACACACCGCACTGCGGCATATGTGTCGCTGTTGCTCAGCATGACACGCCTAATGTGTAAAGTAATTATGGTTACTCAGAATAAGAGGCTTATGAAGAAAGCGATGCAGCATGAAAAAGATACTGCTTGTTGAAGATATTCCTGATAATGCCGACCTTGCATTGAAGATCCTTACTGCAAATGGGTATCAGGTCGTTCACGCATTGAACGCAGAAACCGGATATCAACTGGCTCTTGAGGAACGCCCTGATCTAGTCCTGCTTGATCTGGGCCTTCCGGATTACGACGGACTGACCCTTGCTGGTTGGCTGCGTGCCGACCCGGGTCTGGATGCGATGCCCATCGTTGCCTTCACCGCCTGGCCGCAGGAAACTGCCAGGTCAATGACGGAAAGTTATGGATGCAATGGTTTCATCGCAAAACCGATCCTCAGCGTTAAAGACTTCATTGCCCAGGTCGATTCCTATCTGAACAAATGACCCGCCGGGTCTTCGCTTTTGCAGAGATCACCATCTTCAGCCTTCGGGCTGATACCCTGAGAGCTGTATTTATTCTTACGTGCTCCACCCCATGCCCATGCAAATAAATTCCGTCATCAGTTTGATCCCCGCCAATTCCTTTTCAGTCGACGAATTGACAGCCATATACAACCGGACTCGTGTGGATTACCTGGTCCCCATGCCCATGAATGCAGAACGTCTTGCCGAATATATCTCATCCTATGATGTTGATTTGGCGCGTTCCCTTGTTGCGGTGGAGGGGGATGAGATGCGCGGGGTTGCCATGTTGGGGGTTCGAAAGGACCGTACCTGGATCACCCGTCTGGGAGTGATCCCCTCGACACGCCGGGCAGGTGTGGGGGAGGCTTTGATGCGCGGTTTGCTGGAGCAATCGGCCTTTCTGAATATGGGCTTCACCATGCTCGAAGTCATCAAGAACAATGCGCCTGCACATCAGTTATTTTTAAAACTTGGTTTTTATGAAGTTGGGGAATTACTTGTCATGCGCCGTTCACCCAGTCCGCCGCCGGAACCGGTCATTGCCGACGCGCGGCGGTTGGAGCGGTATGAAGCCCTCGACCTCGTGGGATATGATCGCGGCACTCAGCCTTGGACGAATCAATCTGAATCCATGGCGCACGCGCGCGACATCTCCGGCATGCGCCTCACACTTACCGATGGCAGCACCGGCTGGATCGCCTACCAGCGCGAGAAATTCCTGCTCTCTCATTTCATTTACAAAACCGAATCTGGCGACCCGGCGACAATGGCCTACGCCTTCCTCTCGCATTTACATAACCAGTATCCGCGGCTCGACACGCACATCGAAAACATTCAGGCGAACGACCCGCACCTGCCGGGCTTTACCAAAATGGGTTACGTCGAATCCTTCCGACGCATCGAAATGTGGCGCGGAACGCCGCCCGCATCCCTCGGCTAGCGAAGAATCTCGTCGTTTTGCGGCGGAGCCTTATTACCTTCTACCATTCCCCTGCATAACGAATCTTATAGGGCTTGCTATCTTTTTCAATGTGCCACCGGCGCAGTTCCACCAACTGGCGGATGTGCAAATTGTCATGCGCTACCCACGAAGCGAACATGTCGCCAGCGCGCATAGAACCGAACTGTGATTTAAACCTAATATTCCAATCCGCGTTTTTTAAACTCTTCAGCCAAGCCAGGGATTTCGTCCGTTCGCGAAAAAAATTCCCCTTCATTTTTCCAAAATCCTGTTCGTTGTATTTTCGCAACTTTACCCAGGCTTGCGGGGCAATGGCATGCCATTCTTCGTGCTGACGATGCAAAATGAAATCCAAATGCTCGCGAAAATCCTCACGCTCTTCATCATATAGGTGACAGGTGACTTCAAGAATAGACCACGTCCCTTTGGATGGCTTTATCCGCGCCTCTTCCGCGCCGACGCCTGCCAGCAGAGCCCGGATTATGTTGGTGCTGTGGGTGAGTTCCTGGTAAAGGATTTTAAAATTCATTACTAGCCTTTCTTGTATGTAGGCATTCATTCCCGACGTGAATATTCTCGCTGACATCACCGCCTACGGCGATGCTTCCCACCGCATTGCTGTTGTTACTGGCTTGGACCTTGTTTTCATCAGACATAAAGAACTCCAAATGTTTTTCTATCCTGCAGGTTGCGGCGTAACAATGAATTCAGGTTTTGGCGGCCATTGTGGACAAGTAGTACGATATTCTTCATTGGGAAAATATCGGATCCATTCGTCTGTTGTTAGGTTTCTTCCTGCGCGTTCACATGCTTTTTGAATCCATGAGTTGGGATCAATATCCCAAAGGATAACCGAATCATCACTTGTATCTGTTGAGGCAAGAATGTTTCCTTCTGGACTGAAGGTTAAAGCTTGATAACCAAATGTACTGATAAGACTATTTAGTGGTTGCCCAATCGGCTGATGAGTTTTTATATCCCACAGAATAATAGTTCCATCCTGTACTCCTGTGGCGAGATATTGTCCATCAGGACTGAATACCATGTTTTGTACAGTAAATGGTGCGCGAAGAGGTTGACCGATTAATTGACTTTTTTCAACGTCCCAAAGATTGACGGTTCCGTAATCAACTGCACTGGCGAGGATACTGCCGTCAGGACTGAATGCTGTGCTTGAAGCCCAGTATGTGTATTCATCCAGAGATTCCCCAATAGGCTTTTGCGATTTGATCTCCCAGAGAATAATCTTTTTATTAACATTGTCTTCTATGGCAACGATGTCTTCGCCCGGGCTAAACGCGAGGTGTGTACCAAATGGTAGATTGTAATGAGTTCCGCTTTTTATCTCTAAAGCAATGCTGTCATTATCCGTATTAAATAACAAATAATTTCCTTCCGGGCTGAAATATGCATCATACGCATTAATAGATTTCTGTTCCATGATTTTCGAGGTTGATAAATCCCAAAGGACAACACCTCCATTTATAGTATCCCTAAGTGCTAGAATATTGCCATCTGAATTGATGTCAAGTATTTCGAAATTTCTCAACGGATCAATAAGTTTTTTTGTTTTGACATCCCAAAGAATAATTGTGCCTGTATTGTTAATTGCCAGAATATCCCCGTTTTTTACATACTCAATCCTCGATATAAAAGAACCATCAAGTGTTATCTCAGCATTAATATCTTTTGTTAGTACATCCCAAATAATCACAGAGTCCTGGTATCCTGAAGCTATACTCTCCCCGTCAGGGCTAAACTTAATACTGGTGGGGTACTTGGCAGTTGACCTCAATTTGAATTTGATCAGTTCTTCCGCACTAGATTGTGTCTGGTGATTGACTCTAAGGCTTTCCATAAGTGCGCTGCGTGATTGAACGGTATCGTAGATTTGAAATGCTTCCAGGGCGAGTAGTAACGAAAGTTCATAGTTTGATCCCCTAAATATTACAGACTGCGCTGCTAATTCATTAGCGCGTGCAATCTGAGCTAATCTTTGTGATTCCTCATTTGCTGCCTGTGCAGCTTGCGCCTGATTTTGAAAAACCACTGAAGCCACGATTGCCGCGATCAAAACAAGTGAAACCGCTGAGATCAAGGCAGTTCTTGTCCTTTGCTGTCTTCTCCGCCCTGCTTTTACAAACTCCTGTGCCAATTGCCCCAGTGCAAGCTTTTGCTTTTGCACTTGCTCCCAAATATTCGCAAGCCTGCCGCCTGAATATAAATAACTGGCATCGCGCTTGTTCTCCTCCCACTCTTTTGCTGCGCTGGCAATTTCGTTCTGCAATGTGATCGCATCGCGATTTTCATTGATCAATCTCTTCACCCAGGGCCAGGCGTCGATCAGCTTTTCGTGCGTGATGGTGTACTTATTGCTGTCTTCTTCGGTGGTCACTAAACGTGCATCTGCCAGTTTTTGCACCACAGCTTTCACATCGTCCGACTTTGAATCGGCAGGAATCAACTCGTCGAACAAGGCAGTCCGCTTGGTATCCTGCGTG
>JAEURI010000228.1 GCA_016789225.1 Anaerolineales bacterium
TATGACCTTCTCAAACTTTACGTTAGCATTTTATTAATGCTCCAACAGATAGGCCATGATCCAATTCGTGGTCGCGTTCAAGCCGTCCATGTGGGCGCGCTCGTAGTTATGCGAGGCGTCGATACCTGGACCGATGAGCGACATCGCCACGTCGCCGCCCGCGCGCCAGAAGGCTTCACCGTCCGAGCCGTAGAACGGATAGATATCGGTCTTGTATGGGATGCCATATTTCTCGGCGATGCCGCGCATCTTTTTGTTCAAGCCTTCGTGATATGGTCCGCCGCTGTCTTTGATGCACAAGGTCGCATGGAATTCATCTGACTCTTGTCCTTCACCGACAACTGCCATATCGACCGTGACCAACTCCGCCACTTCATCTGGGATGCCCGCCGAAGCGCCGTGACCAACCTCTTCATAATTGGAAATGAGGAAGTACACGCTTCGCACCGGACTTTGGCCTGCCTCCACCATCGACTTGATCGCCGCGACGAGATTCGCCACACAAGCCTTGTCATCCAGAAAGCGCGAGCGGATGAATCCATTCGTGATCTCAGTACGCGTATCAAAGGCTACACAATCGCCGATATTGATTCCCAACGCGCGCGTCTCCGCTTCGGATGTGGTGAGAGCATCGAGGCGTACTTCAAGATGTTTATCATCGCGCGGTAGGTCAGTTCCACTATGAATATGACCCGATGCTACATCGATCAACACCGAGCCGCGTATCTTTTCACCTTTGGATGTGAAGACCCACACGCCTTCTGTTTCCACTGTGGGCCATTGGATGCCGCCGATGCGGCTCAGACGCAAACGACCATTACCTTTGATCTCTTTCACCACCGCGCCAAGCGTATCGACATGGGCCGTGAGCGCCACGGGTGGTAATTCACTTTCCACTTTCCACTTTGCAACTAATGCCCCTTTGCGGGTTCGGCTTAACTCCAACTGCTTATATTTGGAAAGTTCCTTTTCAACGAAATCGACCGCCGCGCTGGCAAAACCCGTCGGCGAGGGGATATTGAGCAGGTCAACAAGGAAAGTGGTGAAATATGTTTCGTCAATTTTTGGTAGAGACATGGGAAACCTTCTGTGAACAAGTTGACAAGAACAAGTTGACAAGCTGAAGGTTTGAATGTCCTATTATTTCGACTTTCAAACCTTCAACCATTTAAACGCTTAGACCTTCAAACTCAGCTATCTTCTTCCGCCATTCATCCGGCACGGAGATGGGTTTTAAACCTTCATAATCGAAGGTGACCAGAACCACCGTCCCGCTGGCCATCATCTTGCCGGTTTCGGCATGCATCACACACTGTTCCACCGTCATAGACTTGTTACCGATCTTGGAAGTCCGCACCCCGACCTTGATGGGGTCGCCGTAATGGGTGGTGGAGTGATAGGTAATATGAACGTCGGCAATGATGACGCCCACCTCCATAAAGGACTGGTCCTTATTGAACAAACCCAGTTGGATAAGATAATAGATACGCGCCTGTTCAAAATACGTCAGGTATTTTGCGTTGTTGACATGTCCCTGCGGGTCGAGGTCTCCGTAGCGGACTTCGGTGGGGTGGAAGAATTTATAGTCGGCCATGCGGCGATTATAGCCGGGTAGCCTGTTTGTCTGTTGGGCAAAAAACAGCCGCAGCGTTGAAGACGCCACGGCTGTTTGACTACAAGACCAATCGACCCTGAGACTAATTGCAGAACTTCGTCAGCCCGGCCCGGTCCAGAATAATGATATGCCCATCCGTATCCGTGCTCACCAGTCCCTGCTCCTTGAAAAGCACCATGGTCTGGTTGACGCGTTTGCGTGAGGCGCCCACCAGGTCGGCGATATCGCTTTGAGTGAGGGCAATGCGAATCTTCAAGCCGCCGTCCACGTCATGCCCGTAGCGCTCGGCAAAGATCAACAACCTCTGTGCCACCCGCCCGTTGACATCCTGTGTGGCGAGCGACTGGATCATCTGGTCCGAGAGTCGCACGCGCGCCGATAGGATCTTCACCAGATTCCGCGCAATCAGCGGAAAGTTATCGAGCATGTAATAGAAGGTGGTTTTGTCCATCCATAGCATGAGCGAGTCTTCGAGTGTGACCACGCTGGCAGAGCGGCCAACGCTGTCGATCAGGCTCATCTCGCCGATCAAGTCACCGCTGCCCAAAATAGAAAGGATCGCATCGCGTTCGCCCTGCTCAATGTAAACCTTCACCGTCCCATGCAAGATGATATAGACTGCCTCGCCCGGTTGCTCAATGAGCATCACATTCTTGCCAGTCGGGAACACACGCCGATGTGCGCGATGCGCCACCCAATCCAATTGCGATGGGGTCAGTCCTTCGAATAGTTTAATATCCGACAGGAGGTTGCGGGTATCGTCTTTCTTAAGTTCAGTCATGCGTAACATATTTTACTGCCCTTTCATCTGAGACTTCCGAAGTCTGGGTTGACTTCATGCTTGCAGTTTCATTATCAGACTTCGGAGTCTAATTTCCATGCCTTCAAACGCCGCCTGCGAATCAGGAAAAATATTCTTCGCGGCAGATTCTTGCGCCGCCACCCAATCGTCAGCGTAGGATGGGTCGTGATGGAACAGGATCAACTGTCCCGTTTCGGCTGAGGCGGCAACTTGTCCCGCCATCGTTGCGGTCGAGTGTCCATATCCCTGCGTTGAAGGGAATCCGGCGAGGCTTCCGTAATAGTGTTCATCGGAATATTGCGCGTCGTGAATCAACACATCTACATCGCGCGCGAACTGAATTAACTTACGATCCATGCCCACATAACCTTCGGTGTCAGTGGCATACACCACAGACTTGCCTTGATACGTGATGCGATAGTGATACACGCCACCGGGATGTGCATGTGACCTGTGAATGCGGATGACCACCGCCTCAGGACTCGGATTTGAAATTGATTCAACAACCCGAACTCCATCCTCGTCCCAAACTATGACCTGCGACTCGCGCAACGATTGAATATCCTTGTTCGATGCCATGTCGCGCAATGAGATCGGGAACGTATCCGAAGATTGATTGTGCTCCAGCACATGTTTCACCGTCTCTGCTGTGCCGCCGGGACCGTAAATGTGCAGTTTGGCTTTCGGTAAATAAGCAGGCACGAAGAACGGAAATCCCTGGGTGTGGTCGTGATGCAAGTGACTGAACAAGAGCAGGATTTCAAGATTTTGGCGTTTGACCAACTCGCGCCCAAGCGGAATGATGCCCGTGCCCGCGTCGAGGATGATGGTGCGTCCGCCCGCGTTGATCTCCACGCACGCGGTATTGCCGCCATATTTGACAGTGCTTGCGCCCGGTGTTGGATAACTCCCGCGCACACCCCAGAATTTGACCGTGAAATCCTTGTTCATGTCTGCCTCCGTTCTATCCATGTGACAATCACTCTGTAAGCAACAGTCACTTGTAATTATGTTCGGAATGGGACTTTCTTCAAGGAAAGTTTTCGCACGGCAGGTGGGAAATATTTCCCAGTCAGACGAGGGTCAATTCACGGCGGTATAATCCTGTTCATGCTCCCGGACCTGCATTTGAACGATCACCTTCGTCTGCGCAAACCGCATCCCTGCGGCTCGTACGAGTGGAAGGTCGTGCGCCTCGGCGCGGACATCGGGCTGGAGTGTAAGGGCTGCCAGCAT
The DNA here is from genome assembly GCA_016789225.1 of Anaerolineales bacterium. GTDB lineage: Bacteria > Chloroflexota > Anaerolineae > Anaerolineales > Villigracilaceae > Villigracilis. The sequence goes on from JAEURI010000228.1 coordinate 3,654, forward strand.
CGCGTGATGCTCACGCGCAGGGAGCTGGCAAAGCGCATGAAAACAAACCTGACCCAATTGGAACGGGAAAAAAACTCAGAGGAATCCAATTCAAGCCCTACGGTTCTTTGAGAGCATTAGGGTCCATTTCGAGGAAAATTCATGGAATTAAACAACACAGAACTACCCATTGGTTCGCTTCGCATTGGTCTGTTCACCGACACGTACGCGCCCCAGGTGAACGGAGTTTCCATTTCCCTGCAATTGATCTCGGAGGGATTGAAAAAACGCGGACATCAAGTCACCATTTTTGCGCCCAAGTTCCCTGGTTATAAAGATGACGAACCCAATGTGATGCGCCTGCCTTCGTTGAAGTATTTGAATAACCCGCCCATCTATGTGGCTGTGTTGGGCACTCCGCGTTCCACATGGAAATTGACTCGCGAGAACTTTGACGTCCTTCACGCCCACAGCCCGGCCAGTGTGGGTCTGTTGGCGTATCTCACCGCATCCACCAAGCGCCTGCCATTGATCTACACCTATCACACCTCCATCACGGATTACACTCACTACATCAAGTTCATCGGCGGGACGAGCATCATCAAACACGCAGCGGGCTGGTTTAGCAAGGCAACCACCAACCTGGGCGACCAGATCGTGGTGCCTTCGCCAAAGTTTCAGCGACTGCTGCTTCATCAAAAAGTGAAACAACCGATCACAGTCATCCCGAATGGGATCGACCTGAGCATGTTCAAGTCGGCTCAAAGGCCCGGTGCGTTGCGAAACCGGCTGGGGCTGGGTCCCGATGCGCAGATCCTGCTTACCGTCGGGCGCATGGACCCGGAGAAACGTCTTGAGTTCATCGTCGAGGCGTTCGACCTGCTTTCCGAAAGAGTCCCAAATGCGCACCTGGTCTTTGCCGGGGATGGCAGTGCGCGCAAGAGTGTTGAAGAGAAGGCGAATGCCACGCGCGCCAGGGGCCGAATCCACTTTTTGGGCATGGTCAACCGCACTGAATTGCCCGATGTTTTCCACGATGCGACCGTATTCCTCTCGGCATCCACCACCGAGGTGCATCCGATCTCAGTCATTGAGGCGATTGCCTCCGGCCTGCCAATGGTGGCGGTACAGGATGAAGCCTTCGAAGGGATGCTCGATGACGGTCAAAACGGTTACATGGTGCCATTGAACGTCAAGACCTATGCCGATATGCTGGCCGATCTGCTTTCTGACCACGACCGATTGAAGCGCTTCGCTGAACATTCCGCTGTTCTGAGCGAAAAGTATTCCATTGAAACGCAGGTCAGATCGTTGGAAAAGTTGTACCTGGAAGCCATCCTGCAAAACTGGCGCGGTAAATTTTTCAGGCGCATCATCCCGGAAAGCATCAACAAAATCCCCGGCCAGATCAATCGCATGATTCGAGACGAAGTGGATAAGATATTCCCCGGAAGGAAAAGAGAGAAATAGGCAAATTCAGCCCGGCTGTCGATGATTTTCGAGGGCCGGGCTTGTTCATTTTTAAAAGGTTCTTTGTAAAGCACCGTGTCAATTCCTGGGGGTATAATTCAATCGTTATGCCAATCCTTGACGCCCACATGCTGGAATTTTTCAGCCGAAGCCCTGAACAAACGCGCCGCATCGGCATGCGCCTTGGCAGTTTTCTCAAAACAGGCGATGTCATTTGCCTGCAGGGGAATTTGGGTTCCGGAAAGACTACACTAACCCAGGGGCTGGCACAAGGATGGGGGGCACTCGATGCTGTTTCCAGCCCAACCTTCATCCTCGTCAACATGTACCGTCGCGCCGATGGAGGTCAGTTATTTCACCTCGATGCCTATCGCCTCGAATCCGTGCCGGAAGCTGAGCAGCTCGACCTTGACTCGATGCTCGCTGAAGGCGCTCTCATCATCGAATGGCCCGAGCGTTTGGGCAACCTCATCCCTGATGAAAATCTTTGGATCATTCTGGACCATATTGCAGATGAACATCGCCAAATGAATTTTCGCGCAACCGGAAACCGCTATGACGGTTTGCTGGACTCCATTCGTCAGTCCATGTTTGGAGGCGGGTAATGCTTCTGGCGGTTGATACCTCCACAGCCCAGGTCGGGCTGGCTTTATACAATGGCGACCGGGTGCTGGGCGAAATGTCCTGGACAACGGGCCAGCATCACACCACCGAACTCTCCCCGGCTCTTTCCGGACTTTTGAAACGGTGCGGCGTGACGATGGGCATGGTCAACGCGTTGGGTGTGGCAATCGGTCCCGGTTCCTTCACCAGCTTGAGGGTGGGCTTGTCGCTGGTAAAGGGAATTGCGCTGGCGCGTAACCTGCCGGTGATAGGCATCCCCACCCTGGATGTCATTGCGGCAGCCCAGCCTTTGTCGAAACATCCATTGATCGCGGTCCTGCAAGCCGGGCGGACTCGAATCGCTTTCGGGGTGTATAAAACCAAAGAGAAACAGTGGCAGGCCGAAGGTCCGGTGCGAAGCGGGACGGTGGATGAGTTGTTGAACGAATTTGAAGGTCCCGTCATTGTTGCAGGTGAGTTAACATCCGAAGAGCGAAGGAAATTTTCCAAAAAGAAAAAAATCGCGCTGGCCTCCCCTGCTTATTGCACGAAGCGCCCCGCGGTTCTTGCCGAGCTGGCATGGAATCGCTGGCAGGAAAATCAGGTGGATGATGCCGCCACGCTTGCTCCGATCTATTTGCATGCGGCAGGAACGCCGATCCAATAGACCCGATGAGCCATGAAGAACCCATCCATGCCAGCGGCCTGTCTGGTCTTGTAATTCGGAAAATGACCGAAGACGATCTTGAGCAGGTGGTTGCGATAGACCAAGTTTCATTTTCCCTGCCCTGGCCCGCGCGCTCCTTTAAGTTCGAGTTGACGGATAACGAAACCTCACGCAGCTGGGTGGCAGTTTTGGACGGGCAGATTGCGGCCATGATCGTAAGCTGGCTGCTCGTGGACGAATTGCATGTGGCCACCATCGCCACACACCCCGACTTTCGCGGAAAGGGTATTGGCAGGCGGTTGTTGACTCATGCCCTGTTAGATGCCAAGGCTGAAGGCGCCACGCGGTCGATCCTGGAAGTCCGTGCGAGCAACGAGGCTGCGTTGAAGATGTACCGCAGTTTCGGTTATGTGGAAGAAGGAAGACGAAAAGATTATTACAAGGATAATAACGAAGACGCCATCCTGATGTCGTTGGATGAACTTCATCAACTGTCTGGAGAATGACATGAACGCCGAGGAAACTCTCACCCAGCTTGCAAAGGATGTTGCCGTTTGCACGAACTGCGTTCTGCACGAGTCGCGCAAGAAGGCGGTGGCGGGTGAAGGCCCCGCAGACGCGGAGATCATGTTCATTGGGGAGGGACCTGGTTTTCATGAGAATGAGCAGGGGCGTCCCTTTGTAGGCGCAGCGGGCAAGTTTTTGGACCAGCTTCTGGCCCAGGCAGGCGTCACACGTGAGGATGTATTCATTGCCAACGTGGTCAAATGCCGCCCACCCGGAAACCGCGATCCGCAACCCGAAGAACTGGAAATGTGCGACAAATATCTGGAGACTCAGATACGGACGATTAATCCGAGTATCATTGTGACGCTTGGTCGCTTTTCGATGGGTAAGTTCATCCCTGGCGTGAAGATCACTTCGGTGCATGGCACGATGCACAGAGTTGGGGAGCGATTCGTGATCCCCATGTTCCACCCTGCGGCGGCACTACACCAGGCGGCATTGAAACCGTCCATTCTGGCGGATTTTGCCAACCTGCCCGACCAGTTGAACGAAGCCCGCAAGGCACTGGGAAAAACGGTCATTTCATCCAAAAGGAAAGAAACAGCTTCTCGTGAACCTGAGAAGCCGCAACAACTAAATTTGTTCTGAAAGCATGAAAGGTTTGAAAGGAATAAAAGACTATGTCTACTAAAGAAATACTAATCGGGAAATTAAGAGAGAAAACAGCAAAGATCGCCATCCTCGGACTCGGATATGTAGGTTTGCCGCTGGCTGTGGTATTTGGCGAGGCGGGGTTTCATGTCACCGGCGTGGACCCGGACAAGCGCAAAGTAAATTCGCTTATGGAGGGTAAATCGTATATTCCAGATGTCAAAACTGAAGCAGTTGCAAATCTCGTCAAGACCGGGAATTTGACCGCCACAGCTGATTTTTCCATCTTAAAAGAGATGGATGCCGTCAGCATTTGTGTGCCTACTCCGCTTCGCAAGACTGGGGACCCGGATATGTCTTTCATTCTTTCGGCTGTCGAAGAACTTGCAAAGTATGTTCACAAAGGCATGGTGGTGGTGCTTGAATCTACCACCTATCCTGGTACGACTCGTGAATTATTACTTCCCAAATTGGGTATCGACCATGGCCTGACTGTAGGCGAGGACTGGTATCTGGCCTTCTCACCAGAACGCGTAGACCCAGGCCGTGAAGACTGGACGACCATCAACACTCCCAAGGTGATGGGTGGCATCACCGAAGCCTGCGGCGAAGTGGCAACGGCCTGGTACGAAGGCGCGATAAAGACCATTCACCAGGTCTCTACTGCAGAAGCTGCTGAAATGGCAAAACTGCTCGAAAACACATTCCGTATGATCAACATTGGTATGGTCAATGAACTGGCTATCATGTGCGAACGTCTCGGTGTGGATGTATGGGAAGTGATCGATGCGGCTGCCACCAAGCCCTTTGGCTTTATGAAGTTCACACCAGGCCCCGGCCTGGGTGGTCACTGCATCCCAATCGATCCGCTGTATCTCTCCTGGAAGATGAAAGCATTGAATTACAATGCCCGCTTCATCGAAATGGCCTCGGAAATCAACACCAATATGCCGCGCTACGTGGTCAACCGTCTGATGGAATCCATGAATGAACTTGGAAAGACGATCAAAGGCTCCAATATCCTTGTTTTGGGTGTAGCCTACAAGCCTGATATCGACGATGTGCGCGAATCACCCTCATTGGATGTAATCGGCCTGCTGCAAAAGAAGGGAGCAAATGTAAGTTATCATGATCCCTATATTCCTCACGTTCATCACGAATACGACGGCTGGCATATGGATAGTGTTACAGACTTAATGAAGGCTGTGAAGGCATCCGATGCGGTGGTAATCGTCACCAATCACAAGGATTATCAATATAAGGAAATCATCACAGCAGCGAAGTTCGTGTTCGATACCCGCAACGCAACGGGTAAACTGGGCAAGTTCAAGAACGTGGAACGTTTGTAAACAACTGACAATTCATAAAGGAACTTTTTTATGGCTCATTATCTGGTAACGGGGGCGGCAGGCTTCATTGGCGCGCGCACATCGCAGATGCTTCTGGAGCAGGGGCATACCGTTGCGGGTATCGATAATATCAACGACGCATATGATCCACGTATGAAGGAATACCGCCTTAAAGGGCTTCAATCGAAGCATGGATTCAAATTTTACCGACGCGACATTTCAGATAGATCAGTCATCGATTTGTTCAAGAATGAGAAATTCGATGGAGTGATCAACCTAGCTGCCCGCGCAGGTGTGCGCTACAGCGTGGAAAATCCATGGGCATTCCTTGATTCCAATGTAATAGGTACCCTAAACATGCTCGAAGTGTGCCGTCAGTTTGGATGCAAGAAATTCATCCTGGCCTCCACATCCAGCATCTATGGAGAAAACCCGCCTCACCCCACACCGGAAACGGCCTCCAGTAGTGAGCCGATGCAGCCCTACGCCGCCAGCAAAAAAGGCGCCGAAGCGCTGGCACATTCGTATCACCACCTGTACGGCATCGATGTGACCGTTGTCCGTTACTTCACGGTATACGGCCCGGCAGGTCGACCCGACCTCGCCATGTTCCGCTTCGTGCAATGGATACTTGAGGGCAAGCCCGTGCGCATCAATGGTGACGGCAAACAGTCACGCGGCTTCACCTATGTGGACGATATCGCCCGCGGAACCATCGCCGCACTAAAACCACTCGGGTATGAGATCATCAATCTGGGTGGACATGAGGTTATCTCTATCAACGACCTGGTAACCTTGATCGAAGATCTGACTGGCAAAAAGGCGAACATCCAGTACGGTCCGCCCAATCTTGCAGACATGTTCATGAACCAGGCGGATGTTTCGAAGGCACGCGAAGTGCTGGGCTGGGATCCACAAGTTAAATTACGAGAAGGTATCGGTAACCTGATCGAATGGTACAAAGCGGAACGCAGTTGGGCCAAGGATATTTTGACTCCATAGCCTGACCCTTGTTCGAGATTGACAATTACCAATTACCAATTACCCCCTTATAATCTGTAACTGTTATTTGGTAAATTTTTTATGTCCCTCCTCTCCAAATTCAAAAACGACCCGCTCTTTGCCAAGGTAATTCGTTCCAGCGGATCATTATTCAGCAACAACACCCTCGCGCTTGGATTAAGCGTTGTGCAGGGCATTATGGCGACCCGTCTGCTCGGACCGGCTGGGTTTGGTCTCATAGGCGTGGTGACGTCATTCGCTTCGGTGGTAAATAGCATCTTCTCGTTCCGCATGAGTGAGTTGGTGGTGCGTTATGGCGGCGAGTATCTGAACAAACAAGATAAAGAACAAGCCTCTGCCTTGTTCAAAGCTGCCAGCACAACTGAAGCCTTGGTTTCGCTGATGGCTTTTCTCGTCGTGCTTTTCACTGCGCAACTTGCTGAAACCTACCTTGCAAAGACTCCCGACATTGCCTGGATGTTCACCATCTTTGCGATTAACCTACTGGCAAATTTCAATACTGAAACATCCACGGGAATTTTGCAGATCACCGAAAAGATAAAATTGCAGGGCACGGTTAACTTAATTCAAGCCATTGTCACCACACTCATTATCGCGGGGGCGTTCTTCTTTGGTGGCAGCATCACCATTGTTCTAATTGCGTATCTGATCGGCAAATCCATTCTAGGGCTGGGACTTTTCGCTCTCGCTCAAAACCAACTTCGCCAAAAACTCGGCAGTGGATGGTGGCGCGCGCCTTTCTCGAAACTCACTGCACGAAAAGAGATTTTCCGTTTTGCATTCAGTTCCAATATCAGCGCGACCATTATCAAACTCTTCCGCGAGAGCGAATTGATCTGGGTCGGTTTCTTTCTCGATACGACTGCGGTTGGTTATTATCGTGTGGCATATACCATC
>JAEURI010000237.1 GCA_016789225.1 Anaerolineales bacterium
GATGACCGCCCAGGTCGTATCACCAACCAATGAACCAAATTGAACATACAAAGCTGGGAGGAATCCACGGGCTGATCCGCGGCGGAGGGTTTCCGCGGTAACAATCCCAGGCGGGGCACAAAATGAGATGGCGAGAATGAAAGAGGAGATAAGAAGGGTGCTCATAGTCGAATAAATGTTGACAGCTGGCACAGGCCCATTGGTCTGCAACCAGCTGTCAGTGTAGGATGAAGCGTGAAGCGGCTTACAGTCGGTTAGGCGTCAAAGTACATGACGTACTCGTGAGGTGTTGGGCGCAGACGAATCGCATCCACCTCGTTGACACGTTTGTACTTGATGTATTCTTCGAGCAGGTCGGGAGTGAAGACTCCGCCCTCAAGCAGGAAGGCATGATCTGCTTCAAGAGCATCGAGCACTTCACCAAGAGAACTGGGAACCTGCTTGATGAGTTTCTTTTCTTCGGCAGGCAATTCATACAGGTCGCGATCCTGAGGTTGACCGGGATCGATCTTATTCAACACGCCGTCAAGGCCCGCCATGAGGATGGCTGAGAAAGCAAGGTAGGGATTGCTGGTTGCGTCAGGCGCGCGGAATTCAACACGCTTGGCTTTGGAGCTTTTATTCGCAGGAATGCGGCAGATCGCGGAACGGTTGCGCTGTGAGTAGGCGATATTGACGGGTGCTTCATAACCAGGCACGAGGCGGCGATAAGAGTTGGTGGTGGGCGAGGTCAACGCGAGAAGCGCTGGCGCGTGCTTGAGCAAACCGCCGATGTAATACTTGGCAGTCTGGGAGAGACCCGCATACCCCTTCTCATCAAAGAAGACGTTGGTGCTGCCCTTCCATAAAGACGAGTGAACATGCATACCTGAACCGTTGTCACCGAAGATGGGCTTTGGCATAAACGTGACGGTCTTGCCATTCTGGCGGGCAACATTCTTGATGATGTACTTGTAGAGCAAAAGGTCATCCGCCATGCGGGTGAGTGTGGTGAAATGCATGGACATTTCGCTCTGACCAGCGGTGGCGACTTCGTGGTGATGCAAGTCCATTGAGACGCCAGCGGCTTGCATGGCGAGCATGAACTGGTTGCGAAGTTCCTGAAGTGTGTCGGTTGGGGAGGTTGGGAAGTAACCGCGCTTGGGCTGGATCTGTCCACCAAAGCCGCCTTCGCGATTGCTGCTCCACCAGGCTTCGCTTGAATCGATGGAGAAAGCCGACTCATTCGGAGTGGAAGTGTAGCGGACGCCATCGAAGACGAAGAACTCCGCCTCAGGCGCGAAGTAAGCTGTGTCGGCGAGGCCCGTGCTTTTTAAGTACGCCTCAGCCTTTTGCGCCACGTAACGCGCGTCGCGGGAATAAGGTTCCTCGGTGAACGGGTCGAAGACATTGCAGGAGATCACCAGGGTTGGGGTGACGGAAGTTGGGTCAACGAAGGCAGTCTCTGGGTCAGGCTTGAGCAGCATGTCGGATTCGTGAATTTCCTGAAAACCGCGAATGGACGAACCGTCAAAAGGAATGCCCTCTTTGAAAAAATCCTCTGTCAGACGCTGAACAGGCATGGTGAAATGCTGCCAGGTACCAGGTAAGTCAATGAAGCGCAAGTCCACAACCTGAACGCCTTTTGCCAATTCCAAAACTTCCTTGATTGTCTTTGCCATGGGTAATTCTCCTTACAATGAATTGTTTGATGGCGGGATTATATGGGTAGGGTGCAGGCAGGTCTATTACCCAAACGGGTAATTAAAGAACATGGCGGCTGGGAGCAAACCAGCCGCCATGAGTTTCCCCTTTCGGGGACTATCAAGGAGAGTATTAACAGTCGAAGAAGATGACTGGTCTACCAAAAATTAATCAGTGGCGCTCAATGAGCCAACCACGTCTCGAGGATATGCCTGTGTTCCATGTTCTTCAACATCCAAGCCTTTAATTTCCTCTTCGCGGGAAACGCGCAGACCAACCGTGTATTTGATGATGCCAAAGAACAAGACTGCACCCGTCGCGGCACACCACAGGCCCACCGCCGCCACGCCGATCAATTGGGCCATGATCTGGGTCGTGTTGCCAGCCACGAGACCTGTCACCCCATTTTCAGTGGCGAAGATACCGACTGAAAGCGTGCCCCAAATGCCGTTCATCAAATGGACGGGCACAGCAGAAACGGGATCATCGATCTTGAGTTTCTCAAGAAGGATTGCGCCGTACACAACAATGGCTCCACCGATTGCGCCGATCAATAGTGAATAGGCAGGCGTTACGTAAGCGCAGGGAGCCGTGATAGCAACAAGGCCAGCGAGCACACCGTTCAAGGTTGTTGGGAGGTCTGGCTTCTTAGTTACAAACATCCACGCAAGGAGCATGGCGACCAGTCCACCTGCCGCCGCGGCCAGATTAGTATTGACTGCAACCAAAGAAACTGCGTCCGCATTGCCGCCATGAATGGCTAGCTGGCTGCCTGGATTGAAACCAAACCAACCAAGCCAAAGAATGAACACACCCATCACAACCAGAGAAATCGAGTGACCGGGGATGGCGATAGGACTACCATCCTTTGCAAAACGGCCAAGACGTGGTCCCAGCGCCACGGCACCGATTAAAGCAAGCCAGCC
>JAEURI010000048.1 GCA_016789225.1 Anaerolineales bacterium
TCGTTGGCTATGGGAAAAGCGCGCTGGATATGGCCACCCTTGCAGCGGAACGCACCAGGGAAGTGCACCATGTCTTCCGCTCGCCAAATTGGCTGATCCCGGAGTGGATCCTGGGCATTCATTTTACCTTTGCCCTGTTCACACGTTTTGGGAATGTGATGATGACGAGTTGGGCTCAGCCAAACGCCATCGAACGATTCCTGCACAAACAGCTTAGGTTCGTCATCTCGGGCTTTTGGAATTTCATTCAATCCATTGTGCTTTTTCAGATGAAGCGAAATGCGAAAGATCAGGCCGCTAGGGAAAGGTTAAAAACTCTCGTGCCCACCCATAAAATATTACACGACTTTCGTTCCTCAGGCGCGCTCGGGCCGGAAAATTATTATCCACTTGTGGCACAAGGAAAGATCCTGCCGCAACAAGCGGAGATCGCAGGGTTCACAGAACAAGCCATTAAACTTACGAACGGCGCAGAAATTCCCTGCGACCTGGCGGTTGTATCCATCGGCTATTTGACCCCCACATTTCCCTTCCTGCCCGAAAAATACAGAAAAATTCTCGAAGCAGAGAAGGACGGTGCACAGCTTTATCGACATCTGATTCATCCGCGCATCCCGCGGCTGGCCTTTGCCGGTTACAACCACGGATCTATGCATGTGCCTGCGGTTGAGGTGGGCACGCAGTGGTTGTGCGCAACCCTAAGGAATGAAATCAGCCTGCCCACGGCAGAGGAAATGGAAAAAAGCATCGAGCACATCCGCCAATGGAAGCGGGAAAATATCAAGTTCGAGAACGCGCGCGCCTGCGCAGTCAGCACGCGCTTTCAGCAATATATCGACATTCTACTTATGGAATTGGGTATCTCCCCCTATCGAAAGCTGCCGAACATCTTCGCGGAAATCTTCAGCCGCTATGAAGCGTCTGATTACAAAAACATTCATGAGGAATACGAACGGAACAAAGCCAGGCGTACCATGCCGCTCAAGGCCCTGCCATTGGATACGTGATCAGAGCTTCTTCCACCACACACCCGTACACTCGGGCAGGATGATCCATTTGTTTTGCATCACCTTGTTTCCAAGTTCGTCGCCAAAGAAGAAACGTGAAAGTTCCTCGGCTTCAGCCAGTGAGGCGAATTTGTAATCTGTGCGAATCCATTTGTTTTGGAATCCGGACTCATCCAGCCAGGGATAAAAATCCTTGAGATGTTCCAGCCTGACGGGCGATTCATTGCCCGTACCCAGCGACTCAAACAGGACGATGAAGCTGTTCGGCCTTAAGACGCGTTTCATTTCGCCGAGCCAGGATTCTAACTCCTCACGCCAAGTATCCGGATTCCAGACCGCGAGATAACTCACGCTCCAGCCGGAGACGGCCAGGTCGGCAGACTGGTCCGCGACGGGAAGTTTGCGATGGTCGGCAAGATCCACCTGCCAGTTGGTCAGTCCGCTGGCAATAAATTTATCGCGACAGACGCGCAACATCTCCTCGGATACATCGAAGGCATGGACGCGTTCCACGTGTGGAGCGAGCAACCCGGCCAGGCGTCCGGTGCCAGCCCCGAGGTCCAGAACGAGACGCCCTTCCAGGGATGTGATCTCGCGCAAGGTTTTGAGAATATTTCCCTGATGGTCCTCACGCGCGATCAAGGCTTCGTATTTATCCCCTTCAGTTTTGTAGATCTCTTCTTGTGTAGGCATGGCATCATTTTACGACAAAACGGTCTTTTGGCAGGGTTTTCGCTTGTGACAATTATGCTATTCTGTTTCAAACCAAAGGAGACTTGAATGAATCTTCAACCTGAACGTCAATTTGATTTCTGGCTCGGCGAATGGGATGCCGCCTGGGCCGATGATGGAAAAGGCAGCAACCGAGTCGAGCTGAAATTTGATGGCAAGATGGTACAGGAGAACTTCACTGCGCCGGACCTGATCGGGATGAGCGTTTCGTGCTATGACCCGGAGCGGAAGCTATGGTGCCAGACCTGGGTGGACAATAGCGGCTCGTATCTCGATTTCACAGGCGGCTTTGAGGACGGGAACATGATCCTTGTGCGTGATGCCATTGTAAAGGGCGAAGCTTGCAAGCAGAGGATGGTTTGGTACAACATCGAGCCGGGGCAATTCGATTGGAATTGGGAACGCTCGGATGACAGTGGAAAGACCTGGCAGGTGAAATGGCAGATCAAGTACACGCGTAAATAATTTGTTTTGTATAATGTGCGGATGTCTACACTTTCCCCTTCCGCTCAAAAAATTCAAGACTTGCTCGATTCCCTTGGTTATGGCTACCAGGTGATAGAACACGCCGAATCGACCCGCACCGCGCAGGAAGCTGCAGACCAGGCAGGCTGCCAGCTTGGTCAGATCGTTAAGTCGTTGATCTTTCGCGGCAAAACGAGTAACAAGCCGATTCTGGTGCTTACGTCCGGCCCGAACCGCGTGGATGAAAAGAAGATTAGCGAGTATGCCGGGGAAGCCATCGGGAAGGCTGATGCCGATTTCGTGCGAGCAGTGACCGGCTTTGCCATTGGAGGCGTGCCTCCGTTGGGGCATGTCGAACCGATGGAAACCTATCTCGATGAGGATTTCCTTCAATTTCAAACCATCTGGGCCGCCGCGGGGACGCCCAAAGCCATTTTTGAATTGAAGACCGAAGACTTGCAAAAGATGACCAATGGAAAGGTTGTAACGGTGAAATGAAGGATATTTTCAACTATCTATATTGGAATGAAAATCTTTCCAGCAGCGGCATGCCCACACCGGAACAGTTGAAGGAAGTTGCCGATGCAGGCAAGCAGGTGGTCATCAACCTCGCCACGGAAAAATCGGAAGGGGCGATCCAGGACGAAAGCGAAATCGTGGCTTCGCTGGGGATGAACTATATTCATATCCCGGTTCAATGGGGCAATCCGACGCGTGAAGACCTTGAGGCGTTCTTCAAGGCAATGGAAACTCACAAGGACAAGAATCTCTTCATCCATTGCCAGGCAAATTATCGCGCCACAGCCTTCCTGGCGTTGTATCACATCCACAAACTCGGCTGGAAACAAGAGGATGCCATTGCCATCATGAATCGGATGTGGAATCCGGAAGACTTCCCTGCTTGGGATAAGTTCATGCAGGAAAATTTAGATCATTGGATCAGGGGATGATCCGAATCGCGCATCGCAAAACCCAACTTTGTGACGGATACGATACAATGTAGCGAATAAGTCTTTCCCTAGGAGGCAGGCATGTTGGAACTGTTTTCTGTCGAGCACACGGAGACATCTCTCCAGATCTTTGGTCCGAAGCACCTGATGGTGGTGGGTATCTTTGTTCTTTTCTGGCTATCGTTCTTTTATTTTCGAAATGTATGGGGGGATAGGGAGAAAAATTTCATCCGTGCCGCGCTGGCGATTTTGCTGGCGGTCAATGAGATCGGTCTTCACATCTGGTCAGCTTATTGGGGTATTTGGAACATTCAGACCATGCTGCCTCTTCATTTGTGTAGTGTGATGGTGTGGATCACGGTTTATACGGCGCTGACGGATAACCGCAGCCTGTATGACTTCACTTATTTTCTGGGGATCGGCGGCGCATTGCAGGCATTCCTGACTCCCTCGGACGGGGCGATGTACGACATTCCACATTACCGCATTATGCAAACCCTCATCGCACACGGACTGATCATCACCATTCCGATCTTCATGACGGTTGTGGAGGGGTATCGCCCCACGCTGGCATCGTTCAAACGCATCTTTATCTGGACAAACATCTACATGGTGTTCATCTTCTTCTTCAATTACCTCATTGGCAGTAATTACCTGTTCATTGCACAGAAACCGCCTTCCCCCACGCTGATGGACGTTCTCTCGCCGTGGCCCTGGTACATTCCGCAGCTGGAAGTGGTTGCGTTCGTGATCTTCTTCATTCTGTATCTTCCGTTTTTCATACGGGACCAGGTGACAAAATCAGCCCAGGCCCGCTCTGTTTAGCCATACTGTGATAGGATTCCAAAATGTCCTCCAACCTGGGAGGGCATTTTTTTATTGCCATCCCCATTTATTTATCGTAGAATCCAGAAAACCAACCAAAGGAGAGAAAATGGTAACAAAAGAAAAAACTGATTCCCGCCCCATGACCGAGGAAGCTGACTTCCTTCAGATCAAATCGTTCGACCACGTCCACTTTTATGTGGGCAACGCCAAACATGCCATGTATTATTGGTGGAAGGCATTTGGCTTCAAACCTGTCGCTTATTCAGGGCTTGAGACCGGCAACCGCGACTTCGCCTCGTATGTACTCGAATCGGGGCAGGCGCGGTTCGTTGTTTCTGCGCCATATTCTCCCTCCAGCCCACTGGCATCGCACCACATGGTTCACGGCGATGGCGTTAAGATCATCGCCCTCGAAGTGGATGACGTCGAAAAAGCCTGGCGCGAAACCACTAGCCGCGGAGGAAAATCCGCCTGGGCGCCGCGCGAAGAAAAAGATGACCACGGCATTTATCGCTCATCAGCCATCTATACCTACGGTGAAACCATCCACGCTTTTGTTGACCGCGATGATTACAAAGGTACCTTCGCCCCCACCTACCGTCCACTGAAACACGATACCGAATCCACCGGGCTCGCCGCCATCGACCACATCGTCGGTAATGTGCAGCTCGGCAAAATGAATCACTGGGTCAACTTTTATCACCAAGTCATGGGCTTTCGTCAACTCATGCACTTCGATGACAAAGATATCTCCACCGAATACTCCGCGCTCATGTCCAAGGTCATGCAGAACGGCAATGGACGCGTCAAGTTCCCCATCAACGAACCCGCCGAAGGCAAACGCAAGAGTCAGATCGAAGAATATCTCGATTACTATCTCACTCCAGGCGCACAGCACCTTGCCATCATCACCGGCGATATCCTCACCACCATTGAAAAACTGCGCAAGAATGGCGTCGAATTTTTACGTGTGCCCGATACCTATTACGAAATGCTTCCCGACCGCATCGGCACCATCAAGGAAGATTACAAAGCCATTCAAGAACTCGGCATCCTGGTCGATAAGGATGACGAAGGCTACCTACTGCAGATCTTCACCAAACCCATTCAAGACCGTCCCACCATGTTCATCGAAGTCATCCAACGCCACGGCGCGCAAGGATTCGGCAAAGGCAACTTCAAAGCCTTATTCGAGTCGCTTGAACTGGAACAGGAACGCCGCGGCAATCTGTAATCACAGACACATCACCGCCTCACCCGGACCTGGAACCTGTTTCGCTTTCTGACGGTCGAATCCCGCCGTCAGTCTAGGCAGGGCCTCGTCGTTGCATCAATTTCAGGTTGGGGTTGAGGTGGGCTGTCTTTCCATATCCAAATCGGAGGATCCATGAGAAAACTTCCCGTGGGGCTGGTTATCATATTTTTCATCCTGTCGGCATGCGGAGCCCCCACACCCGACTCGAACGTGGACTTGATTGTCACCCAAACCCTCCAGGCATTGACAGCCGCCGCGCCGACCCAGGCTCCGTCCGTTCTGGATGGTGAAGCGTTTACATCCGGCGGGGTTTCGTTTGTGGTGCCCACCAGCATGGCAAGCAGCGTTTCCGCCACGACTACGGTCGAAGTCGAATTCCCATACATCAATCCCTCTGCCGGGGAAATGCCGCAGCATTCACGATTCAATCTGGTCAACTATCCTGCACAAGGGACGATCTTTGAGCCGCATATTCTTGTTTTCAAAGCAAGTGAATATGCCGCCTACACAGATCTGACGGCTCAGATCGTTGCCACATTGACCTCGATGAACTATGCAGACGGACAACCCATT
>JAEURI010000097.1 GCA_016789225.1 Anaerolineales bacterium
ATTCTGGAAAACCAGAATAAGATCAATGTCATCGCCAAACGCCTGCTGACTCGCGAAACGATCCGCCAACGCTCAATGCCACAATTTGGATAGCAAAGGAAACACATGCTTGAAATAATGCTCGTTATCAATTTTATGGGAATGATCCTCCTTCCCATCATTGCAGGGTTTTATGTTGCGCGCAAACTCAAGTTATCATGGAAGCTCTTTCTTGCGGGTGGTTTGACATTTATTGTATCGCAGATTCTGCATATACCTCTTGTGCTGGCTCTGACTTCGACATTTCAATCCTGGGGTGTAATTGCATATGCACTCGTGCTTGGTGTTCTGGCCGGGTTGTTCGAAGAGACGGCCCGGTATATTCTTTTCAAATTCATTTTGAAGAAAAGCAGAACCTGGGAAGAAGGAGTTTACATCGGCCTTGGGCATGGCGGCACAGAAGCCATCCTGCTGGGCGTAATCACGGCACTGGCATTTATCAACATGATGGCATATCGCTATATTGACCTTTCCACTGTGCCAAGCATTCCGCCTGAACAACTTGAATTAGCGAAACAACAAGTAGAAGCCTATTGGTCAACACCGCCATATCTTGCGATCCTTGGATTCGCGGAACGCATCTTTACAATGTGTTTACATGTGGCTTTGTCGGTAATGGTGATGTATGGGCTGGTTAGCAAAAAACAAATTTGGTTTTGGCTGGCCGTGTTATGGCATACCCTTGTAGACGCAGCCGCTGTATATCTCGGTCAGAATATCAGTATGGTTGCCTTGGAAGGAGTGCTTGGAGTATTCGCCATCATTAGTTTGGTGATTGTATTTTGGATGAGGCCCAAATTTGCCGCATTCCATGCTGAGGCGTTGACTCCGCCAGATGGTGTGGAACAGGTAATAAGTTAGGTTTGAAGCGAAATCGAATTAGAACATTTGTTCTTATTTATGGGGAATAAAAAAATGGACGACACATAGTCGTCCATTTTTTTATTCCAAGCCGGAGGGCGATGGGGTGATTACGATCTCCTCATCTGTTGTTGCATTCTTTTCAGAAACCAGGAAGGACACAGCGCGACTCTTGGACGCATCCATAATCAAATCCATATGCGTGTTAGGACGATAATCACTCACGGTGATCAACTTAAGAGCTGCAATCACACGCGGATTTGTGACCGAAACAAAGTCTAACAGTCGATTTGGAGTGTTGTAGAAAAAATCGCGTTTGAAGAGTGTATTCTCATCGTCTAGAAAAACACCCAGCGGATAGATATTAGCCTCCATCAAATCCTGAAAGAAATGTGTGCCAAACGAAGGTTCAGGAGATGCCCCCACCTCCTCTCCGGCCAGTTCAACCAATGCCCGCGCATTGTAGATATCGCTATAGGCAATGTGAACACCAAGGTCCGGTGTGGAGGTGCCCCAGCGGCCAGGGCCTACTGCGATGAAGGTGTGCTCTTTGAGCGCAGAGTTAAGTTGACCAATTGCCCGTTCCAACTGCGTACGCTCGGCCTGTGACTCAAGGCTGAAATATCCTTCGGATGGAACGAACAGGATATATTTAATATTTTTCACAGAGCCTTGTGGAACCATGTTCTGCGAAGAAAAGATGATATTTTCTGGTTCAAGGTCGGCGGGAATCTGAACTTCGTTTGCTTCATGGATATGGCTTTGTGGGCGACATTGAAGTAGTGTGATTTGTACATCAGGCTGACCGTCAGGGTTCAAGATCTTCACCGTGAACTCTGTATCGACGGGAGAGCCGTAATGAGTTTCGAGCAATGTCAACGCCGCGCGCATGGATTTTGGAAAAGGCGTCCGTGAGAGCAATCCATCAAAGGTGATGACCAGTTTATCGGTAGAGTCGAGGCGCGAGCGGATCGGGGCAAGATATCCATCCTGCTCCACCTGTGCAATGTAGCGGAGTGGGTCATAATCCGAGTGGAGAGCCTCCCGCACAGGGATGGTAACAAAGGTGTTGGTCTCAAGGTCGATGGCATCAAGATTTTGCTGAGAATATCTCTTGATCATACGGACATCAGACGAGGAATGGAGGCGCGGATGGCTGAGTGCGACGAGCCGTGGATAATCGTCTGCGAGCATATCCACAGCGCGAGTGCCTAAACCAAAGACGAGACGAAGGAAACCTTCGTCCTGTTTAATCTGCGGGGACCAGCGATAGAGGTTACGACTGAATGCCACACCAGCTGCATGTGGGAAGTAATAGCGCCCAACCTGTTCGCCTTCCACAATTTGAATGAGGATGCCGATCCGTTCGTCGTAGTCGGCGAGTTCCTTGGTGTGACGATAGATCAACACATCAGGGTTCATAACACTGGCATAGATTCGGGCGATGGCATTCGTCAGCGCAGAGAGACGTTCTTCCCTGGTTCCCTGATTGGGCAAAAAGATACTCTCGTATTTTCCGGCAAAGGAAGTGCCAAAATTATCCTCCAATAAACTGGATGAGCGGACAATCAGCGGACGCTCTCCCGCTTCAACAAAAATCCGATCAAGGCTTTCGATAACCTCAGGCGGGAATTGGCCCTTATAAAATTCTTCGCAGAGTTGGGGGTAGTCTGCGCGCATCTGTTCCTCAGTCTTGTATT
>JAEURI010000099.1 GCA_016789225.1 Anaerolineales bacterium
GGAGTCTGCGCCTAAGTAGGAGAGGAGACCCTGATTTAATTCCATAAAGTGCGGTGGAATTGGGATGACCGTATCGAGTGCGGGCAGGGTCCCTGTGGATTCAGGGGCTATGGTTTGTGTGGGAATGCTTGTTGCGGTGGCCGTGGGAGTATGGGTGGGAGTAACAGTCGGCAGGATGAAAGAATCCAATGCCTGTGGTGTGACCAATGCGACGGTTGGCGGGGAAGCGGCGGGGATGATTGGGTTGAGGTCGCAGGAGAATAGAAGTAAAGAACAGAGTAACAGGATATAGCGTACTTGTTTTCCCATTTGTTTATCCTTGATGTAAACCTGCTGCCATTGTACCTGCCCAGGACGCTGAGGTGAAGCGGTCTTTGGTGTATATCATTCCGAAATTCTTCGTTCCCTATCGGCCGCTCAGAACTGTTCCCGGTCGAGGGCCATGTCTTCCCAGGAGGCGGGGTCGTTGACCGGTTCGAGGTGGGTGAATACGGTGATGCCGGGCAGGGCATGACGGACATCGGCTTCGATCTTTTCGAGAAGTTGATGCCCTTGCAGGATCGTCCAACTATCCGGCACAAGGATGTGGACCGAGGCGAACTTGCGCGCGCCAGATTGGCGGGTGCGCAAGGCATGATATTGAATGTCATCCCCTTTGTAGGTGTCGAGAACCTGGACGATGGCAGCCTGTTCCCCGGCAGGCAGGACGGTATCCATAAGCCCCAGCACCGAGGAGCGCACAATGCGAAAGCCGGACCAGATAATGTTGGCCGCCACGATCAGGGCCACGATGGGGTCGAGCCGTTCCCAGCCGGTTAGCACGACCGCGCCCACCCCGGCCAGCACGCCGATGGAGGTCCACACATCGGTCAGCAGGTGATGGGCGTTCGCCTCCAATGTGATGGACTGGTAGCGTTTGCCCGCCCGAAGCAGGATCAACGCTGCGATCAGGTTGACGACCGAGGCCGCAGCGGATACAGCCAGCCCAAGCCCGGCTTGCTCAAGCGGCTGGGGTTGCAGGAGGCGCGGGATGGCCGTCAGGATGATGCTCAAGGCGGCGATCAGGATCAAGGTGCCTTCGACCCCGCTCGAAAAATATTCCGCCTTGCTGTGACCATAGGCATGGTCCTTATCTGCCGGGCGGGCGGCGATGGTGAGCATGGCCAGCGCCATGAACGCGCCCACCAGGTTGACCACGGACTCGAGCGCGTCGGAGAGCAGGCCCACCGAGCCGGTTAGAAAATAGGCTGCGGTTTTCAGGCCAATGGTCAGCACGGCGGCGCCGATGGAAACCCATGCAAAGCGCGTGAGGAATGTGCGGTCGGTGGTGGGGGTACCTGTCATAGTGCTTTGATTGTAGCAAAGATAAGAGAGAGAAGTAGTGATATTTGTCCTTTAGTTTTCGATGTGTGGCAAATTAAAAAGCGCCCCGCATGGCGCGGAACGCTCTCTTTTTCAGGGGGCAATAAAGCTGGGTCAGTCTTCGACCGGCACCTGGTCGTCGGGATGGTTCTCGTTCCAAAGGGCGACCAGTTCAGCCGGGGGTCTTGCCGATGTTCTTGCGGTTGGCGATGGTGCCGCTAAAGATGCCTTCCACGTTCAATTATTGGTGTTTTCATAATGATATTCCTCTCTTTTCACCTATTACCCGATTATACTAGTTCATTCAAGAGACAGCCACCTCGCAGGAGACTGTCAGTTTTTAGGTATTATACTTGCGCCTTATAAGCTAAAAAAAACAGATGACCCCTTTTCCTACCCCGATAAAAGGAGGAAACACTATGCCAGAGAAGAAACCCAAGCCTAGAAAAGAAGAAGATCGTTCGCTGGAAGTCCTAATGAAGGAGTACGACACCCTGCGGGATATGTATAACCAGTCTGTACATAGCGGGCAGACCATGTTCAATTACTATCTTACGCTCATGACAGCTGTCCTTGGCGGCATTACCTTTGTGGCCCAGCCGTCTTCGGGCGTTCTGCTTTCCAAGACCACCATCGGCATCCTGCTGGTCTTCTTGGGGGTCATCGGCACCTTTTACCTCTCCTCTCTGACGCGCAATCATGCCCACACCACCCGCTATGCACGCGGCATCAATTCGCTGCGGCGCTTTATTATTGAAAAGTATGACGTGTCCATGCCGCCAGCGTACGAAAAATTTCTCAAAACCCTGACGGAAGGAGAGCCTTCAAGAATGGCCTTTTTGCTCTCGTTGTTCATCCCGGTCAGCACCTATCAACTATTTGCCGCCACGATCAATAGTTTATCCTGGGGCTTCATGGTTTCCATTGCGTATTATGGCAACTCCTCCGACACTAACCTGATGCAGATCGCACTGCCAGGCGTGCTGACGTTGATCGTCACCTTCTTCTTTTATTCCATCTATTCACGGTTGACCTATCAAATGACGGTCTCGCGCGCCACGGTCTCTGTGGAGTTTTAAGAAAAAGAGCAGACAGGTTTCTGAAACCTGTCTGCTCTGGAGTACGGGGGAAAGTCAAAAAAACTTTCTATTCCTTTGCCTCAAACTTCACCACCAGCGCCGCCCTGGCCCATTCGCTGAGCGACCTGCCTTCTTCCCACTCGTTGTATTTGGCGGCCATCTTCATCCGTACCAGGGGCTCGATGACTTTATCTTCCAACAAGCTGGCCTGGGCGGGGAAGGTCTGCCTGGCGATGCGCAAGGTGACGTTTGGGTCTTTCAGTAAATTCTTGACCCAGTCCGATCTATCCATGCCGCCGGACATAATGTAGAGCGCGCCCTCATGCACGACGAACCAGATCTCGATCTCATGCGGCTTGCCGGTCACACGTCCGCGGGTGGTGAGGTAGCAATATTCTTCTTTTTCGAATTGGGTCAGGTCGATGGTCATGTTTGTGTCTCCAAAATCATATAGGGCGAGGGGACCTCGCCCCTACGTATCGTATTGCCCAATATCAAGGGTTTCGTTGGAGAGGAAGTAGGTCTGCGCGGGCAGGAGCAGGTGTTTGCGTTTCCAGGTTGCATAAACGGTGGTGCAGGAGGAGCGTGGCAGGCGTTTGATGAGAGCTGAATCGTAGAGCAGGATGGAGCGGTTGGTGATCTTTTCGATGACCGTCCAATGGTCGTGGTATCCCTGCAAGCCGAGGATGATGGAACGCCCAGGCGTGTTATCCAGAAAGGATTGCATGGACTTCCAGAAGGTGGTCAGGTCGGGGTTGGTCACTCCGCGCCAAGGGATCTGGACGTTGGCGATGCGCTTCTTTCCCACGACCTTGTCCAGGATGACGAGCATCTCTTTGTGGATGATGCCGCCGATAAGGAATTTGCTCAACAGCCTGCGCCGCGAAAGATAGTAGATCAGGTCGTTGAACAGCTGCTGGGTTTCATCATCCGAGGAACGGTTGATGATGCGTTCGGCATTGATGATGCTGTACAAACCGCAAAGCGAGTCCAGGCCGCCTTGTTGAAAGGGCGGCAACCCGGACATCAAGCGATTTGACCTGGACATGGCGGCTCAGTCCTTTTTGCCGAAATAGCCGAAGGCGATCAATACCGCAGAGACGATGGCGGTGGCGATGCCCCTTTGCAGCAATTCCTGCCCATCCTTGGTTTCGATCAATTTTTGCAGGAACTTGACGGCCATCACCAGCACGATCATGCTGCTGAGCTTTGCCTTGAGTTCATACAGGTCATGGGCCAGCATCCACTCAGGCATGTCTAATTTGCCGATGAAGAGTTCGTACAGGCTGGCGGCAAAGATGAGGATGGTGGTGGAGATGAGAAAGATATCGATGATCTCGATCAGCTCGATGGTGATGGCGCTGTCTTTTCCGAAGGTTTGAATCACCAACAGCGTGGTCGAAAGCGTCTTGATGGTTCCCCAGGCAAAGGAGGCGAAAGAGGCGATCAGCAGGGAGATGACTCCGATGATGGCGAGGTAACGTGAACGTTCGAGGATGAATTTCATGTCTGGTTCTCCATAATGAAGGATGTTGCAGACATTTGGTTCATCTGCAACATCCTGGTTTTAATCTCCGTGCATTTGTCGGTGCAGGGCCCGCAGGTTGCGCCTGTGCAGGGTCTCTGCCAGGCCTCCGAGGTAGACCCGGCTCTTGCCGCAATCTTCGATGGCAATCTCGTTGAGGTACTCGTCCACGTTCTTGCGCTTGCCCGCTGTTTTGACGGCTTTTTTGATGTTGTTCAAGTAGTTCAGATTTTCCTTCACGGCGGCGTCGATCTCGCCGCGCAGGATGATATCGCCGTGGCCCTGGATGATGTTCTCAAGGCCCATGCGCCCAACCTTTTTGACCGAGGCGAGCATGTCATCCACATCGCCGTCCACGATGTAGGGCAGGGGCATGAAGGCATCGCCCGCGAAGAGGACGCGGTCCTCCTCGACCAGCACTGAAATGCCGTCGTCGCTGTGCCCGGCCGAGGGCATGAGGATGAGATTCTTTTTCCCAACCCGCAGGGTCATATCGCCTGTTTCAAAGGTCAGGTGGGGTGGGACGATCTTGACCTGGCGCAGAGCCGGGTTTTGTTTTTGCGAAGCTTCCAGCGACTGGGTGCCGGACTCGATGAGATATTGACGGCACTTGGCATGGCCGATCACTGTGGCGCCGGGGAAGAAGCAGTTGCCCCAGCAGTGGTCGGCATGATAGTGCGTGTTGATGACATAGCGCACCTGCACACCCAGCTCATGTTCGATGAACTCACGCATGGTAAGGGTCTCTTCGGGCAGGGCCAGCGTATCGATGACCACCGCCCATTGCGGACCGACGATCACACCTGCCGTGACTTGTGCGTACACTTCACTTTGAAACCAAAAGACATTTTCTGAAACTCGTTCGCGATGCATATCCTAAACCTTCCGATCAGCCTTTGCTTTTCTATGTTTGGCCCGCCTGGTGCAAAATTGCTGTATATTTTTTCCGTCGCTTGTTAATAGCACATTATTTCATAAATTTCAAGATGTATAGACAAATTATGGGAGATTTGCTGTTTTCTCCCCTAAAAATGACCGCCGACAGCAGACGGGAGGTCTGTAGTCGGCGGTCAGAGTGACGCCTGATTTTTCTTTGCGGTTCGGTTATATATGAATGGGGGACCCATCCGCGCCGTGAGCGGCTTCCATGATCGCCTCTGAAAGCGTGGGGTGGGCATGCACGTTGCGGGCGATCTCATGTGGGGTCAGTTCCATCATGCGCGCGAGGGTCAGCTCGGGCAGCAGTTCGGTCACTTCGGGGCCGATCATGTGCGCACCGAGTATCTCGCCGTATTTTGCATCGACAACGATCTTGACAAAGCCCATGTAATCTCCCATGCCGAGCGCCTTACCATTCGGCTGGAAGGGGAAGCGCCCGATCTTGATATCGTATCCGCGTTCCTTCGCTTGCGCTTCAGTGAGACCGAATGAAGCGACCTGCGGATATGAATAGGTGGCACGCGGCATCATTTCGTAATCGAGGGTGATGGTTTCGTGTCCGCCAATGTGTTCGGCCGCCACAATGCCCATCGCCGAGCCGACGTGCGCCAGCATCAATTTGCCGGTCACATCGCCGATCGCCCAAATGCCGGGGACGTTCGTCTGCATCTTCTCATCGACTTCGACAAATCCGCGCTCGCTGATCTTGACCCCGACTTCTTCGAGCCCGAGCCCTTTGGAATTGGGACGGAAACCGATCGCGACTAAAGCCTGATCTGCTTCAAGGACTGTTTCTTTGCCTTCCGCTGACACCTTGACCTTCACGCCGGTTTTGGTCGCTTCCACCGATTCGACTTTGTGACTGGTCATGATCTTAATGCCGCGTTTCTTGTATT
>JAEURI010000043.1 GCA_016789225.1 Anaerolineales bacterium
CAGCATTTTAGAAGTTGCCCGCATCGTCAACTGCACGGGTCCTTCACGCGATTATTCCAAAATAGAGTCGCCGCTCATTGACCAACTCCGCAGGGATGGGTTGATCGTCCCGGATGAATTACGCCTCGGCTTTGAAACCGATTCTGAAGGCAGGTTTATCGATACATACGGCGATTCGGTTCAAGGTTTGTTTACTCTGGGGCCCGTCCGCATCCCCGCTCTGTGGGAGTCGCTTGCCATTCCTGAAATCCGTTACCAGGCAAAGGCTCTTGCAAAATTATTAATAGATGAAATCATAGAGGCGGGGATTCCCGCCTAATGGCCCCGGCGCCATAGCCAAGTGGGAAGGCAGGGTTCTGCAAAAACCTTACTCGCGGGTTCGATTCCCGCTGGCGCCTCAAACGTTCCACAGGTTTTCTTTCTTCTCCTCGCCTGTGGAACGTCATAAACAAAAAAGGAAAAAATCTCATGACCATTCAGACCCTCCAAAAAGTTGACCATGCCGCCCTGAAAGCCAATCAACTCACCATCATCACACTCAACATCCTTGCCTTCGTATTCAACGCCCCCATTCTTGCCCTGATCGTCACGGCAGCCACGGGTTTGGGTGCCCTGCTCAAATTTCCCGGCTTCATCCTGCTCTATCGCTACTTCTTCAAACCGCTTGGCATTCTCAAACCCGATGTGCTCGATGACAACCCCGAACCGCATCGCTTCGCCCAGTTCGTCGGCTTTCTCTTTATGGCAACTGGCTCCGCCCTGATCTTCTTCGGCTCTGCCCCTGTTGGCTGGCTTCTCGTTTGGGTTGTCACCTTCCTCGCAGCGCTCAATGCTTTTGGCGGCTTCTGCGTCGGCTGTGCCATGTACTACTGGTTTGCCCGCCTCAACCTTCCCGGCTTCACCAAAACCCCACCGGCAGGAATCTTCCCCGGTATGAAACCGAAAACAGGAGCATAGATCATGGATATTCTCGCCCGCGCCTTTATTGCAATCGCAATCATCCTCTTCGGCTGGGGCATATATCACCTCTATAACAGATCGCTTCAGCTTCGCACCCCCAGCCTGCTCACTGACCTGGAAGTGAACCGCCCGTTTAGTTTCACCCTGGTCTATTTCACCACCCCAACCTGCGCCCCCTGCAAGACCATTCAACGCCCAGCCATTCAACGCTTGAGTCAATTACTTGGCAGTGCCCTGCAAGTGATAGAGATCGATGCCACTGAAAAACCCGACCTTGCCAGCCGCTGGGGTGTGATGAGCGTTCCTACCACCTTTCTCTTCGACCCCAAAGGACAGTTGCGCCATGTCAACCATGGAGTCACCCGCGCCGAAAAATTACTCATGCAAATTCATGAGTAGCATGCCAACCACTCACTGGAGAGTCCCTGCAATATTGCGGGTATAGAGACTCAAATTTTAATAACAAAGGAGTAAAAAATCATGTCTGAAAACAAAAGTTCGAATGCATGGGAATTTGGTACGCGCCAGGTCGTCTATGGCGCCATCGGGGCCGCCCTTTATGGAGTTTTTTCATGGGCTACCAACATTTTCCCCCTGCCAGCGGCAGGTAATATTACTTTCCGCCCGGCTGTTGCTGTTTTGATTTTCTTTGGAGCCGCCTACGGACCCTGGGTTGGCTTGCTTGCAGGGTTTATTGGCAATACACTTGGCGATGCACTCAGCGGCTGGGGCTTTTACTGGAATTGGAGCCTCGGCAATGGTCTGATTGGACTGATCGCCGGGTTGGTAGCTACATCCCTCAAGGATTACCGTGCCCGTGCAGATATCCTCAGAGCTGTGGGGTATGGCGTTCTCGGAAATGCGGTTGGTCTTTTGTTCGCATCCCTAACCGAGATACTAGTCGGCGGTATTGATCTCAGCACTGCCTTGGTTGGCTATTTTACGCCTGCTTTCATTGGTAATACAGTCGTCACCGTCGTTTTAGTTCCCATCCTTTTGATCGCCTTCGCCGCAGTTGCAAGCAGCCGCGGAAGATAGCAAGTTCTTCACTTTCTCTCTGGTTCCATACACATTGAAACCGCAAGGCGGTGTATTGAATACACCGCCTTGTCTTCTTAATTCACCATTTTAGATCCTGTTCATAGCCCCATTCGACCAAAAGGTCGCCAGCGATCTCTTTGAAGATGGCTCGGTCTCGTTCGTTGAAGAAAGTTCTCCAATTACCGGCTTGTCCTTTTTGCAGGATTGAAGCAAGAGAGTTATTACGCTTTGCCTGCCATTCTTCATCGGGATTAATGGATATTTCCTCTTTCAAATTCTTCTCCAATGCGGCAGGCACTTTCTTTACGCCCAGAAAAAGCCACAAACGAGTCAATTCTTTGAATGGGTCGGCAAGGATATCTTCGTAGCGAATTTCAAAATAATGGTCACCGTATAAACGTTTGCCTTCAAGACGCGACTCGCGTAAGTTGATCTCCCAACTTGGCACGCCTTGGTTTTTGTCGCGCAGCCAGCTCTCAGTGAAAATAGAATGTCCGCCGCCAGTGAACAATTTTGGGGTCCGGCGGAAGGAGGCGATGAGTTCTTCATCCCCACGGCGTAGGAATTTTTCTTCCACAAAATTGCGGAAGCGATCCGAAACCATCACATCCCGCCCGTCACGCACGATATAAACAATCTTTGCATCCGGATAGATCTGATGCGCCTCACGGATCGCCTGACCCGCCGTGACCGTAGTGGGACTTTTATCGCCAACGATGCGTTTGCTATTGCGCCTTGCATCACGTTCGAGGATGAAGTCACCTGCCGCACGCATTACGAGTGGAGAAAGGTCACGACCAAGATTCCAACGATTGGTGCCGCGCTTCAACCATTCTTCGATTTCGGGAGTGTTGACAAAAGCCTTGAGTCCCGGAGGGCGAGAAAAAAACACGCCTTGATAATTTGCATGGACTTCGGGATGCAAACGCACCAAACGCATGAGCAGTGTATTACCGGAACGAGAATGCCCGAAGATAAAAAATTTATCCATTGGGAAGAAAGCTTTTACCTCTTCAATCTCTCCTTCTGTAATGGACGGAATAGCTGTACGTTGGCGGGCTATTTCGGCGCCGTGCGCCAACACGGCCCATGCGTCGCTTAAGCGCTGGCGCATTTTGTGAGAGGTCAGGCGCATGGCTAGCCTGCCTTCGATTTGGTTGTCGTTTTACGGGCTTTTTTGGATGGGATGCTTTTAAGTACAACGATCTTTTTGGCTCGGTCGTGTACAAACCAGGTACCGGTTTTTCTCTTAAGCGCATTGCCAATATTTTCAGGGTTTGTAATAACCGCTTCCTTGCCGCCATTTTCCAAATACCAGACAATCGCATGGACTTTTGGCGCCATCGAACCGCGCGCAAAATGCACACCCTCAGCAAGATATTTTTTTGCTTCAGAGAGGGTCATCTTGTCGAACCAGGTCTGGTTGTGACGCCCAAAATTAATGGCGACTTTTTCCACCGCTGTAGAAACAACGAATAAATCAGCTTTCAATTCTTGCGCAAGCAAACTCGCCGCGTAATCCTTATCTACAGCACCGGGAATGCCAACATGCTGACCGTCGCCTTCGTCATCAATAACGGGAATCCCACCGCCGCCCGCCGTAATGGTAATCACACCGGCATTGACCAGTGTACGAATCGTATCGATCTCCAGAATCTTTTTCGGGAAGGGAGAGGGCACAACCCGCCTCCAGCCACGGCCTGCATCTTCAGCAACATTCCAACCCCATTCACCCGCGAGGCGCTTGGCTTCATCCTCTTTCAAAAAACTGCCAATCGGTTTGCTGCCGATCTGGCGATAGGCTGTATCATCTTCTTCAACCAATGTTTGTGCAAGAAGGGTCGCGACTTGTTTTTTGATTCCGCGTTTATGCAATTCGTTTTGTAGATTCTGCTGCAAGGCATAGCCCACTTCCGCCTGGGTAAGCGCGAGACTGATGTCCATCGGTTGGGCGGGAACGCCTTCAGCGCGATACGCGACTTCGGAGCGGCGCATGGTGAAACCAAGCTGCGGTCCATTGCCGTGACCGATTGCCAGATCCCAGCCCGCTTCGATCATATCTGCGATATGGTCGTGAAGTTTCCTTCACGACCATGTATTGATGGCGATGAGATTTTCGCCGCTCATCCTTCACCAGTGAATTACCGCCTACAGCGACGATTGCAAGTTTTTTATTACTCATTGTATAAAGTCCTTTAAATTGAATTTTTAGATTGCAAAATCTTCACCGTGCCATATTCCATGATCTGGCATGTGTAACAAAGGTGAGCGCGAAAGGTTCACGTTCACCTTCTTTTCAAGTTCTTCTACGTGCGCGACCAATGCGGCTACTGTTTCACCAATAGTATCTGGCAGTAAGTTGTGTTCAAGGTCAATGCTTGCCTGTTCATGACTACGGATCAACACCTGACCCGGCACACCCACAATGACCGAATTCGGTGGCGCGGACTTAACGACAACTGCATTGGCACCAATACGGCTTCCCTCCCCGATCACGATTGCACCAAGGACTTTCGCCCCAGCACCGACAACCACATTGTCTCGAATGGTGGGATGTCTCTTAACTTTCTGCGAGCTTGTGCCGCCCAACGTGACTCCATGATAGATCGTGACGTTGTTCCCTATTTCAGCGGTCTCGCCAATGACAACACCCATGCCATGATCGATGAAAAAAATTCTACCGATCTTCGCACCGGGGTGGATCTCGATTCCTGTTAACGTGCGGACAAGTTGAGATACCCAACGTGCCGATAACTTGAGTCCAACCCTCCACAGCTTGTGAGAGAAGCGGTGAAACCAAATGGCATGCAGACCCGGGTAACATAACAAGACCTCAATGGTGTTGCGTGCCGCCGGGTCGCGTTCCAATACAGAATAAATATCGTTGCGAATGGTGTTAAGCATTTTATAGATCGGTAGAGGATGTTCTCTCCTCCAAGAACATCCTCCACCATGGAATTACAGCGAAGGCTGAGCCTCTGCCAAATCCGCAAACAAAGCGGTGGACAAATAGCGTTCACCAAAGGACGGGATGATGACCACGATCAACTTGCCAGCATTCTCAGGGCGGTTTGCCACCTGTAATGCCGCCCATACCGCAGCGCCCGAAGAAATGCCCACCAGCAAACCTTCTTCGCGTGCCAGTCGGCGAGCAGTTGCGAAAGCATCTTCATTCTT
Source organism: Anaerolineales bacterium (assembly GCA_016789225.1). GTDB lineage: Bacteria > Chloroflexota > Anaerolineae > Anaerolineales > Villigracilaceae > Villigracilis. Next base: position 5,179 of record JAEURI010000043.1, read on the forward strand.
CACACGGATGATCTCGTCGTAAATTTTTGTATTGAGAAT
>JAEURI010000196.1 GCA_016789225.1 Anaerolineales bacterium
CCACAATTCCCATACTCCGACCTGGATTACTGCTCGCGCATCGATAATTTTGATTTTGCCATGCCCATTGCACGAAAAGACGGCTTCTTAATAATGCAGGCGCTCAAACCCTGACGCCTGACACTTTAACCCGGAGAACATTATGTACACGCTTGGAGTACGCAGAGAATTCATCGCTCGTCACTTTTTGATCGGCGGAGATTGGGGACCGGAGAACTTTCCCAACTCGCATCACTATATTTTGGAATTGGTGCTCGAAGGCAGCGAACTCGACCAGCACGGCTACCTGGTGGACATCGTGGATGTGGAAAAGCATTTGGATGAGGTCGTGGGCTACTACAAAGAGCAGATGCTGAATGACAAGCCCGAATTCGCCGGGTTGAATCCATCCATTGAGCATTTCGCGCGAATTCTCGCCACGACCCTGCATGAACGTATCATAGCCGGAAATATCACCGGCCTGAAAGTTGTACTGTGGGAACATGCCAATGCGTGGGCGGCATATCATGTGAACAGAATGAAAGGATAACAGGTTTGAAGATTTCAACCTGCCAACATTCCGACGTTTTAACTTTCAAATCATAATGAAGATCGGCTTCGTCATTTACGGTTCGATAGACACGCTCAGTGGCGGGTATATGTACGACCGCATGCTGGTGGAATACCTCCGCGCGCAGGGCGATACGGTGGAGATCATCTCGCTGCCTTGGCGCAATTACGCCGCGCATCTGACGGATAATTTCTCGTTTCGCCTATGGGGCCCGGAAGTTGGCTCCCGGGGCGGGCAGAAAACTGCCCAACTCCATGCATTTGATATCTTAATCCAGGACGAACTCAATCATCCATCTCTTATCGCTGCGAACTGTAGACCTCATCCCTGCCCGGTAATCAGCCTCGTCCATCATTTGCGCTGCTCAGAGTTGCGCCCAAAATGGCAGAATGATCTTTATCGCGTGGTGGAAAAGAAATACCTGGCAAGCGTGGATGGCTTCATCTTCAATTCTGAGACGACAAAAGGGGTGGTTAACGAAGTAGTGGATCATGGAAAGCCGTCGGTTGTGGCATTTCCGCCGACGGACCGGTTTGGGGAGGCAATGAGTGAACAAGAGATAGAGGAGAGAAGCAGGAAGAAGGAATTGAAGATTCTATTTTTAGGAAATGTAATCAGCCGCAAGGGATTGCACACACTGCTGGAAGCAGTCAAAGATCTAAAGTCGCAGGTTGTTGTGGATGTGGTCGGGTCGCTCACATCTGACCTTGAGTATGTTCAAAGCATACAAACCTACATCACCGAACATCATCTTTCCTCATTCGTCTTTCTTCATGATGCCCTCAACAACCAGCCTCTGATCGAAAAATTACGCAGTGCTCATGTTCTCACAGTGCCATCTTCCTATGAAGGCTTCGGCATCGTCTACCTCGAAGGGATGGGATTTGGTCTGCCCGCCATTGGCACAACTCTTGGTGCGGCGGGGGAAGTCATTGAGGATGGGGTCACGGGATTCCTCATCCAGCCAGGCGATGCCCAGGGTCTGGCAGACAGGCTCAAGGTCCTGCATGAGAGACGGGACATCCTCCTGAAAATGAGCCTCGCAGCGCGGAAACGCTACCAGCGTCAACCAAAGTGGAAACAGACAGCGAATCAGATCCGTGAATTTCTGCTCTCGTTTTTGTGATGAATGACTGAAACTTTGAGGGGCATTATCCGTATAATGAACATGATGAACGCGATTTATACCTATCAAATTAACGGGATGCCCGTACAAACGGGTGATGTTCTCTGCACCATGAACGGCAAGCCGGATATTCTACCGGGTGAGTTTTGGCGTTTTATAGGCCGCCTCGTGCCGGGGGATGTCGACCATGTGGCCATGTATCTCGGACCGGACGGACGTTGTATCGAAGCAGGTGCGCGCGGCGTGATCACTTTTGATGTGCCGGGCGGTCGTTGGGATACCGAACGCATGGCGCGTCAACGCGGACTTTTGTTTGATACCTTTTACGGGGTTGTTTCTCCGCTGGATGTTTTGGGCTATTCGGATGAAGATGAGCGGTTGATGCGGGTCTCTATTGCGAAGTATGCGCTGGCCCAGGTTGGCAAGCCATACAATCTCAATTTCTTCAACTCCGAAAGCGAGGATGCCTTCTATTGCAGCCAGTTGATATACAAAGCCTATCAAACCATCGGCATCGACATGAACACCGGGCTCGCCATGGAACAATTGCCTGGCACGAATCAGATCATCTACCCGCAGGAAATTTGGGATGGCTTCTCACACCGCAAAACGGTTTTGAACCTCTCGGCAGTTCCGGCATAAATCTCCCCCGCGCGGGGAGATTTTTTTCGGGTATAGTTGCACGCTATGAAACGCCTAACCGGGATACTCCTCATCGCTGTTTCCGCCGCTTCATTTGGAACGCTCGCCATCTTCGGTCGTTATGCCTATACCGAAAATATAGATACCTTTACTCTCCTTTTTCTACGCTTCGGATTCTCCGCTGCTTTCATGACCTTGATGCTGATCCTGCGCAAGGAGCCTTTCCCACACGGACGGATTCTGGCCCAATTAATCGGCATGGGCGGCATTGGCTATGCAGGTCAGTCGTTTCTCTATCTGACCGCCATCAAATATGCTTCTGCAGGCCTGGTAGCCTTGCTCTTATATCTGTATCCTTTCTTCGTTGCCATCTTGTCGATGATCTTTTTAAAAGAGAAGCTCACCCGCACAAAAGCTTTTGCCCTCGTGCTGGCATTGTTCGGCACTGCGCTTACGGTCGGCCCTGTCAGCGGGCAGATCATCGGCGCGGTGATGGCGATTGTCGCTGCTCTAGGGTATTCCATTTACATCATCATTGGCGCGAACGTGATGAAACATGTCAGTGCCTTACAATCATCGGTGGTTATTTTCACTTCGGCAGGTGCGGTATATAGCATACTAACCTTCGCCAATGGCATTCATCTTCCGCAAACGAATTTCGGATGGATGATTATTGCAGGGATCGTTATTGTTTCTACCATCATCCCTGTCACGGCCTTTCTCGCCGGGTTGGAGAGGATCGGCCCAACCAATGCGGCGATGCTTTCAACCATTGAACCTATCGTCACCGTATTGCTTGCAACCATCCTGTTCGGCGACAAACTTCTGCCCATCGTCCTGCTGGGCGGCGGGCTGATCTTGATAGCCGTGATGTTATTGACACGTACGGAATTACGGTCAAACGACATATCGGGTATATAATCATTTCAAACCTTTACCGATCAGGTAAATTTAGCTTTCCCCTTGGCGTCTATGGGTGCCGCTTCAAACGGCTCCATACAAGCCTTTGTGGTCAAAAAAATAATAAGGATTTTATGAACTTCAATCAATTTCAGCTCGACCCCCGCCTTATGCAGGGAATCAACAAGGCGGGTTACGATACCCCCACCCCCATTCAACAAGCTGCCATCCCCGCCGCCGTGCGCGGACGGGACATTATCGGAACAGCTCAAACCGGAACCGGAAAGACTGCCGCATTCGTCCTCCCCATTTTGAATAAACTGCTCGAAGGCCAGCGGAACACGCCGCGCGCGCTCATCGTCACACCCACGCGCGAATTGGCCGAGCAGATCCATGATGTGATCAAAGTGCTATCCGCGGGGACAAAGCTCAAGAGCGCAACCATCTATGGCGGAGTCGGAGCGAATCCACAAATCCAGGCCCTGCGAAACGGCGCGGAGATCCTTGTGGCCTGCCCAGGCCGCCTGCTGGATCTCATCGCACAAGGTCATGCCAAAATGGCGCACATCGAAATCCTCGTGCTCGATGAAGCCGACAGAATGTTCGACATGGGCTTCCTGCCCGACGTGCGCCGCATCGTCAAAGCCGTGCCCGAGAAGCGGCAGACGATGATGTTCTCCGCCACCTTCCCAGCAGATGTGGAATTGCTCGCAAAACAGGCATTGAAAGAACCGCAAAAGATCGCGATGGGCATCGTCAAACCTGCACATACCGTCGCACATGCGTTGTATCCAGTGCCGCAGCATTTGAAAACTGCGCTTTTGCTTGAACTGCTCAAACGCACCGACACAAACTCCGTGCTGATCTTTACGCGCACCAAGCACCGTGCCCAACGCGTTACCCAACAGATCGAACGCGCTGGCCTCAAAGTGACCAGCCTGCACGGCGACCGTTCGCAAGGACAGAGGCAGGCAGCGCTCAAAGGTTTCAAGAGCGGGCACCACGACATCATGGTCGCCACGGATATTGCCGCGCGCGGCCTTGACATTGAAAGCATTTCACATGTCATCAACTACGATATGCCCGACACTGCCGACGCCTACATCCATCGCATTGGCCGCACCGGCCGTGCCCAACGTACCGGCGACGCCTTCACCCTGGTCACGCCGGATGACAACGACATGATCCGCACACTTGAGCGAATTATGGGTGCGCCGCTCAAACGCGAGACTCTCGAGAACTTTGATTACACGCGTCCCGCCCCGCCGAGAACTGATTCTGGCGGAAGAGGCCGGGGTGCCCCCCGAGACGGTCAACGACCGCCCAAGCCCGCTCCCACACCAAAGAGCTATGGCAGGAATCGGTTAGCGCCGAGGAAGAGCAAGTAATCAGTGAACAGGAGCCCGTCTCGACGTGAGGCGGGTTTTCGTTATAATCTGCCAAAAGGAGAAACCACCCGTGCGAATCGCAGTGATCTCAGATATGCACGGCAATGACTTTGCTTTCGAACTCGTCGAAGCGGACATTCAACAACAAGGTGTGGATCAAATTGTCTGCCTCGGCGATGCCATTCAAGGCGGCGCACAACCCGCAGACGTGGTTCGACGCCTGCGTAAGTTAAACTGTCCCGTGGTGATGGGCAACGCAAATGACTGGATGCTCACCGGCGTGGAACGCGGAAAGGATGCCATCCCTCCGGAACGGCTCAAGAAAATAGGCGCCGTTCGGGAATGGTCGCTGGCGCAACTCAGCGAGGATGATAAAAAATTCATTGCAGGCTTTCAGCCCACCATTACCATTCCGCTTGAAAACGGCCTTGACCTGCTCTGCTTTCATGCTTCTCCCACAGATTACGAAGATGTTATTCTGCCTATGACATCGGAAGAGGACTTTCAAAAATTTCTTGGCGCGTACGATAAAAATATCCTGACCGGCGGGCATACCCATACTCAACAAATTCGCCGCTGCGGTAAAAATTTCTTCTTCAACCCCGGAAGCGTAGTGCCCCATTCAGCTCATATCAAAGCGGACAGATCCATGTCGATTCGTGGGCCGAGTACGCCATCCTCACTGTGGAAAATGGAAACGTGGGCTTGCAATTCCGCCGCCTGCCCTACGCTGTAAACGCTGTCATCGAAATCCAAAAAAAAGCGGGCGTCCATTCCTTGAGGATGTCCTTGCCCAATATTCTTAAATAAAAAGAGCCCGATGCTTTCACATCAGGCTCTTTTTTTGGTTGCTGATTAGCTCAGAACGGTTACGTTCGCGGCCTGGAGTCCCTTGGGACCCTTCTCGACTGTGAACTCGACCTTCTGGCCTTCCTGCAGGTTGCGGAAACCTTCACCCTGGATGGCGGAGAAATGAACGAACACATCCGCACCACCTTCACGTTCGATGAAGCCGAAGCCCTTGTCACCGTTGAACCACTTGACCGTACCAATTATTCTGTCAGACATTTTTGCCTCCTATGGCAATTTGAGATTTTATAGGTAAATCTGTTTGTTCCATCGGAGGATAAAACAAAACGATCCACAGTCAAACTGTGGATCGCTGATGTTCTTCAAACCAACGTAACCTACCGTTTTCCTATCTGGCTCCAACGATAACATAATAACACCTAAACGTCAATAAAAAGAAGACCGCAAATATTGAGAGTATAATCTTTTGACTATGAACTTTCTTATTACCGGAGCCGCAGGATTCCTCGGCTCTTCTCTTGCAAATCAACTGGCCCGCGAAGGCCACCAGGTGCGCGGCCTGGATGACCTTTCCACCGGCGACCCCAAGGTGCTTGCACCCGATGTCCACTTCACCCGCGGGGATGTGAGTGACCGCCCCAAGCTGTGGACTCTACTTCAAGATGTGGATGTGGTCTATCACTTTGCGGCTCGGGTCTCGGTCCAGGAGTCGATCCTGTACCCGCGCGATTACAACGCTGTAAATGTCGGCGGGACGGTCGCATTGATGGAAGCCATGCGCGATGTCGGCGTCAAACGCGTCGTTCTGGCTTCGTCCGGTGCAGTGTATGGGAATATTATGGAAGGCAGCCTGAAGGAATCGGATATTCCCAACCCGCGCTCCCCTTATGCCGTCTCGAAACTCTCGGCAGAATATTACGTCCGCACCATTGGCAATCTATGGAATATTGAAACGGTGAGCCTGCGGATCTTCAATGCCTATGGACCTGGGCAGCATCTGCCTCCTTCGCATCCGCCCGTGGTGCCGCATTATCTGCGACAAGCTCTTCGCGGCGGAACTCTGGTCGCCCACGGAGATGGAAGCCAGACCCGCGATTACATTTATGTGGCCGATGTGGTCAGCGCCATGGTGGCCGCCTCTACTGCACCAAATATCGACGGGCTCGTCCTCAATGTTGGCTCGGGGCAGGAGACATCCATTAAAGACCTTATCCGCCTCGTTTTGGAAGTCACCAATAGCACCGCCAATGTGGTCTACAACACCCAAACCTCGGGCGGCGTCTCGCACATGAAAGCTGATCTGTCTCTGACAAAGGATAAACTGCGCTTCAATCCATCGATCAAATTGGAAGATGGATTGAGACTCACTTTACAACGCGACACAAGATTCAAATAATCGATTGGTAAGTTTAAACGCCCCAGTTTTAAAACTCGTAAACATTGCGACATCAAGATGGTCATTCCCCGAAAATTCTACAGCCGTCCCACCCTCACCGTCGCCCGCGAATTGCTCGGCGCGCGGCTGGTTCATGTTTCAAATGGCGTAAAACTGGTTGGGCTGATCACCGAAACCGAGGCCTATTTCGGATTTGACGACCTCGCCAGCCATGCCAAGGCCGGGCGGACGATCCGCACGGACCCGATGTTTGGGCCGCCTGGGCATGCTTATGTCTATTTCACCTATGGCAATCATTGGATGTTAAATGCCGTCACCGAGAAAGAAGGATTCCCCGCAGCTGTTTTGATTCGAGCGATCCAGCCGGTCGAGGGCGTGAAGGTCATGATAAAGCGCCGTCAGGGGCGGGATACCTTTGGGCCGGGGAAACTGACCCAGGCGTTGGGCATCACCAAAAGCGAGAACTATGCCGATTTAACAGAAGCAGGCTCAGGCTTATGGATCGAGGCGGGGGTTAAAGTTCCCAATAAAAGCGTGACGATTGGCCCTCGTGTGGGGTTAAACACTACGCCAGAGCCTTGGTTCAGCAAGCCATGGCGGTTTCTGGTCAAGGATTGGAGAATAGAGGTTAGTGAGTAGTCATCTGTTCTCTCATCTCTACTTTATTTAATGCGGAGGAACTGATGGGTTTACTTGAAGGTAAAAATGCTTTGATCTTTGGTCTCGCGAATGAGCGTTCGATTGCCTGGGGCATTACGCAGGCCTTCAAACGCGAAGGTGCGAATTTGGGAATCAGTTATGCAGGGGAAATGCTCGAACGTCGTGTGAAGCCGCTTGCCGAACAGGTGGGCTGTACGTGGGTCGAAGAATGTGATGTGACCAAGGACGACCAGATCGCGGCCACGGCGGAAAAAGCAGCCAGCCATTTTGGGAAGATCGATATTTTGGTGCATTCCATCGCCTTTGCCGGGCGCGATGAATTGAGCAAACCGTATCACGAGACCAGCCGCGAAGGTTTCAAGACCGCAATGGACATCAGTGTGTTTTCCTTTGTGGCGCTGACCAATGCCTTTTTGCCTTTGTTGAACCCCGGCGCTTCGGTGATGTGCCTGACGTATTATGGCTCGGTAAAGGTCGCGCCGCATTACAACGTGATGGGCGTAGCCAAGGCCGCGCTGGAATCTTCGACAAGATATCTGGCCTATGACCTCGGCCCGCAGAAGATGCGCGTGAATGCCATCTCAGCCGGGCCCATCCGCACGTTGGCGGCAGCAGGCGTGGGCGGCTTCCGTGACATGTACAAACACTTTGCGGATATGTCCCCCATGCGTGAGAATGTGACCATCGAAGATGTAGGCAATGCCGCGGTCTTCCTCGCCTCGGACCTGTCCAAGCGCATTACAGGTGAAGTATTGTACGTGGACTCTGGCTTCAATACCATCGGCGTGCAAATGAGCGCGAAGGATGAAGAAAAAAGCGAATAACGGATAGCTTGGTTGTTTACTCATCTTTTTCGCTCTGGCATGGGCTGCCAGAGCGAATGATTTAATTAGGGTAAAATTGCCTCCATGTTCAAACGTAATACCACTCCAGTCGCAAAACCCATACAAGGTGAAACCTCACAGCCCATACAGGCTGTTGAACGCATTACCTCGGTCTTGGGCTCGGGCGTCATCTGGCACGGCTCGATCAACGGCTCCGGCGGGGTGCGCATCGAAGGCGCATTCGAAGGCGAGATCGCCCTGCGTGGCATGCTCGTGGTCGGCGAGACGGGACGCGTCACCTGCCAGAATGTGCGCGCCAATACCGTCATTGTGGCGGGAGCGGTGCGCGGGAATATCACCACCCAAAAGCTGGAAATTCGCGCCACAGGCCGTGTGTGGGGAGATGTGATCACCACCGCCTTTGTGACTGAGGAAGGCGCCTTCCTGCGCGGACAGATCCGCATGGAAGAATCGGTCGATCTGGACCTGGAGCCTGCTCCCGAAGCCACGCCTTCAGAGGTCGCCCAGGCCGAATCGATTGCGCAGACGCCCATTCAAATTCCCCAGCCGGAACCTATCCCGGCATCCACACCTGTAAATACCCAACGATTGCCACGCAAAAAGAAATCTGAAGAGACATAATCTTTGGGCGACCATATGGGTCGCCCTTTTCAAATCTCGATCCATTGGATGGGGGCCAGCCCCATCCCTACAATATTATGAAATACACAGACCTCAAAATCCAAACCCAACGTGAATTCCCCAACAACGCGCGCACGCCAGGCTTCGGCTGGCTCGTCCGCGCGGGATACATTACCCGCGAAAATCAACTTCTGCCGCTGGGTGAAAGGCTGCTTGCTCAGCTGGGGAAAATTTCGGAAGACCTTTCCTTTGTCGAACGGACCGGGGTGCCGATCCTGCACAATGAAAAAATGATTGTCTTCCCTTTGGCAACCGGGAATGTTGAAATCGCACACTGCCCTGCCTGTCACTATGTGGATTTGCTTGTCACTGCCAAGTTTAAAAAGACTCCCCTGCCGCGCGAAGAGGAGCGCCCGCTGGAGAAAGTGTCCACGCCCGATTGCAATACCATCGAGGCGCTGGCCAATTTGCTGAACCTTCCCAAAGAGAAGACTGCCAAGGCGCTCATGTACACCCGTAAAGAGGATGGCAAATTCGTATTCATCGCCATTCGCGGAGATATGCAATTGAGCGAGGCCAAGCTGAAAGACATTATCGGCGAGATAAAACTTGCAGATGCAGAGGCAATTTCAAGGTCCGGTGCGGTGGCGGGGTATGCCTCTCCCATTGGCTTGAAGGATGCGCTCATCTTGGTCGACGATTTGATTCCTGAATCGCAAAATCTGGCTGCAGGCGCGAACGAGGCGGGCTATCATCTGCTCAACACAAATTATCCGCGTGATTATTTGGCAGACATCGTCGAAGACCTGGTGCAGGCAAAAGCCGGGGATGCCTGCATCCAGTGCGGAAATTCTCTTGAAGTGCTCTCTGCCCTGCCCTTGGGAACGAACTTCGGATTCTTTCTTGAGAATTGGATCCATGCCCTCGCCGAGACTCATCACGACGACAAGGGCCTGACCCTGCCCCTCTCCGCCTCGCCCTTCGACGTGTACCTGATGCACGTCCCCGGAAAGACGGTGGACACCCGAGCCAAAGCTGAAGAAGTCTACAACGCCCTGC
>JAEURI010000022.1 GCA_016789225.1 Anaerolineales bacterium
AATAATCCAGAAATTCAGCGGTCGATGCTGTGATCATTGGCATGGAGAAGAGATAGCCACGGCTTGCGCGGATGAGGCGACGGTCATACAGGTCAACCGAATCCATGTTAAGGAGTAAAATGCCGCCGATGCCGAGGGCAAGGGATGTGCGGGTGATATTTCCAATATTGCCAGAGATGCTCAGGTCTTCCAGCACGACCACATCTTTTGTAATGCTTTTTAGGGCTTCTAGGCCAACCGGCTTGGGAGTCTGCGCAATGGCGAAAGTGCGAGATATTTTGTCATTTTCAAAGAGTTTCTTGGTGGTGCGCTTTGCCACCTCATGGATGGTGGCTCCTGTGGTGAGTTTTTTACGAAGGGTCTCCGAAACCACTTCATCCCCTGCGTAATAAACGGATTCGATCTCAACCCCTGCTTCCAGCGCCTGGAGAATATTCTCCTCGTCGTCGATCAGAATCTGGTTGAGCTCGCGCCTTCCCTCGCGCGTGAGTAGTTTGCGGATGGGTCCCGCTAGGGGATGAGTTAATGAGTCGATGAGAAAAGGATTGTTTTCGGTGCTTTGGGGTTGGTCATTCATGTAGACATCATAACGCTGCCCTTGAATGGGTGTCAAGCAGTTCAAGATTTTATAATTCTTCGTCTACGGGCAGCTCGAAGAACTTTGACCATTTTTCTAGATTTTCCTTTGTGACCATGAATGCCCCCGATAGGAGTTCACTGTTTCGTTTTTCCAGCCGGTTCCATAGTTCTTCCACCTCAATATCAAGATAGTACAAGCGCAAGTTGGCTCCAAGAGCTTCAGCTTCAGTGCGATAGTAATCCCTTTCCCTTCTCGACCAAAATCCCCATTCCAGAATAACACTAACTTGCAAGGTGAGCGCTCGCTTTGCGGTTTCCCATTGGATGGCTTCAATTGGTGAACGCAGCCTGTCCAATTCTGGAATGTCGTTTGGGTCTGCCAGAAGGATGGCAATCCATTCATCGGGGCAAAGGCGTAGGGCCCTTTCGGAAACTTCCAGTTTTTTCGCCAGCGTCGTTTTGCCTGAACCGGGCAGGCCGCAAATGAGAAAAAGAGTTGTCACGAGAGATTACTCCTGGAGTATAGTATTTCTAGCCGAAGACAATGGGATATCTCATTGTATACTGTGCGCAAGATTTACTTCAATAATACCTGTATAATTCTTGCAATTGTTTGGAATTGTAAAATCAGGAGAGATACATGACGAATTCAAATTTTGAAACGCCGCTTAGTCAGGCGGGAGGAAACCTGAAGATCATAAATTTCCCTGGGCCTGTTATCCAGACAGGCTCCACCACTCGCATTGATTTTGGCTCCACACCGCTGGATCCTTCTTGGATTATGGAAGGCACTCCCGCAGCACGTTCTATTCCACTTTTGAGGGCAGAGGATGGTAATTTCTCCTGCGGCTTATGGGATTGTCAGGCTGGAAAATTCAAATTTATCTATTCCTGCGATGAGTTAGTTCACATTCTTGAGGGCGAGGTGATTGTTGAGGAGAACGGAGCGGTTTATACCCTGCGTGCGGGTGACGTTGCTCTGTTCCCGGAGGGGTTGGTCACGTATTGGACGGTGCCAAAGTATGTCAGAAAATTTGCCATCTTTCGCTCGGTACGGGAACCTCTTATTGATCGTGTGTATATGAAATTGAAAAAAAAGCTCTTGAAAGCGCTAGGCAAGAAGTAGCTTTAAAACATGCAAATTATTTTTCAGGATGCCTCAATTCTTGTTGTCAACAAGCCCGCCGACTTGTCCGTGCTGCCGGAGGGCTGGGATAAGGATGCCCCATATCTTGTGCGGATGCTTGAAGAAAAATATGGCAAGGTGTGGGTGATCCACCGTATCGACAAGATCACCAGCGGGGTGATCGTTTTTGCGTTAACGGCGGAGGCACATCGCTCGTTAAATATTCAGTTCGAGAAGCATGAGGTGGAGAAAGCCTATCATGCCATTGTTAATGGGCTGCCCAGGTGGGAAGAGAAAGTGACCAAATTCCCGTTGCGGGTGAATGTGGGGCACAAACATCGCACCATGGTGGATGACCGGAACGGGATGCGCTCGGAGACGCGATTTAAGATTCTGGAACGCTATCAGGCGTCGGCGTTGGTAGAGGCGGTTCCGATGACGGGGCGGACGCATCAGATCCGTGTCCATGCATATGCGGTTGGTTATCCACTTCTTGGAGATATCCTTTATAGTGCGCCTGAAACGGATGTGATTCCACGCCCGGCCTTGCACGCCTACTCGTTGGGATTCACACACCCTGAAACAGGCGCAAAGATGACCTTCCAGGCGGTTTATCCAGATGATTTTCAAGCGGCTGTGAACCTGCTGAGAGGCAGATAAGTACTTGGAATTTATGGTATATTTTTAACAAGGAGTAAATGCCATGAATGAGCGAATCCTAATCATCGAAGACGATCAGGCAATTCTGAAGTTGTTGCAGCGCGGTCTGGCATATGAGGGTTATACGGTGGACACGGCCACGGACGGGCGCATGGGATTGATCGCAGCGCGCGATCACACTCCAGACCTTGTGATATTGGACTGGATGCTGCCAGGCATGGATGGTTTGGAAGTCTGCCATCGCTTGCGTCAGGGTGGCTCGATTCCCATTCTTATGCTGACGGCAAAGGATACAGTTCAGGATCGCATTCAGGGTTTGGACGCAGGCGCCGACGATTATATGGTGAAGCCGTTCAACCTGGATGAATTGCTGGCGCGTGTGCGTGCCTTGCTGCGCCGTACCCAGCCGGAGCGCATCCCTGTGTTGAAGTTCGCAGATCTTTCGTTGGATACCGGCTCGCGCCAGGCGACGCGTGGAAACCGCACCGTGGCGTTAACCGCCAAGGAATACGAATTGCTCGAGTTGTTCCTGCGCCACCCCAAACAGGTGTTGACCCGCGAAGTGATCTTTGACCGCGTATGGGGCTATGATTTTGGTGGTGAGAGCAATGTGTTGGAAGTGTATATTCGTTATCTGCGCCAGAAACTGGAAGCGGAGAATGAACAACGCCTCATTCATACAGTGCGTGGCGTTGGGTATGTGCTAAGGGAGAATCCGTAAGCGGTAGGCAACTACCGCTTTTTTTATAGCGAACTGCACCCTAAAGCATTCTCAGATTGTCCTAAACTCGAACCATTAGACTACGAATATGTCCCTGCGTTTGCGCCTCACTTTATTGTATTCAACCTTCATGGGCGGCATTTTGCTTATCTTTGGCGCAACGGTGTATGTGCTTGTCAATGTTATTCTATTGAATCAAGTGGATAATATGCTGGCTGGTGTGGCGCGTGAGATCGTGCGTGCCACCACGGTGGACTCGTTGGGTGAATTGAGTGTCATCAGCCTGCCCCAATTGGATATGACTTCCAACGCCTACGTTCAAGTGTGGAGTACCAATGGCAAATTGGTAACCACATCTCCCAGTATTGGGACATTAAATAAGCCACTCGACCCGGTTGGGTTGGAATCCGGGAAAACAATGTTCGAGGATTCCTACCTCGATGGGGCTCATCTGCGTGTGTTGAGTGTTCCCCTCAAATTGCATGACCGCATCATTGGCACACTGCAAGTTGGTGCCAGCCTGGCGGTGGCTGATGCCACCCGGACGAATCTGTTATCGACCATGGCTGTTATTTCGGTCATTGCTGTTGGGCTGGCGATGCTGGGATCTTGGGTGGTGTTGGGGCGTGCGTTGGCGCCATTAGGCGCGATCACCGATACGGTTGACCAGATCAACAAAGCCGATGACCTCTCGCGCCGCATTCCTTATCAAGGCGAGATGCAGGACGATGTCGGCGACCTGGTGGTATCGGTCAATCAAACCCTGGAACGCTTGGAAACATTGTTCACCTCGCAGCAGCGATTTTTGGCGGATGTGAGTCATGAGTTGCGCACGCCGCTTACGGTTATCAAAGGCAACGTGGATCTGATTCGCCGCATCAAGGAGGCGGATGAGGATCTGCTCAACAGCATCGACCAGGAGGCAGGTCGTTTGACCCGCCTGGTCAGTGGCTTGTTGATGCTGGCACAGGCCGAATCTGGCAAGTTGACATTGAATTTCACCCGGGTGGAACTCGACCTGTTATTGACCGAGGTCTTTACAGAGACCCGTGTGTTGGCCGGGAACAAAGTACACTTGCATCTCAATGATATTGACCAGGTCATTTTGAAGGGCGACCGGGACCGGTTGAAGCAAGTGCTGTTGAATTTGGTTGGGAATGCAATCCAATATACGCCTCAGGGTGGGGATGTTTTTCTCAGCCTTTCTAAACTGGGTGACCAGGCCCGCATCATTGTCCGTGACACAGGACCGGGCATCCCGGCGGATGATCTACCTTATATCTTTGAACGCTTCTATCGCGCGGAAAAATCCCGCACACGTTCGAAAACAAGCGGCTTTGGGTTGGGATTGTCCATTGCCAAGTGGATCGTTGAGCAACATGGCGGGCAGATCAAGGCCGAGTCGAAAGAAGGACAGGGAACGACCTTTGTGATCTGGTTGAATATTGTTTTGTAGTTGGGTGGCTTTGCAGCTTTTAGTCAGGCAGTTATAGCTATATCGGGGTTATGGCAGGCCAAGGCGTTGGTGGGCCTGTCGGCATAGACTGACACCATATCTTGTGTACCATTCGTTCAGGGCACTGCTGGATTCAAGTCCGCTGATGGCATCGCTGTAGATGGGTGCGCCATATTGAACGTATCGCTTCGTCTGCGCGGACCAGGTCCATTCTCCGCGGCGGATGATGCTGATTCCGCCATTATATCCAGCCATGGCAAGGCGGGCATCTCCATTCGCGGCTTCGAGCGAGCGGACGAGGTAGGCGAGTCCACGGGTGGCGTTGGTATCCGGGTTATAGGGACTGTCTGTGGTGTGGAAATGAAAAGGCATTACCTGAAAGAGGCCCATGGCCCCGGCGCTGGATGTGGCGCGGGGATCCCCACAGGATTCAATCTGCATAATGGTGGCGACCAGGTTCGGGTTAAGGTTGTAGGCGGTTGCCCATCGTGAGATGGATTCGGCCCAATGGAGGACTTCCTCTCTAAAGATGGGGGAAATCCTTGTCGTGTTGGGGTTGGGTTGTGTGCTTGCAGAGGTTGGAGCTGTAGTGACCCGCCAGGCTAGCGAGGCTAGAATGGCGCTGATGAATAGGACGGTAAGGGGTACGATCATAAAACCAGACAAACAGCCGCTCCCTTCATATTCCTGCGGGGCAGCGGCTGTTTGCCGATACGTTCTTGTTGTGCGAGCGCGGGGCATACGTCTTGTCTCTTTTCTGGGTCTAGGGGACCCGGGCTCGAAAATGAGTTTATTTAGTTTTTAAGTTGCAGGGCCTTGCCCTGCTGATGCGATTTATGCGTCGTAATGACGGGTGCTGTTTTCAGTAGAACCGCGGCCTTCATAGGACACTGGGTGATAGGTGGGTTCCGGCGGGATGAAGGAAGTCTGCTGGGAGGTTACCGGCTTGGGGGCCGGGCGGAACGTATTCGGTGAAGACGAAGCGGCATTTACGTTGGAAGGCCGATTGATCTGCGAAGCAGGGCGAAGGACAGGCTGGTTGGATGGCTGGTTCGTGTATTGATTCGCATATTGATTAACCGGGCGGGGTTGGGGCTGCTGATAGGGGCGTGGCTGAGGTTGTGGGGCATTGTAGGTGGGTTGTGTATGAACCTGTGCTGTGGTGAAGAGTCGGTCACCAGCGAGGGAGAAGGTTCCAATGATGAGCAGACGCACAAGCCAGACCATGGCGGCTACGAAAATAGGGACGAGTTTTGTGATGGTTTCGGAGCTCATAGCGGCGGTGCCTTGAATGCTGCCGTTATTGGCAATGGCAACCGATACACCCCACCATGTGAGTGTGGCATTGAAGCCCGCAGCCAGGATCCATGCCCCAAAGAGATAGTACACTTCAGCGGGTTCATCACGGCCCTGTTCGGGGGTGAAAATGCGGGCGATCCCGGCGAAGTCGATGCCGCAGAATGCGATCGCGAGAATGGTCGACCATTTCATCCCGGCAAAGGCCAAGTCGCCGAGCATGTCATGCAGGGCATATTGGGTGGTACTGAAGTTGAAAACCTCGAACGCCAGCAGGGCGCCAATGATCATGGCCCCCCATGCCGCGCCGCGGTTGAATTTGCGGTTATGGATGAGATTGTTCCAAAGACGTTTCAGACCATCCCCAAGCGGATTACGACGGTATGTAGTCATTT
>JAEURI010000025.1 GCA_016789225.1 Anaerolineales bacterium
ATTTGCAGGATGTGGATATCTATGCCCTGCTGGATAGTGTCATGACCATTGCAGACCAGTTGGTCGAACAAAATAGCAAGCTGACCCTTGAAGAGGACATTCCTGAAAATCTGCCTACGATCGAAGGGGATCCAACCCGTCTCATGCAGGCGTTGTTAAACTATATTCACAATGCTGTCAAATTTACAGACGATGGAATCATTACAGTCCGTGTGACCCGTGAAAGCGATAAGATCGTTTTTGAGGTCGCCGATACCGGCATCGGCATCGCGGAGGAGGATCAGGAGAAGGTCTTCGAACCATTCGAGACCATTCTTGAAAACAAGGATGACCCACGTCTCGGAATGGGCATTGGCCTGAAGATCGTCGAGCACATTGTTAACCTGCATGACGGCGAAACCTGGTTCGAAAGCAAGCAAGGCTCTGGAAGTTCGTTTTTCTTTACGATTCCCCTTTAGTTGCAGAGGACACCCGTTGGTAAAAACTATCCAATCATCAAAGAGAGGGTCGCCTAAAATAATTGGGCGACCCTCTCTTTTGTTTATCCGTCATTGCGAGCCGCCGCTCTTGCCTTTGGCGGCGAAGCAATCTCAGAATTGCAGATGGGATTGCTTTGGGCGAAGAGCTAGAACATCCTCGCAATGACGGGAAATAACAGTATGCACAGTAGCATACACAACAATAATTTTCCGGCTAATCCGCAGCCGCGGCTGCCAATACTTCCGTTTCCTCCACATACGCACGGGTGGATTTTAGATCGAGCTTCGTCGAAAGATACAAAGCAATGCCAAGCATGACCGCTTCCATGGCGAATAACGAAGCATAGGCGGAAAATGCATTGCCAGTTGCCAGGCGGACTCCATCGACGATCGCGCCGCCCATCAAATTCCCAACCGCATGGCCGAGCATATTTGCCACGCCCCAAACACCCATCAGCATCCCCGCGCGTATCGGCGTGGTGAACGAGATGATACTGCTCAACATGCCTGCGCCTGCCAGGCCGGTGCCAAGCCCCATCACGAAGACGAGACTCTTGAAGACATTCACATTTTCCATCAACCCTGTTGCGATCAAGCCGACAAAGACCAGAATACTGGCAATGATGCCGGTGCGCATCAGGTTCATGTGACCAAGCCACTTGATCAGGAACAGGCCCGAGAGCAGCATCGAGGCGAGCACGCCAAGTCCCCAGTACATGGTCAGGCGGGTGGTCTCGCCCACACTCATGCCAAGCACCAATCCGCCATAGGGTTCGAGCAGGGAGTCCTGAGCAAGAGTCCCAATGAAAGTGAAGATAACCAGAGTGAACAAGGTCCGCACCTGCGGGTCGGCAAGGACGACTTCCCGCAGCACTTTTGGGAATGGCATTTTTCGCGCCTGTTCCGAGGCGGCTTGCACAACCTGATCGCGCGGTTCCTGCCCAATGGCGGCAATGACTGCCAGCACAAGGATGACAACTGCTACGCCCATCGAAACACTCATCAACTTGGCAGGTTCGAAGGTTTCCAGAGCTTTGCCGATGAAGCCTGCGCCCATCACGGAACCCAACAGGGTCGCAACTTCATAGAAGGTGACGGCACGTGTGCGATAGGTTCCGGTGTAGCGGTCTGAGATCAATGCCTGGTAGGTGTTGTGCGCCAGGTTGCGCCCAAGTCCGTACAACAGGAAGGAAAGGATGCCGCTCAGCACGAGCAAGGCACTGGCCTTTGTTGCTGTGGCTGCCACGTTCGATGCGGCGATGATTCCCAGGCCAATGCCGATCGCGCCAAGCACAATATACGGCTCGCGGCGTTTGCCAGAGATGGGGAAGCCGTCTGAGCGATAACCGAGCCATACGCGCACCGGGGAGATCAACAGGGGCACGGCAAAGAAGAATGCCACCAGTGATGCAGGCAGGCCAAGGTCGGCGATCATGATGCGGTTCAGAGTCCCGCCGATGAGCGCGCCGCTTAATCCATACGCAATGGAAAACAGCGCCAGCCTTGTGTTGTTGAGATAACGAACGATTTTCATTTTGTCTCCTGTTTTTTATAATCGTAGAGGCGACCTTTACGGTCGCCCATCACGATTGTGGATTGAATAATTTCGCAGCCGCCTCGCGTCCCTGACGAATGCAATCAGGAACGGCGATGCCGCGATACGAACTGCCAGCCAGAGCAAGATTTGGCGGCAGTAGTTTTTCGATCTCATCCACGCGCTTCAAATGTCCCACTTCGGCTTGTGGAAAGCCGCACTCCCAGCGGAAGGCCGTCCACGTTTGCGGCGCGGCGGTGATGCCAAGCAGTTCGGCCAGTTCCTTCTTTATGGCTTCGATCAGGTGCCGATCTGGGAGTTCCACCATTTGAGCCGCGCCCCCGCCGATGAACACGCGCAAAACAGCATATCCCTCTGTTGACCGCTCTGGCATTTTGCGCGACGTGAAGGTGACCGCATCGATCAGGCGTTTCTCGCGGCGTGGAATCATCAACCCGTTGATGACCGGCTTTTCTGGAATATCCGACTCGCGGTACACGAGTGAGACCGTCCCGATATTTTGCTGACGCATCGCACTTAATCTGTGGCTTGCTTCTGCTGCTACATCCTTGATCAACGCTGACGTTTGATTCGCAAGCGTCGCAAAGATGACCCCATCGGCAAGGATGCTGCTTCCATCGCCAATTGAGATTCGATATTGAACGCCTTCGAGCCTGACAGAATCAACCTGGGCGTTCAAGCGTAGATCACCCTTGAGTTGGCGCGCCAGTTCATCCGTCAATGCTTGCAGGCCATTTTTGAATGTGATGAATCTCGGTATTTTGTTTTTCTTCTTTTTCCCGCTGCGAAAGGCGCGTTGCAATGCGCCTACGAACAACCCGCCGCCTTCTCTTTCCATCTCGCGCATCACCGGTGACGACACCAGGATGCTTTGCTTCTCGGGATCGGTGTTGTAGATTCCGCCCAGCACCGGGCCGATGAATTTATCCAAGGCCTCCTGCCCAAGCCTGCGGCGGACGAAATCTGCCAATGATTCATCTTCATCGTCGCGGCGGGCGGGCTGGAATGGCTCGGCCAGCAAACGTAACTTGCCGCGCAGAGTCAGCAGCGGCGTGGAAAAAAATCGGGTCGGCGAAACAGGGATCGGGTGGAGAGAGGCGTTATCCAACACATAGATGCCGCTTGTTTCAGAGCCAGGGTCGGTGATCTGCTCCAGCATCCCAAGTTCGTTTGCAAGTTCCCACGCTTCGGGTTTGCGCGTGACGAGTGTGTCGGGTCCGCCTTCGACTAAAAATTTTGAGTTGTCAATTTCAAGAATGGCTGAAACGATTTTACCGCCCCAGCGTTCGGCGGCTTCCAATACGGTGTAGTCAATGCCGCGCTGTTGAAGTTCCCATGCGGCGCTGAGCCCGGTGATTCCCCCGCCTATGATAGCGATGTGCATACACGTCTCCTGTGTTGCTCTCCTCGCCGATTTGAATTTTATATTTATCCATTGATATGCCCATGGAGATTTCCGTAGAATTCAATAAGAGTTCAGTTAGAGTAAATTTGTCCGAATTACACTCCGGAAGATGATTTCTGTTACTTTACGAATTGGACAAAGTATGTCAATCTTTGTGGCACGAAATTATTTTTTTGGAGCTCAAATGGAAATTAACCTGGTTGGTTTGGCGGCTGCTCTGGCCACGTTCTTTGGAGTTTGGTTGGGACATGTTTCAGTTCGGAAGATCGAACGCGAAACGGTACGTTTGTGGATACCGACCTTGATCGCACTGGTATCGGGTTTTGGATTATGGCTCGCATCCACCCTGACCTCGAGCCTGCCCTTGTCTGCGGCGAGCGGAATCCTCGGCGTGACCTTGCTCTGGGACGCGCTCGAAATTTATATCCGTCAGCCCAGGCGGATTCGACACGGGCACGCGCCTGCCAACCCAAACAACCCACGCCACACAAGGATTCTTGCAGAATACCCTGAAGCCACTACCGTCGATTTGCTTGATCGAGACCCTATTGGCAGGCCTTTCACTGCTCATGAAATTACTGCATTGAAGGAAGGTGTGAAATGAATTTCTTTGGTATCTGGATTTGCCTTGTGACTTTATTTGTGATCGGTATGGGCTTTGTATGGGTGATTCGTGGCGAGCGCTATTTCGGTTATTTGTGGTGGCCCTATGTAATGGGATTTGGCTTCCTGTGCATCCTCGGCTCACTCTTCATCGCGAACGAGTGGGTATCTGCTTTGTGCGGCGCGGCGGGCGCATCCTTAATTTGGGGTTCGACTGAACTGAAAGAGCAAGCCGTGCGCGGAGAATTGGGTTGGTATCCGTTCAATGGCAGGAAGATCAATCCGCCCTTCGTGGAGGTCATCAAGAAGTGGAAGGCGCCGAGTTTGTAGTCCTTGTGAAAGCCTGCTTATTATAGAAACATCCCTCGTCGCACAACGAGGGATGTTTGATTTCGGGGTAATTGTTAGCGAGGCCCAAACTTTGGTCTGAGCTCCACCCTTTCTGCTGTGAAAGTGGCGAATGAAACGGCGCCGGTTAATGCATCCAGGCCCACTTTGTCGAACTCATTATTTTCCATGGAGATGTTGGTCGCGCTTCCAAACATGGGATCGTCCACCAGCAGCATTAGGCCAAGGTCGAGCTTTTTGAAGCGATTTTCCTGAACGGACGAATCGCTGCCAGAGAGGATCAACCCGGTGGAGCCTGGCACCTGTTGCGGCCCATGGATCCGATTCCCTGCAATGCGGCTGTTGTAGGCAAGGTTGGCGGTGAGACCCACATTGGAATCCTCGATCTCATTATCGGCAATTTCCACATTATATGTATACAAGGTAAGGATGCCGACGCCGGGCAATGGATACGGGGAAAGCGTAAGCACATTGCGCACCTTGTTGCCTTTGATCGTGCCGGTCACGCTGTATTGTGGTTCTGCAAAGTCATAGCCGCCGAGGAAGATTCCCCATTGGTCGATCACGTCATTGCCGCCCTGGGCGACCACTTTATTATCCAAAATATTTGCCGTCAGGGTTGCAACTGCGGGGTTGTTTGGGTCGGCATTGGCGAAGACGGTGATGCCGACGCTGTTGAAGCCGACGATCTCATTCTTCTCGATGGTGACCGTTCGCGGAGTTCCCGACATGTTCGCTATAACGATTCCATTGCCCTGGTAGCTGGGATAATCATCGATGATGGGCAGGGTTGGTGTTCCAAACCCTATGTTCTTAACCTGGTTATTTTGGATCACGCCGCCTGCATTGACGAAGACGATCCCATCCAGAAATGGGTTGGCTGCGGCTGAGTTTACGCCGTCAATGGTCAGATTTTTCAATGTGACTTCGGATTCCACCACCAGGATGATGGGCCGCCCTTCCACTCCACCTACTGCGGAGAGGGTATCCTGCATGCCAGCTGGTGCGGTGATCACTGCGCCAGATTGACCAGCCAGGGTCAGGTCTTTGTCGTAGATTGTGAGTTGCTCCGCATAGGTTCCCCCGCGGATGCTGATGCGGTCTCCGTCACTGGCGGCATCGATCGCGGACTGGATGGTGGTGAAACACCTGCCTGCCCCGGAGGGATGGACGCAGAGACCAGCAGCCCCTGCCTTTGTGCTTTGTAATCCTACTATGGTTAAAAGCAAAATAATGATGAGCGTTGTTCGTTTGATTGTCATGATAGATTTTCCTTACTTTCAATTTTTCGATTTATTGGATTGTTTTATGCTTTGGAAGAACTAAAAGGATTATAGCTTTGTCGAGAATCAAACTATACCCTCATGACCCGCCTGGTGTTTACGGAAATGTAAGCCGTTGAGTAATATCTCCCTCCTTTTCAACAATGATAGGGCGGAGGGCTTATTCCTCCCACACCGAATGATACGCTCCGACTGATTCAAAATATTTGACCATCTTCTCATAAAAGGGATGCGCCGTGATCGTGGCGCTGTCGCCGATCACAATTAGCTTGCGTCTGGCGCGCGTTAGGGCCACGTTCATGCGGCGCGTGTCGGCGAGGAATCCCACATCGCCGTCACGGTTGGAGCGCAC
>JAEURI010000029.1 GCA_016789225.1 Anaerolineales bacterium
TTGAGCTTAAATTATAACCTCAACCATTCCACATGATAAAATACTCGAACTATGGCAAAACATCTTGTATTGGTGGCTGGAAATATTGGAGCAGGCAAGACGACCCTCACAGAACGGATCGGCGCTCGGCTCGGCTGGTGGACCGGCTATGAATCCGTGGCAGATAACCCATATCTGCCTGATTTTTACGGTGATATGCGTGCCTGGTCATTTCATTTGCAGATCTTCTTCCTGGGGCATCGCGCCGATCAATACCTGCTGGCATCCCATGATGCGCGTTCATCCATTCTGGACCGAAGTATTTATGAAGATGCGCATATTTTTGCGCGCGCACTGCATCATCTTGGAAATTTGAACGAACGCGATTATCTTGCCTATCGCAAACTGTTCGAGCTGGTGGTCAACGGTTTGCCGCGTCCCGACCTGTTGATCTACCTCAAGGCGCCCGTGTCTGTCTTAATGGAACGCATCCGCCGCCGTGCGCGGAACATAGAAACCGGCATCACGGCTGAATATCTGACTCTGTTGGAATCCTTTTATGAGGAATGGCTCGGCTCCTTCGATCTATGCCCGGTGCTTGCCATTCATACCGATAATCTCGATTATGTGAATTATCCCAGTCATCTTGACCTTGTTGCAGAGCGTATTCAAGACAAACTTGCAGGCCGGGAGATCATGGAACTGCGAGGAGACTCAAGTGACTAAAAAGAAGGAAGGCACGGTCTTTCTCAACATTCCCCTGTTCCATGAAGTTCCGAAGCTGGAGTTATATCAACTGATCAACGAACTTCCCTTGGAGAACTTTAAGGAAGGTGATTATGTGTTTCGCGAAGGCGAGCCGGGGAATAGCCTTTATGTGGTGATGTCGGGTCAGTTGGATGTTGTACTGGCAGCAGATACCTCTGACGAAATGTTTCTTCGCAATTGCGGACCCGGTGAATATGTGGGCGAGATGAGCTTGATCATGCCCAAGGGCAAGCGCACGGCCAGTGTCCGTGTTCAAAAGCCCAGCCGCCTTTGGGTGATGACCCGCGATAAATTCAACGAATGTCTGAAGCGCTGGCCTTATCTGGCTTATGCCATGGTGGAGATCCTGAGCGAACGCCTGGACTCTTCCAACGAATCCGCTTTCAATGACCTTGTTGCAAAGAACCAGGCCTTGCAAAAAGCCTATGACGAGCTAAAAGCCGCCCAGGCGCAATTGATCGAAAAGGAACGCCTCGAACGCGAACTTCAGGTTGCTGCAGATATTCAACTCAGCATCCTCCCGGATGTTCTGCCCGACACCGAGGAATTCGGCTTTGGCGCACGCATCCTGCCTGCCCGCCAGGTGGGCGGCGATTTTTACGATGTCTTCAGCCTCGAAGGTGACCGCATCGGAATCCTCATCGGCGATGTGGCCGATAAGGGCGTCCCCTCTGCCTTGTTCATGGCTCGCACACATGCATTCATTATGGCAGCTGCCGAGAGCGGCCTGACCACTGCCGCATCTGTGATGCAACTTGTAAATCTGCACATCACCCGTCTGCAAAAATCCACGCAATTTGTGACGGTGCTATACGGCATCCTCGACTTGAAAACCCGCATCTTTTCCTACGCGCGGGCTGGTCATGAACCCCCACTCATTCTCCACGCTGACGGCTCTGTGGAGCGCATGGCGCACAGCGCAGGCATGGCGCTCGGTTTATGGGACCCCATCACACTGGATGAAAGAACGGTCACGTTAACCTCCGGCGATACCCTACTGCTCTATACCGATGGCATGACCGACTGCCGCAACCCCCAAGGCGAGCCCTTTGGCCTCGAACGTATCAAGACAATCTTGAGCGATCTCTCCAAGTACAATGCCCAAAAAGCATGTGATACACTGCTTGAAACTCTGCAAAGTTATCAGCAGGGTTCCAAGCAGGACGATGATGTCACCCTGGTGTCTGTGAAAGCGAAATAGCCAAGACCTCCCGAAAGGGAGGTCTTTTTTTACTTCAACGCCTGTTCAAGATCGGCGATCAGGTCGTCTACATTTTCCAGCCCAACGGAAATTCGCACCAGGCCCGGGTCCACTTCGAGTGTGGAGCCTTGCGTAGAGAGATGCGTCATCGCCGCGGGCACTTCGATCAATGATTCAACGCCGCCCAATGACTCAGCCAGTGTAAATATCTTTGTAGACTCAGCCACTCTGACCGCCGCCTCACGCCCCTCCTTCATGATGAAGGAGATCATCCCGCCGCCATTTTTCATCTGCCGCTTCGCCACCTGCACCTGGGCATGACTCTCGTGAAATGGGTAGATCAGCCGTTTGACATTTTTCTGCTTCTCCAAAAATGCGACGATCTTCTCTGCGTTTTGAGCGTGCCTATCCATACGGACGGGCAGGGTTTTGATACCGCGCAGCACAAGGAATGAATCCATTGGTCCCTGCACGCCGCCGATGGCATTTTGCAAGTACGCGAGCTTTTCGCCGAGTTCCTTATCTTTGCCAACGATCGCGCCGCCGACCACATCGGAGTGACCGCCAAGATATTTCGTCATGGAATGCACGACCAAATCCGCGCCCAACTCCAGCGGACGTTGCAGATATGGTGTGGCGAAGGTGTTATCTACGACCAGAATAGGTTTATTGGGATGACTCTTTACCACCTCAACCACGGCACGAATATCGGAAACTGCCAATAAAGGATTTGTAGGAGTCTCCAACCACACAATGCGCGTGGACGGGGTTAAGGCTTCGGCGAGGTT
>JAEURI010000036.1 GCA_016789225.1 Anaerolineales bacterium
AAGCGAGAGGCGCATGACATATTTTTCGATGCCAAATAACTCGAAGTATTTCTTGTACAGTTCCACCACGCCCATGAACTCCTGTTCGAATTGTTCCTCCGAACAGTAGATGTGGGCGTCGTTCATCTGCATCGAGCGGACACGCATCAAGCCAAAGAGTTCGCCCGATTTTTCGTAACGGTAACACGTCCCATATTCGGCAAGGCGCACGGGCAGGTCGCGGTAGGAGCGTCCTTTCGATCCAAAGATCTTGTGGTGCATCGGGCAGTTCATCGGCTTGACGTAATACTTCACGCCTTCGAGTTCCATTGGCGCATACATGCTCTCGGCATAATACGGCAGGTGACCGGAACGCAGGAAAAGGTCTTCCTTTGTGAGGATCGGCGTCTTGACGCGATCATAGCCAGCCTTTTCTTCCATTTCCTTGGCGAGCTTTTCCAACTCTTCAATGAGGATGCCGCCGTTCGGCAGCCACAACGGCAGACCAGGACCCACCTCTTCATCAAAGATGAAGATTTCTAAGTCCTTGCCCAGTTTGCGGTGATCGCGCTTCTTGGCTTCTTCCAACTGATGCAGGTACTCTTCGAGCTGTTTTTTATTCTCCCAAGCCGTGCCATACAGACGCTGCAACTGCTTATTATTCTCATCGCCGCGCCAGTACGCACCCGCAACAGACATCAACTTGAAGGCGTCTTGTTTAATCTCTTTCGTATTCGCCACATGCGGACCACGGCACAAGTCTGTGAACGTATCCTGCTGATAGATGGAAATCTCCGGCTTCTCCTTGAGCGGATTGCCGTATTCATCCAGGCCGCCTTTTTCCAGGCCCTCGATCAACTCCAGTTTATACGGTTGGTCGGCAAAAATCTTCTTCGCCTCCTCTGCCGAGATGACCGTCTTCTTGAAATCATGCTTGCCCTGCACAATCTGCCGCATGCGCTTTTCGATCTGCTCCAGATCCTCCGGCGTCAAATTGCGCGGCAGGTCGAAATCATAATAGAACCCATTCTCCACCGGCGGACCGATCGTAGGTTTCCCATCCGGGAATATCTCCAATACGGCTTGCGCCATGACATGCGCCGCCGAGTGACGGATCTTATACAAATACGAGTCTTCGTATCTTTCCTGAATTTGTGACATTTTCGTTTCCTTTCTTAACTTCGGTTTGATTCTGCTTCCCGAACATTACCGCGTCTCAGAGGAAAGCAGATCGAAACCTCTGAGGCGCTCACAAGTACTGGTCTTCATGGCTGCCTCCTGCCCCGAATGGGGATTAAAACAAAAACTCGCCCGAACACGGGGCGAGAATTTAATTCACGCGGTTCCACCCGATTTACCCTGAATTTCAGAGTATCTCTTAAGCCTCTAACGGAGCCATCCGCTTCCCATACTTTCTTTCGAGTTCCGGGTTACGCTCGCGAGTGGTTTTCTGTGATTTTCCCTGGAAGAGACTCTCAATCATCGATCTCTTCTCCCTGTCAGGGGTCTGACCACGTACTCGTCTCGGTCAATGCGCTTAACGGCTGTTATTATATGCCGAAAGGAACACTTGTCAAGTGAAAGGAAAATTCATGGACATTCGCCGGGCAACATCTGAAGATTCCCACCTGCTCTCCTCGCTTTGTGTGGACGTTCAAAGCCTCCACGCCGCCAACCACCCCGACCTTTTCATCATGCCGCAAAGTGACGATTTTGCCGCTTCATTTTTCGACGGGTTGTTCGCAAACCCACAATTCACCATCTTCATCGCGGAAGAAAACAAAAAAGCGCTCGGGTACATCGCCTGCCAGGTGATCGAACGCCCACAAAACCCGTTTACGTTCGAGGTAAAAGCTTTACTCGTAGACCAAATCTCGGTCCGCCCAAACGCAAGAACAAAGGGAGTCGGAGCCGCGTTGATCCAACAAGCAGAACACCTTGCCAAAGAGTTAAACATCCAGCGTGTCCAGCTGGATTCCTGGGCGTTCAATACGGGCGCGCATGAATTTTTCGAAAAGCAGGGATTTGAAAAATATAATTTCCGTTTTTGGAAATTCATATAAAAAAACAAGCCCCAGTGTAGGGACTTGTGTGGGCGAGATAGGGCTCGAACCTACGACCTCTGCTATGTCAAAGCAGTGCTCTAACCAACTGAGCTACCCGCCCGAAGGACTGACATTATAACGAGAGTAGGCCGATTTGACAATACGCGTTTTCTAAACCGACTTGGAAATGATCAGAGTAACATCGTCGGCCAGTGGACTGCCGTTCGTATGCTCCTTCACCGCCTTCATGATGATCTGGATCAATTGCTCTGCCGTGGCCTTCGCATTCTGACGGATGATCTCAGCCAGCCGGTCTTCCCCCCACAATACACCCTGGCGATCTGCGGCCTCGGTGATCCCATCAGTGTAGAGTAGGAGAATATCTCCCGGTTCCAATTGAACATCCTCGCGGCGGAGCAAGAATCTCTCCATCAAACCAATCGCAGGACCTGTAGGACGAAGCCAGATTTCCTCGTCCGTTGCCATCCGGTATAGATAGGCCGAACTATGACCAGCGTTGGCATAGCTCATCGTCCGCGTGCGCGGGTTGTATTGGCCCAAAAAGATGGTCACAAAGGTTGTAACACGAATATTATGGATATAAAGACGGTTGATGCGCTCCAGCACCGACAACGGCGAATCCGCCTCCGGCACCAGCGTTTGGAAGGCGGTTTGCAGGCTGCTCATGAGCATCCCGGCAGAAACGCCGTGCCCGCTCACATCCGCCATCACGAAGCCATTGGAACCATCCTTGAAATCAACAAAGTCGAAATAATCGCCGCCCACGATCTGGGCAGGACGGCTGAAAGCGGCAATGTTCAATCCATCTACAAATGGGATCTCGCTGGGCAGCAACCCGCGCTGGATGATCTGGGATAACTCCAGCTCACTTTCCAGTTGACGAAGTTCCTCCTCGGAAAAGTGTCCGAGGCAAACGGCAGAGGTGTAATCCATTTGCAATAACTGGGTTTCCACCTCATGCTGGCAGATTTTGCAAACCCCAAATTTTCCATCTTTTATTTTTGCCAGCGTCTCATCGATCACATGCAAATGTTCCTCGACACAAACCCCATCCGCGGAACCCAGGCAGGTGCGCTGTTTTTCTTCCGGGGTCGCCTCAACCCAGTGGGTAAGGTTGATGCGGGTTTCCTCCAAATGGGTTTGAACTTCATCGCAAAGTTTGGTACTCATTTTTCCTCTATCATTGTCGACATCAGAAAAGAACAAGTGTTCTATTATAACAGAATGTACCCACATTTCCAATCGAATTCAAACATTTTGACCAAATGGAGCAGATGATTCTTACAAAAAGACTCCCGCCTCCTTAAGGTATAATCCCCCCGCTATGGCTCGCAGGAAAGCGCCCGAAGAACTATCGGTGGAGGAACTCCGTCGTCTCCTCGTCGAGAAGCGGCGTGGAGCGCGCAAGGAACGGCTGGAACATTACCGCCGCACCGGACGTGTGATTTCCCTCGCATCCGATCTGGACGAGAATCCGCCTCCTTCCACGCCGACGATTGATACCACTGATTCAGCCTCCCCGTCGCCGGAGGCGCTTCCTGTCAACCCGCGCCGAAAATTTCTGGACCGTGTTCTTCTCGCAGTCGAAGTGCTTGCCGTCCTCGGTCTGGCTGCGGTCATCTTCAATGGAGTGGGTCTGCTTCAAACGCTCAATAATGAAGTGGTGGCCGCACTGAATCCTGAAACACCCGTGCCCACGCCACTGGTTATGGCTGTGGTGCTGCCTTCGGGGCATACGCCGCCCGATGCGCAGGGAAATACAAAACCTAATGAGGCAGAGATTCCCTCTCATCTGCTTCCCATGGTGCAGTCGCTTGCGAACGTTCCTGTGCCCACCGCCGCACCGGACCAGGCTGTGCGCATCCAGATCCCCGCGCTCAACGTGGATGCCCCGGTTGTGCAGGGTGATGGCTGGGAACAACTTAAAAAGGGAGTCGGCCAGTACATCGGCTCCACACCTCCAGGGCGTGACGGAAACCTTGTGCTCTCAGCGCACAACGATGTGTACGGCGAACTTTTTCGTTACCTAGACAGACTCGTCCCCGGCGACCAGATCGTTGTTTACACACAACAACGGCAGTTCGTTTACATTGTAGACCGCACTGTTCTCGTCGAACCCACCGCCGTGGAAGTGATGGCTCCGACATCGTCGCCAACTGTCACTCTCATTTCGTGTTATCCATATCTTGTCAACGATCAGCGCATTGTTGTCTTTGCGCGATTACAAAATTGAAGGAGAAATAAAAATGGCCAAGAAAAACAAACGCCCCGTCCACGCAATGGTGGAAAACACCCCGGCGCAGAAATTCGAATTCAACCCGGATTACAGCCAGGTGAAGAAGGACTTGACCCGTATCGGCATGTTGGCGGGATTCTTTTTCGCTGTGCTCATCGTGCTTTCATTCTTTTTGAAATAACGATCCAAAGAAAGACGAAAGAGGAAAGACTGGAAACGGTCTTTCCTCTTTTTTGTTGACGTATAATTACTTTATCATGCCCTCCTCTCAACACGAAATCATCCTCGAAAAACTCACCTACGGCGGCGAAGCGATGGGACGTCTCTCTGATGGTCGCGCCGTCTTCGTTCCCTTCGGCTTGCCCGGCGAAACCGTTCGGATTCAACTGACCCAAGAAAAACAAAACTTCGCGCGCGGTGAAATCCTTGAAATTCTTAAACCTTCTCCAGACCGCATCACAGCCAAATGCAAACACTT
>JAEURI010000161.1 GCA_016789225.1 Anaerolineales bacterium
TGGCCGTTATGTGGCCTTTGAATCTTATGCATACAACCTGGTAAGTGGAGACACGAATGGAAAAACGGATATCTTCGTGCGCGATACCATAGCAAACACAACCACACGCATCTCGGTGGATTCAAGCGGTGCAGATGGGAATGGACACTCGAGAACCCCATCCATCTCTGCTGATGGGCATTATGTGGCGTTTAACTCCGGGGCTGCTAACTTAGCGGGTGGGAATCCTGGCATCTTCGTGCGCGATATGGTGACGAACACAACCATGCGCATCCCGGTAGATTCAGGCAGTAATTTTCCAGCCATCTCTGCCGATGGTCACTTCGTGACATTTGTATCTCTGCTGATAAACGGGGATCCAAGTAGTTGGGGTGGCATCTTCTTACACGAGATCCCGCCGCCTCCGGTCTTTGGGGATGTTCCCACCTCCTATTGGGCATGGCAATACATTGAACGTCTCTTCAACGCTGGCATCACCGGCGGATGTTCCGTCACCCCGCTGAATTACTGTCCCGACAGTACAGTCACTCGCGCGCAGATGGCGGTCTTTCTTTTGAAAGGCACTCACGGTTCAAACTATACACCGCCCAGTGTGGGAGCCAGCACCGGTTTCGATGATGTCACTGCCGATTACTGGGCTGCCGCCTGGATCAAACAACTGGCAGCCGAAGGCATCACCAGCGGATGCGGCGCTGGAAATTATTGTCCCGACGCAACGGTCACCCGCGCGCAGATGGCAGTCTTCCTTTTGAAAACCAAACATGGGTCGGCTTATACTCCGCCCTCTGCATCTGGTGTATTCATAGATGTCCCGGTGGGATATTGGGCAGATAAGTGGATCGAACAGCTTGCAGTGGAAGGCATCACCGGCGGATGTGGCTCTGGTAACTACTGCCCCGATGATTCGGTCACGCGCGCGCAGATGGCGGTCTTCCTGGTGAAGGCTTTCAATTTGCCATAAAAGTATCTTTAGGATCGATCCAGACCCTGTTCGATCGCGAAGCGTGTGGCAGCCGACCGCGATTTGACTCCAATTTTGTTATAGATCGACGTCAGGTGTGCATTCACGGTACGAGGGCTGATGACCAGAGTCTGTGCCACCTGATTGTCCGTCAGGCCTTGGGCGACCAACCTTAGGATTTCCAATTCGCGGGCCGTCATTCCCGCTGGAAAGTGTCCATTCGATTTTCCAGAACCCGACGGTTTGTTTATGTGTTCTTCCAAAATACGAAGAACCTCCAAAACGGACCCCGTGCTTTTGACGAGCGCCCGCCCGGCATCGTATTCCTTGTTCCATGCAGTTTCACGTATTCGAGTCTTCGCTTCAGAGGTTGTATGCAGCACCCACATCCGCCCCGGGATTTCAAATCGAAAACCACCCAGCAAACTAATTTCATCAGCCGCCCCTAAAAGACGCGCCGCCTGATGAGAATTTCTTTTCGCCGCTGCCAGTATGCCCATTGCATGAATTCCCGATGCAATGGCTTCCTGATCGGCAAGTACCTTGACCATGGGGAGAAATTCTTCGAAAGCATACCGAGCATCCTCATATCTTCTCTGCCGGATGGCAATATGCATCAGCATAATCAAATCTGTCACCAGCCGCTCGGGGTTTTGGTGGTCACGGCTGATTTTGCTGGCCTTTCCAATAGCAGCATATGCCCCGGCAAGGTCGCCATTACACATTAAGGCAAAAAACAACGCGCCTAGGGCATGCGCAATTCCCGCCGTATTACCCTGTTTTTGTCGCAGTTCAACGGCCTCCTGTGCAAAGGATAGACTACGTTCGCAATCTCCAATCTCCGCATGTATGATGGCAAGATCATGCAAGATCGCCGGGACCCAGCTTTCATCGCCGGAATCGCGGCAAATTTCAAGGATCTTTTGCTTCCATTGAATGGCTTTCTCAAAATCCCCCTGATAACGTGCCAGTTCACTGGCTCCCACCAAAACGTTTACAGCCAATTCACTTTCTATGCCGCCTGCTTTTAGATCACATTCTTTTGCGGCCAGGTCCAACCAGATGAGTCCCTCTGCCAACGGGCCGCGCATCGACCAGAAAAGCCACAAATTTGCAGTGAGGTCCAGGAATAATCCCCTCCGATCATTCTCCGCCGCCCACCGCAAGGCCTCGTGCAGATTACCCTCTTCGCTCTCAAGTCGATCTAGCCATTGAGTATGATTCAATGTCCAGCGTTTATCAAACGCTTCCTTTGCCAGATTCAGGAAATGAACAGCATGTCTGCGGCGAATAATCTCCGCCTCCCCGCTTATCTCAAGCTTTTCCAAGGCCCATTCACGGATGGTCTCCAACATGACGTATTGCAAAAGCGGCGTGTTCGTCTGGCGCAGCATATTCTTACTGACCAGTGAATCCAGCCCATCCAGAAACTCATCCCCATTTGATCCTGATATTTCCCGGATCGCTTCCAGCGTTGCGCCGCCGCGAAACACCGATAATCGCATCAACAGGATTTTCTCACGAGGCGTCAGAAGGTCATAACTCCAGTCGAATGTTGATCGCAGCGTTTGCTGGCGTGCAGGCAGGTCACGAGGACCGGAGATCATCTTCAATCCCTGTTCCAGCCGCTTCAGGAACACCGCAGGCGGGAAAAGCCTGATTTGCGCCGCGGCCAGTTCGATTGCCAATGGCAGGCCGTCCAACCGGATACAAATTTCTGCAATTACCAGGGCATTCTCATCATTCAAAAAGAAGTCGGGGGTAACCGACTGCGCCCTCTGCACAAATAGTTCGATTGCCGGAAATTGAGCAATATCAGCGCTGGAGATGTTCTTAAACAGGGTGGGCAGGGGCAACGGTGCTACCGGCAATATATATTCCCCGCGAATTCGCAACTCCTCCCGGCTTGTGGCTAGGATTTTGATCTCCGGGCAGGCGGCAAGCAGGCCGGAGATATCCGAGGCCGCTTGAATTACCTGCTCGAAATTGTCGAGAAAAATTAAGCACTGCTTATCATATAACGCTGCCTGCATCTTTTCCGCCTTGCCCCCCAGAGCTTGCGAGATTGCAGGTAACACAAATACTGGGTTGCGAATCGGTGCCAGGTCGACGAAAAACAAGCCGTCGCGAAAAGCACCGCGCGTATTCGCCGCCACATCCACTCCCAAGCGTGTCTTTCCGCTGCCGCCTGGGCCTGTCAATGTAACCAGACGGACATCCTCATGGCCCAGCAGCTCGTGTGCATAGCGAATTTCCGCTTCGCGACCGATCAAAGCTGTCGGCGGAACAGGTAACTTCGTAGATGGATTTTCCATACGTGTGAACGGATTATAAACCGCGCCATCATTCACGAGAATTTAGCGGAAATGCATACATCAGACAGATTGCTTTTTTTCCACCTTACACAAATTCTCCGTAGGGGCAAACCCGTCCATGCTTTTCAAGAAACTTATCCTCGAAGGGAGGGTTGCCCCTACTACTCATTCAATGGTCTTGAGAAAAACCTCCACTACGTTCGGGTCGAAGTGTTTGCCTGCTTGCGAACGGATGAATTCCAAGGTCTGTTCCTTTGACCAGGCCAGGCGGTAGGGGCGATGACTGGTGAGCGCATCGTATACATCTGCGATGGCAAAGATGCGCGCAGAGAGCGGAATTTCCTCGCCTTTCAAACCGCGCGGGTAACCAGTGCCATCCCATTTTTCGTGATGGCAATAGGGAATATCCAATGCCGGGCGCAGGTATTCAACAGACGAAAGCATATCGTAGGCAAATTGCGGATGTTGACGCATGATCATCCACTCTTCATCGCTGAGGTTGCCCGGCTTG
>JAEURI010000206.1 GCA_016789225.1 Anaerolineales bacterium
CTGCCAACGAAACTTGCGGTTTGTAGCCGAGCATATCCATGATCTTCTTGGGCGTGCCAATAGACCGATAGATGTCGCCAGCGCGCGGTTCGGCGTGGACGTGCTTAGGAGCATTCGGAAAGATCTCATAAAGAATATCAAGCAAGTCGAGCAGGCGGGTTTCGACACCTGTACAGACGTTGAAAATCTGCCCCGGCGCAGCGGGATGTTCGGCAGCGAGCAGATTCGCTTGCACCACATCGCGCACGTTGACAAGGTCACGACTCTGACCGCCATCGCCGAAAATAGTAATCGGTTTGTTATCTAATATACGACGGATGAAAATCGGCACGGCGGCGGCGTACATGGAATCAGGTCGCTGGCGAGGACCGTAGACGTTGAAATAACGCAAGGCAACCACTTCGAAATTGAATGATGTGGTATAGAGTTGACCGTAGAGTTCGTCCACGCGCTTGGAGGTGGCGTAGGGCGACAGCTGTCGCAACGGCGTATCTTCCGAAAGCGGATAGGCTTCCGAGTCACCGTAGACGGCGGCACTGGTGGCAAAGACAGCACGCTTCACACCTGCCTTGCGGGCGGCTTCGAACAAAATGGAAGTTCCGGTCACGTTGACATCGAAACACTCCTGCGGCTTTTCCATCGACTCAGGAACTGAAACAAACGCCGCTTCATGGAAGATAACCTCCATGCCTTTAACGGCTTTCGCAACCGCATCCGCATTGCGCAGGTCGCCTTCGATAATTTCCACATCCATGCCGTTTAAATTCTCGTGCTTGCCAGAGGAAAAGTTATCGAAGACGCGAACGGAATGTCCAAGTTCCAAAAGGGTGCGTGAAATGTGCGAGCCGATAAAGCCCGCGCCGCCAGTTACTAAATATTTCATGGTTTATCTCCCGGTTCTTCGCAGCACAGTTCCAATTGTCCGCAGTACGATGCTAATATCCATGTTAAGTGTGCGGTGTTTGATGTAATACAAATCATATTCAAGTTTGACAAAGGTTTCCTTCACCGTGGCGACATATCCGTAATTGATCTGCGCCCAGCCGGTGAGGCCTGGTTTCACCAACAGCCTTGCACGATAATAGGGAATTTGTTTTTGATATTCAGCCACCAATTCGGGGCGTTCTGCACGTGGGCCAACTAGACTCATTTCGCCGCGCAACACGCTCACAAATTGCGGTGTTTCATCCAGGCGGGTCTTGCGCAGGAAATTGCCCACCTTGGTCACACGTGGATCATTTTCCAGGGCCACTTTCGCCTCGCCATCCGCCTCTGCATCCTGTTTCATGGTGCGGAATTTATAGATCTTGAAAACTTCCCCGCCTTTCCCAAGCCGGGTCTGGGAATAAAAGATGGGAAATCCGCTTTCCAGTAGAATGGCAAGTGAGATGAAGGGAAACATAACGATGAACACACAGGTGCCGAACAAGCCGCCCAGAATATCCAAAAGTCGCTTGGCAAGTTCGTACAATCCGCTCACACGCACCTGATCGACGAACGAGCGGATGACCCAATCGGATTCAAGGTGCTCGATCGGCACACGTTGGGTCAGCTCTTCGTAGAGGATGGGCATACGAGTCACCTCTACGCCTCGTTCCTGAACGTCGAGAATGGTCTGGAAGGTCTCGCCTTTGATCTCGCCGGTAACGGCCACAACTACATCAGAGATGCGGTAATCCTCGATCAGTTCAAGCAGATGTTCGCTATCACCCAGCACAGCAAAGCCCATATAGGATTTGCTGCGTTTGGCAGGGTCATCGTCAATGAAACCGATCAACAAAAACGGAGGCGGGTTTAGTTTGCGATAAGCCTCCACCAAAGTACGCCCGGCCCGGCCCGCGCCAATGACCAACATACGGCGCATCAAACCGGACGAGGTGTAGAGTCGAATGTAGATGGCGCGCCAGCCTAGGGTCAGGAAGGAGGCGAGTACAAGAAAAGCTCCCACTGCAATACGCGGCAGGGAGTTCGGGTCGCTGTTGATCGTAAACAGCAGGGAATATCCAAGTAACCCAACCAATGGGGCGGCGGCAATGCTGCGCAGGGTCCTGCGCCAGTTTGAGGCCGTATGCAACTCGTATGAGTCGACCATCAACAAAAGCCAGACAAGCGGCAGGAGATAAAACCAGAACGGAACCTCAATCTGGATAATACGTTCGGCCACATTTGGTTTAAGTCCGCTTTCGATGAGGCGATATAGGGAATATTGATACCAGGAAAAAACCGCGCCTACCGTCGCAGCCACAGATGCAATAAAATCCCCCACCAGTAAAACGGTGCGTTGTTCACTCGGTCTTAAACGCAGGGATGGACGATAAATGTCAGCCATTCTTGAACAAACTCGAAATACCGCTCCATAAAAATCCCGAACCCCATGCGATGTGCATGGTGGCAATGGCCAGCGGCAGCCCCCAGAGTAGAAATCCTTTCCTTGTCTTCATCGCCTGCCGTATAGCGGCAAGCCCCAATACAAAAAAGTACGCGAACAATTGCAAAGCGAGAAAATAAACTGCAAAACTCCAGACCAAGCATAACACAATCAAAGCCAGCAGGGATGCCACGAAAACGGGCGGCAAAGCCTGCCGCCAGCGCAGGGTATGCGGGTAGCGCTTAAGCATGCGCAATTTCCAAAAACCATAACGCCAGTATTGAGCCGCAAGTTTTGAAAATGTACTGCGCGAAAAATAAACCGAACGAATGGACGGGTCGAGCCAGACCACGCCGCCCGATTCCCGCACACGCGTATTAAACTCGTAATCTTCATTCGCTAAAAGGGTCTCGTCGAACTCGCCGATTTTTTCGATCAGGCTACGGCGGAAGGAACCGAACGGGACGGTATCCACAGCTCCCGGCTTGGCGTTGAGGCGATACATCGCATCCCCCACACCCAACGGGTGCGCCGCCGCATACGAAATGGATTCCGCGATCCATGTATCTGCACCGGGGCGGATCTCCCACACGCCGCCCACATTGTCACCCTTGCCTGTTCGATGTGCTTCGACACAGCGCTCCACATATTCAGGGATGGGCATGGAGTGGGCATCCAAGCGGACGATGATCTCGCCTCGCGACTCACGAATGGCCTGATTCACACCAGAGGGAATGGTGCGCGCCTGATTCTTCACCACCTGAACCGAAAGGTCTTTGTAATCCCGCTGAAACCCGGCAATGACCTCCAAAGTGTTGTCGCTGGACATGCCATCCGAGATCACCACTTCCATGTTCGAAAGCGGATAGGTCTGCGAGCGCAGAGCCTCCAACAATTTGCGGATGGTGGCCTGCTCGTTATAACAGGGGATGATAATGGAAACAAAGGGTTGGTCTGACATGGTTCTGGCATGGTTTCGCCGCCTGAGAGGCGGCGAAGATTTTTTGTAGAGCTAACCAGGTTGCTGGTTCATTTTTTACGCGGTTTCGTTGTCGCATTCGGCGGCACCAGCGGAAGGAGGACATCTATTGTGGCGCCTTCGCCTGCACGACTTCGGACACTAATTCTACCACCATGTGCCGCCACGATCTCATGTGCAATGGCCAGCCCCAAGCCCGCGCCATGATGCTCACCGCCCTTTCGCGCCGGGTCGGCCTGGTAAAAACGCTGAAAGATTCGAGCCTGCTCCCCATCGGGAATGCCCGCGCCCGTATCTGCCACAGAGATCTTGACCTGAGCATGGTCATCCAACTCAACATTCAACGAAACGACCCCGCCGTGCGGCGTAAACTTGAGGGCATTGTCCACCAAATTCGTAAAGACCTGCGCCATGCGGTCGCCGTCTGCAATCAGAGGCGTCAAATTCGTCGGGAGATTCACTTCGATCTTCACCCCAGCCCGCTGGGATTGCGGCGTGAACTTCTCAGCAATTGAATGAAGCAGTGCACTGAGATTAAATGGGGACATTTTCATATCAGCCGTACCTGCATCCAGTTTCGCAAGGTCGAGCAAATCCAACACCATACGATGCATCCTCCCCGACTCGTTGTAGATCACCTGCGCGGCCTGCTGGCGAGACTCGTCCGTATCCGCTGTGCCATCCAGGATCGCCTGCGCGAATCCCTGCACCGAGGTGAGCGGTGTCTTCAACTCATGTGAGACGTTGGCCACAAACTCGCGCTGGGAACGTTGACTCGCCTGAACGCGTTCGACCATGTTGTTGAAGGCTCGCGTCAATTCGCGGACCTCGTGCGGACCGTGCACTTCGACGGGCTTTGCCTCGACTGAGGGCATCTCACTAGCCGCATGGACCACCCTTTGCAGCGGATTCGCGATCCACCCGGCAAAGAGGAAGGCCACGATCAAAGAAAGCAACAGGGCGATCCCACCACCGATGAGAATGATCGGCAGGAACTCGTCGCTGAACAGATTCACAATGGATAGATTCGGGCGCGGCGAAGCCAGCATAAGAAATGTCCCATTCGGCAGTTTCTCGACGGAATATAACCAGGCTCTTCCCGTCTCATCGCGCACGATGGGAACGGTGCGAAGAAGATTCCTGCGTTCAGGGAAGTGAATGCCAGCCTCCGTTTTGGCGGATGAGTCGAATTCAACTTGGTGATCGGCGTCAAACAACAAAATGCGGACATCAAATGTCCTGGCCATTCGATCAGCCACGACTGAAATTCCCGGAGCATCCGGTTCCTGCGACCTTTCAAGCACGACCGCCTGCACGGCCTTCAATCGCTCTGTCGTCTGGCGATACATGAAGGGATTACGGAACAGGGAAATAAATAAAACGATCGTCACAATGCTTAAGGCTGTGACGATGAGAAAGGCATAACTCAACCAAAGGCGGGAACGCAGGGAGGAGAACATCATTACCAATCTCCAATTACCAATTTCGCATTTGCATACGGTGATCGGTAATTGGTAATTCGGGTCATGCGACCAGCTTATACCCCACGCCTGTGACCGTTTCGATCTTTACAATTCCACCGTCCAGTTTTTTGCGGAGGTGGGCGATGTGAACGTCCACGGTGCGGGTCTGACCGTAGTAATCGAATCCCCAGGCCTGTTGAAGCAGTTGCTCGCGGGTGAAGACGCGCCCGGGCTGTTCGGCCAGGGTGCGTAAAAGGTCGAATTCCTGGGCACGCAGGTCGAGGGTCCGCGAAGCGAGGCGCACCTCCCTGGAAACGGGATCAATCGTCAGGTCGCCGCGATGAAGCGGTTTGTCATCCGTTCCTTTTTTTGATTCACTTCTGCGCAAAATGGCCTTGACCCGTGCAACCAGTTCGCGTGGATTGAAGGGCTTGGTGAGGTAATCATCCGCACCAAGTTCGAGGCCGAGGATCTTATCGATATCTTCATCCCGAGCAGTGAGCATGATGATGGGAGTCTGATCACCGTTCGAGCGCAGTCTGCGGCAAACGTCGAAGCCATCCACCTTGGGCAGCATCACATCCAGCACAATGAGCGCAGGCTTGTGTTTCGCTGCGGCTTCCATTGCGGCTTCCCCATCAGCCGATTCGTGAATACGATACCCGTCGCGCTCCAGATACATGCGCGCAAGTTGAAGGATGGAAGGTTCATCGTCGACGAGCAGGATCAACTCAGCGGACATTTATGCCAGTGCCACACATTCGATTTCGACCAGCGCACCCTTTGGCAGGCCAGCCACAGCTATGGTCGTTCGTGCAGGCGGGTTCTCGTTGAAAACTTCAGCATAAATGGTATTCATCTTTGCAAAATCATTCATATCCTTGAGAAAGACCGTGGTCTTCACCACATGGCTCATGCTTGAGCCCGCTGCTTCCAACACATTGGTGAGGTTGGTCAATACCTGGCGGGTCTGCTCTTCGATGCCGCCGGAGACAAGCTCCATGGTGGCCGGGTCAAGCCCAACCTGACCCGCCGTATAGATCATGGAGCCGGTGTGGATCGCCTGTGAATATGGGCCAATAGCCTTGGGAGCCTTTTCGGTAAAAAGAACGCGCTTCGTCATGATTTCCTCGTTTCGATCATTAGGGGATGGATATTGAGAAGTATTTTAACCGAGATTTTTCGAGGAACTGTTCATGGAAAGCATCCGACTGAATCCCTGCACCATCCTCGGCGCAGGGATTCATTGCAGTCATGACAAATTCCGTGTTACTTCTTCTCGCTCGCGTCCGCAGGTTTGTTCGCCTCACGGAAGGCCTTGAGCGCCTCGCGTAACGCCTTGAACGTTCCACCCATGGAGTCTTTGACAGCCTGCATCCCCTCGCGGACTTCCTTCACGGTAGCGCGCGCCTGCTCTTCATCGGTGACCTTGCCGTCCGCGTCGAAGCCCTTATGTGCGTCGATGACTTCGCCCAACGAGTCATACGCCGGTTTGGAGGCAAGCAAGGCGTCTTCATACGCATCCAGCGCAGATTGCAACGCGCTCACGTCTTTCCCTTTTTCGGCGGCCTTGTCGATCCTGCTTTGAATTTTTTCAATGTGGGCAGCGGGGTCTTCAAATGCCTTGCCGATGCGCTCGAATATTCTTAACTGGCGCGCCCAGACCTTCTCCAGTTGTTCGGTCGTCAGTTCATCGACAGGAGGCGGCTCATCTGCGGCAGAAGCTTGGGTAACAGGGATCGCCGCAAAAACAAGGGTGACGGCGAGAAATGCCATCATGATCTTTGACAATAGTTTTTTCATCGTGAACCTCCTTTTAGGTTACGATGTGATTTTAGAGGCAGGGAGTTATGCGGGTATGGTGGAGATGTAAAAAGGTTGTAAATTCCACACGAAGACCTCCGAGGTTTTAAAAACCTCGGAGGTCTGATTTAACTACGGCGTTGGCAGGATGATCGGCGTCAACGTCACTGTCGGCTGTGGAATGGGCGTCGGCTGCAACTCCACCCACCCACTGTAGGCAAAATACTCCGAGAGGAACTGCGTACGCTCGCGCTCATTCATCGGGCGCGGGCGGGAGAAGTCTTCGAGCATGGCAGTCAATAATTCCACGCCAA
Organism: Anaerolineales bacterium; assembly: GCA_016789225.1. Lineage (GTDB taxonomy): Bacteria > Chloroflexota > Anaerolineae > Anaerolineales > Villigracilaceae > Villigracilis. The sequence goes on from JAEURI010000206.1 coordinate 6,928, forward strand.
GATATTTGCCGTCATAAAAGACATGCCGGTCAATGAACTCGCGGCGGGTCTCATCAATGACCGAACCATCCGGCAATTCATAGGTCATCTGGTCGAAGAACAAATTGCCCAAACCGAAATGAATGAACGTATCGGCACGGAACTCCATCAAGTGTGGGTAATGTGCCTGACTTCCGCTCACTACAGTCGCACCGGCATCGGCCACGGCGTGAAAGCCTTCTTCATGTTTGTAACACGGGCCGAAGTGATAACACTCCTCATGCTGAAACGTAAAGATGACCATGTAGCCCTGCGCCGCTACATCCTGAATTTGCTGGGTGAAAAATTTATAATCACAATCCGCCGCACCAGGGCGGATATCCGTCGCTTTGACGAAGGTATATTTCAACTTGCCGTTACAACCCATGAATGCGATCTTATTTCCGTTCACTTCCATTAAGACCGGTTTACGTGCCTCTTCCTCATTTGCACCGCCGCCATAATAAGGGATGTTGTTATCGCGATACATTTGCAGTGTGTCTCGCATGGCCTGGTTGCCGCGGTCGGCAAAGTGGTCGCCGGTTAGCTCAATAATATCCACACCCACGTATTGAAGCAGTTCCAAATACTTTGGAGCGCTGCACAAAATAAAATTCTTATGTCCGGGCTGCGGCTCGGGGCAGGCGGGGTCGAAGGGCACTTCATTGCTGATGTGAGTCACATCCGCTGTCGCCAGCCAATCATGGATCAACTCGCCGGGGCGGGTCACGCCTTTGGTTTCCATCGTGAACGCCGTCGCGCGCACCATCGCGGTCACGCCGGTCATCACCACTGTCGTCAACTTCAACTCATCGCGGTTCGACGCAGGCAATTCAAACCTTGCATTCGTGATTCCAAACCTTACCTTCAACGGATATGTGACCGAGTCAAAGCCTTTATGGATCGGCGATTGACCATCCACACTCAACACCTTCCATTTGGGTTGGATGTCTTCAAACGGGATGATGGCCCACTTAAACGGCTGAGTCCACGCCTCAGCCATGATCTTCTCCGAGTCAACGCTTCGAACCGCGCCGGGAGCTGGCTCACCCCAAATGGCAGTGAGTGCCCTCAGAGTGGATTCCGCCATGAGCAACGGCTGACCGTTCCCAGTTAAGGAAGAGGCGTTCTGCCAGGCGTCGAGCAGGTCTGCGGACGAGACTCCATCTGTCACTATAGGGAAAGGCGCAACGAGGGCGTAAATCCAAAGCGAGCCTGAGTCAGAGATATCCAATTTTGTGGAGGCAGACTCGGCGACGGTGACGATGGGCAAACCGAAGGTCTTTGCGAGGTCGCGCAAGTCATCCGGCACGGCAGGACTCACCCACAGCGCGTCGGGCATGGGCTGGGGCGTGAG
>JAEURI010000225.1 GCA_016789225.1 Anaerolineales bacterium
AATTCCCTTCTCAAGGAATACTGCCATTTGTGCGCGCGTGACGATGTCTTCGGGACAATATTGGAGCGGGGATGTTGTACATCCGCTGGAAATGCCAGAGTTGTACAGTTTTGCGATGGGGTCAAACGCCCAATGGAACGGGGTTACATCGCTGAACTTCCCCACGTCGCGGGCGAGCGGCTCCAGCCATAGGGTTGCAATTTGAGAACCATTGGTAATCCGCACCTGGTATTTCTTACCGGATTTGGCGAGAACGGCCACATTGAAAGGATAAGTGGGATTAATGTAGGTCTCGGTTTCCACCCACATGGCACCATCATCACCCGTGTTGTAGTCATAATCTACATCGACCACATTGGCAGGACGTTCACGCCATGTATTAACCTCATGGATGATCACTCCCTGCCCCGGTAATTTGACATCGTATCCGTAGTTATCTCGAACTTCCACAGTAAAAAAATCCGGGGTTTGGGGAAGGTCATCCCCATAGGTGGAAAGGCGGATCTCAGCCATCAAATAGGATGCATTTGTTGAGTTAGATTGCGGGGTACCATTTCCAAATGGTACAACATACTTTTTAAAGTCTGGTATCCAGCCAAGCACATCCTTATGGAAGGCGATGGTATGTTGACCTAGACATCCGAAGACAGCATCTGTGGAGCGGAAGCAGTCGCTCCAGGTATCGCTCATCACATCCCAGCGGTTATCGTAGGTATATTCATACATACCCGAGGAGTGCGGCAGTCCGAAGCCGTGTCCCATTTCGTGACCGATGACAGTGATGTCTTCATACCCCCAGGGTGGCTCCCAGGTCATGTTCCAACAGCGAAATACGCCGTCACGGTCAAGGCACCATGAGCCACCCCAGGCATATCCATCCAATTCGTAATTGAACATGAGATTAATGCCTACAAAGGCGGGAAAATTCACATAAGGGTCTGCTACGGCGGTGCAATCCTCGGCGGCACGGCCAAAGTCAAGGATGCCAAATTGCAGGTAATGTGATCGGGGGTTAGGCAGAGTATACCAACCTGTAGCCGTGCTGCCATAGATGTTGATCTGGTTATATGAGAGTTCACGCCAGAAATGATCGAGCCCAGGATATTCACTTCCGAACATGTTTTGAAAATAGCTCAAAGGTTTGGGCTCAGCCGTTTGGTCGCTGAATTTGCACATGATGGAAACCCAGGGTTGAGAGCCGCCCACCGCAGCTGAGATTCCCGATTGAGAAGATTTGGTGGGTTCGATCATGTGCGAGAGAGAAACAACTTCATAGATGGCTGGCAGGCCCTTTTCAGAAGAGAGAGGCGCGGTCTTAATTTCCACACGAACATACTGCCGGTCTAGATTCATAGGCCCACCTGCCAGGTACAATTGCTCATCGCTTACATCCAGTCGACGGGAATTTCCATTGGCTTCGGTCAGATTAATCGTTCTCTGGAGGGCGTTGGATGAACCCGGTAATCCATCTCCCCATTGAATGCTGATCCACCCGTCGACCTGGAGCGTCTCCGAAGTCCCCTGGGCTTGAAGCGAGTTGTTGGGCAGAAACAATGCCACAATGAATAAGGTAATGAGAATCAATTTCAGGAGCAGGGTGGAATTTTTATCTTTCATTACAAAGAACTCCAAAGATTATTCTTCAATTTGTAGAGAGGATACTCGTATTTTTGCTGGAGTATCTGACGTCCATGTTCCGTCGACCAGAACACGTTTTCCGTTCAGCGCCTGGGCGCCGCCAACAGATTGCAGGAGGGTTTCATCGATCAACAATTCCCAAGGTGCTCCCTGGTCGTCGAAAAGAGTGTAAACAGTATGACCATTCTGAACAATCGAGACCCACCCAGAAATGGTGACGTTCGCATCCGCCTCCGGGCAGGCTTGCCCTGCGCACCCAGGGTTGGGATACGCTGGAAGTGGGTTCGGATAACTTGCACCAGGGCTTGTCTTTGCATTTCCAGATGTTCCACAGCTGGTTAGAAGGAGTAAGATCAAAGGTCCGGCCAGGGCCATGAAAGTTTTTTTGAAAGTATACATATTTCCTTTCGATAAAAATCCCGCAGGTGTGAGTTTGAAGAATCTCATGCCTGCGGGATAGATTGATTTATTCTACCTTATTGAGCGTGGTCGATGACTATGGCAGGCCAAAGGTTTTTACAAGGAAGACTGCCATTTGGGCGCGGGTGACGGGGGTTTCAGGGCAATAGTTGCCGCCGCCACACCCCCCAGTGATGGCTTCGGCTGCAAGTTGTTTGATCCAGGCTGCTGCCCAATAATCGGTAGCGACATCGGCAAAGCCAGTGCTGATCCCGACGTTGGGGGGCGTATAGCCCCCACCGTATTTGGCTTTCAAAAGGAAGACTGCCATTTGGGCGCGGGTTACTGAATCTTCGGGACAGTAGTTGTTGTTTCCGCAGCCACCAGTGACACCATCGGATTTAAGGGCCTCGATCCAATCCTCTGCCCAATGACCGACCGTGTCGTTGAATGTGGCGGGGACATCAGCCGGGCTGAACGCAGAGGTATGGATGCCCTTCTCAAGGAAAATCGCCATCTGTGCACGCGTGACTGTATTGTTTGGGCAATATAACAAATCTGGCGTGGTTTCACAGCCGCCTGTGATTCCGTTGTTGTACAGCTTGACAACGTAATCGTAATACCAAATGTTGGATGCGCCGCTGAACGGATGGGTCGGCTGAACATCGGCGAATGTGTAGATGGGATCATTGAAGGCGATACTGGCCCAGTTGGCATCACGGTTGCTCCATCTGCCAAAGCGTATGTCATCCATGATGGTCAGGAAACCTGCCTCGCCGCTGTTATTACCGTAGTAGATGCGATAATCGGGAGGGGCGCAATTTCCAACTACTTCATAGGTATTAATCTTGTTGAAGTATAGAACTGCGCGCACGCCGGGATAATCAGCCAGTTTGCTAAAGGTATCCTGTACCCAATAACTCTTGGTCTGATTGGGATCAGCAGGGTTGAGTGGGACATCGAGCACACCGGTCTGTGAGATAAATATGGGTTTCGAAGGGGCCATGTTTTGCATACGGATAAGATACGGTTCCATGGCAAGTTCAAAGGTATCCCAGTTATAGGCAGGGTCAGGGCATCCGCCATAGTTGTAGGCGCTAAAAGCCACAATGTCCACATATTGATCGCCTGGGTAGTAGTTTTCAAATTCACGATATGGATATCCAGGGTCGTGATGCCCGTTAGGGGCAAATACCCATTCCACGGCGGAGTCTGGAACGCCAGCGTTTTCGAATACAGTCACAAAACGTTTGAAGGCTTTCTGATAGGTATCGCCATCGGAATGGTAGGATATCCAAGGGCCGTTCATTTCCGGGAACGGAGCAAGGTAGGCAAATTTATCCGTCCCTGCCCAGTCCTTGAAATAGCCTGCCCAGAGAGCGATCTTGTCATCACAATTTCCGGCAGCGACGCTGGTAGCTGTGACACAATCTGCATCGTAATAGGCGCCTTCCCAGCTTTCACTGGCCATCAAGTTGACGAAGGGAACAAATCCATTACCCCAAGCGGCATCCATTTCATGTGGCACATTCCAAAATGGATTGAGTGTAACGCTCATAAAATCCCCGGCAAAGGTAACACCACTAGAGCCATTGGAGGTGAGCCAGTTGTGCATGGAAGTGATCTCACCGATGGCGGTTTGCAGGTCGGCACTGGCATACGAACCAAACAGGATTGGCAGGCTGGCAGAACCAGCTGCTTGGGGCGCCGCTCCGGCGGGGATGGAATTTCCCATCAAAACAAGAACGAGCAATAGAGCCAAAAATGCCTTTTTCATAACAATAACTCCTTCGACTGCTTTTTAATAATAGTGTCCTTTTTTACCTGAAAAGGTTTTAGGATTATAAAAGACATTACCTCTTTTTTGCCTAACAATTCCATTAGAACGACGAACACCTTGTTTTTTGGCTTAAATCACATGGAGTCTGCCAATATTGGCAGACTCCATGTGATTGTTTATGTGGATTTCTACGGCAGGGAAGGCGCAGTTGAATTAGTCGAGCTCAAGATGAGCGATGTAGAACTTATCTGCACATAACCTGCCAACTGATTGAAATGAACCACTACTCCAACGGAGACATAGTCGCCCACTTCAAAATTCACTGGAGTGGCAATGGTATAGGTGCGGCAGGTGGATTCACCAGCGAGACGGTCCGTTTGATCGTTTACCTCACTGTATCCGGTGCCAAGTCCGTTTGTGGCATGGTGGGCGCGCAAGACGACGGTGTTGATGTATGCCTCGGCGCCGACGGTATAACATAATCGCATGCCTTTCAGCTGTGTAAACTGTCCATAAATCACGGTCGGTACTGCAATATCAGCCTGGTATGTAAAATCACTTGGGACAGCGGTAGTCTTAAGCCAAACTGTGTGAAGGTAACGGTCAAGATAAGGACTGGAGGCGTTGAGGCCGGTTGTCCAAACGGAGGGCCCCGCTGTAATCACAAAATCACCGCTGTTTGGCGGGGTGTTCACGAGCGAGTCTGCATATGCTTTTGCATTTGCCTCGGCAGTATTAGCCTTGCTCTGGGAGGAGGCATCGGCCAGGTTGAATATCTTTTGTAGGAAAACTGACATCTCAGCACGGGTGACACCGTTCTCAGGTTTATAGGTCCCATCGGCAAAGCCGATGGTGATGCTGTTATCCTTCAGCCAACAGATGAAGGTCTCGGCCCAGTGATCATTTGTATCGGGGAAACATCCTGTGGCAGTAGAGGGAGCTGCGGAGGCGCGCCCAACGAGGAAGCCGCCCAGGATCAGGGCGCTGGTTAGAATTCCAAAAAAATAAGGGATGATACGTTGTTTCATTGCCAAACATTCTCCTTTGGATAAAAAAATTTCCACTCAAAGGTGGTCCGATGTGTCGATCAAGATTATATGGATGGGTGGGTTGCCTGAAAACTGTACATAGGTCATGGTTTTCTGCATGATAAAATACCCATGGTATTCATATCTCATGCGAACTGCCTACTTTCTTTTTCCAAAGTTGAACATCCATGCGGGCGGGCATCTGGCTCAGATGAAGCTGCTGTCAAATACCGCCGCTATTTGCAAGGCGCAGGCAGTGACGTATGAGGATAAGGCCGAGGGGACGCCCACGCTTGATGAGGTGTTGCAGGCTTCAGCGGGGGAGGATGCGATCTTCTTCGTCCATTGGGGGCCGCATGTGCCTGGCCTCATCGAACGATTGAAGGGGCGGCATGTGGTGTATGTTTCCTATAGCACCGGGTACGGATTTCACATTCCAGCAAATGTGCCCATTTTGGCGGGCAGCCGTCACACGCAGGCATATTGGGGGCGGTATGCCGCGAACAACCCCATTTATTATGTGTCATGCGAGATCGCGGATGAATTTACGAACAAGCATCGAACGCGCGATGTGGATGTGCTGGTGCAAAAGCGAAAATCATCGCGCTATCTATTGGAAGAACTTGTACCGGCGCTTCAGGTACACTGCAATGTGATGGTATTGGACTCGTGGGTGGAAAGTTTATCGGATGTGCTAAACAATAGCAAGGTTTATTTATATGACTCAACCGAGTACTGGGGTTTTCACGATGTGAGTGAGGGCTTTGGCCTGCCGCCGCTTGAAGCATTGGCTTGCGGATGCACGGTATTTTCCAGCGTGAATGATGCGCTTTCGGATTATCTCGACCCCGGCCTCAATGCCCACAAATTGCGCGGGTATTCCAAGGAATATGATGTGGCACGGATTCTGAAAGCTGTGCGCGAGTGGAAGGACGACCAAAATTTCGTTGACCCCGCAGCAGACTATCGCAAAGATGCAGTGCAAAAACGTTTGCGAATTATCCTGAAAGAGCTCAATGACTTTTTTGACTACAAACATGACAATGCCATCGCGGACTTGGGAATCCTTCCGCACGAGGTGGAAGTAAAACGTCTCAATGAAGAACTATATTCCATCAAATCCTCTCGCGCATGGAAGTTCCTGGAACGTCTGCGCAGGCTTCGCGCCAAATTCACCAAATCATAGAACGGTCATGGAATGAAAACGATCCTCATCGGCGGTTATTACGGCGCAGGTAATCTGGGCGATGAAGCTATTCTTCAGGCTCTTCTTCGTGCATTCCGTGCTCGACGTAACGACTTGAGGTTTAACGTTGTATCTCATGATCCCAAGTTAACAGAATTGCAGCATCAAGTGCAAGCTGTGTATTGGCGTGATATTCCTGCTTTGGCGCAAGTTGTGCAAAAAGCTGATTTAGTGTTGCTAGGCGGAGGGGGATTGTTCATGGATTATTGGGGGGTGGATGTTGACAGTTATTATGTTCCAAGTCATGGAGGTATTTCTACATATGGTACATTGGTAGGGCTGGCTCATGGGTTCCAGGTCCCATGCATGATCTGTGGTGTGGGTGTTGGCCCTTTATACAGCGAGGTCGCCCGTGAACATACCTGCCGGATATTTTCTGAGGTTCAACTTGCCAGTCTTCGTGATGAAGACTCGCTTTTGCTATTGGAAGAGATTGGGTTAAATCCCTTGCCGGGCCATGTTTCTCAGACGTCTGATCTGGGATTTATGCTTGAGGCAACAGAGTCTGATCATGAACTGGCCAGATTAATACTTCACAGGCTTGGCCTTGACCCGCATGCCCCGCTTGTAGGGATTTCCATTCGCTATTGGGATCAAGGCGTCCCTCCCTCTAAATGGATTCCTCAGCTTGCTGAGAGTGTGCGTGATATATTGGTGAATACTCGGGCACAAGTCCTTTTATTGCCATTTCAAATTGGCACAGAAGGAGATATAAGTGATGATTTACGGATTTCTCGGGAACTCAGGAATGCCATCGAATTGCCTGAACAGACCTTTATACTTGAAGAAATTTTATCCCCAGGTGTAATGCAGACTGTGATGGGACAGTGCCAGTTTGTTCTGGGGATGCGCTTGCATGCTTTGGTGCTAGCTATCAATAACTATGTTCCCGTTATTGGGCTTGCATACGATCCCAAGGTTATTTCTTTAATGAAGATGATGGGGTTGGAGGATTATGTAACTCAACTCTCCACTCTTCCAGAGACTTTGTCCAAAATAATCAAAAAAGTATGGGATGAACGCAATGCTTTGCAAGGTCAAATCAAGAAGCGCCAAGGATTACTAAAATCTCTTGCTCAAAGAAATGTGGATATGGCTCTTCGCCTGCTTGAACAGGCAAAGCCTGCCGGACAAGTATTGCCATCCTTTTTAATCGAGCGGTTTGTCCAACTACAGGATTTGGATAATAAATTAAATGCAAAAGCAGTTCAATTGAAAACAGTTTTATATGATTTAAATGAGGCTCGCAGCCAGGCGACCCTATTACGCCAACGCCTGGACGAGGTTGAAACCAGTCGTACATATCGAATAGCTCTGGTTTTCCAGAGCTTGCGAAATATGCTGATTCCCCCTAAAAGCCGCCGGGAAACTTGGTTATTTGGCTTAATATCAACCTTAATGCGCAAACGATAAAGAATCTACGCTACGGAGCTTATATCAATTCATGAATAACAGGTCATCGGAAGAAACCATCCTTGAAATTCGTAGCAGATATCCCGATGCGAAGTACGTCATACTATTTGCCCCAAGTTTTGATTGGGAACCTGATGCGACACATCGCCTGCAATATTTGGCACGTGCCCTGGCCCGTCGTGGCGCTTTGGTTTTTTATCTGCAACTAGATCGAACTGACTCTCACTCGTTTAGTGAAGTTGAAGAGCGGTTGGTAATTACAAAAGCCCCAGTAGATACGTTTCGCGTCCTGACGGACGCGTTTGTCTACGTACTGCCGTGGAATATTCCCCTGTTGGCTTATTTATCATCCCCACGAGTAATCTATGATTATTTTGATGACCTGTCGACCTTTGAAGGGGATGTGCAGCAATTGCGCCGCGACCATGACGACTATCTTCTTAAGGCTGATGTGGTTTTGACCTCTGCCAAGCATCTTTACAACCATGCTGTTGTGCTTCGACCAGATACTGTGTGGCTGCCTAACGGTGTAGATTATGAACTTTTTTCTCTCTCATCGCAGATAGCCCCACCCTTGGAACTTGCCGCCATTTTGCAAAAAGGCCGGCGGATCATTGGCTATCACGGCGATCTGACCCGTTGGTTTGACTGCGATTTGGTGAAGTACCTTGCAAAGGCACGCAGAGACCTGTCCTTCGTATTGATCGGTAATGATCCTGAACAGATACTTTCTACCAGTGGTTTGCTGGAGGAACCAAACATCCACTGGCTTGAGAGGAGACCCCACCAGCAACTTGCGGAATACATTGGAAATTTCAATATCAGTATTCTTCCTTTTATTATCAATGACATAACAAATTCTTCTTTTCCCAATCAATTGTTCGAAAGTTTTGCAGCCGGGAAACCAATAGTCTCTTCTGCCTTGGAGGAGGCCAAACTATATCCACAAGTGCTTATTGCTGAAGAACCTGAAATGTGGTTGCAAAAGATTGATCGCGCATTAGACATGTCTTCGGACACCTTGGCAAAGCAAAGCTTGCAGCTTGTCGGTGCGAAGAATACATGGGATATCCGAGCCAATGAAATATGGATGCATCTTGATGGGGTGTTGAACCGGCCGCAACTCTTGCCTTGGTATGCGCGTTTAAAGCCGAAAAACCCGTTCTTAGGAAAGCTATTGCAGGTAGTGATCAAGGTTATAAAGATACTGCGTATATCGGGATTCACGGGACTGCTGAAGGGAGTCTTTTATAAATCTTATGATTTTTTTTCTAGCAAGAGGCTTTTACTCCTGGCGCATGTAGCTCGAGCTTTCGAAGACACATACATACCGGAGGATAACAGTCAGGTTACCCTTTTTACTGACCGGATGGATTTATTCCCTGAATATTGGCCTCGTCATCTGCTGGATAAGGCAGAAGTGCGACTCAGACCGATGGTCGCGGTTATTTTGGCATGTAAGGATGAGAGCCTTCAAGTGTCCAAATGGATTGCCTGTCTATCAAGACAGACTCTCCTTCCGGACGAGGTCATTGTTGTCGATATGGGGTCGAAAGATGGGACAGTGGATAGTCTGCTAAGCGCTTCCGAGGAGTACAGACTCCCGATCAATATTATCCAAGCTGTGGGAGTAAATCTCGCTGCAGCCCGTAATCGGGCCATTCAGGAATCTGCATCTCAAGTGGTGGTCTTTTCAGATATAGAATACATTCCTCATGATGACTGGCTAGAGAAACTGACGCAACCTTTTAGGGTGGATCCCAAGATCGAAGTTTCGGCGGGCTGGCATCGGACACTGGATGTAGCGGGAAAAGAAGCGTATTTTTATTCATGGCCTGATTTGGGCGGAGCCCATCTCAAAGGATTTGTTCCCTCCACCCTCTCTTTAGCATTGACCAAAACAGCTTGGGAAAAGGCTGGCGGATATCCCGATTGGTTAGCCATGGGGGGGGAGGATACTTATTTTGTTTTGGAATTAAAACGATACTGTACGCATTGGGCATTTGTGCCAGAGGCTGTAGTGGATTGGGCAATGCCTTTGACATGGTGGCGGCGATTGAAGAAGTCCTATCATCGGTCAGGTGGTGATGGCGAGACCGGATACAATGCCCTTGTGTACAAGACTCTTTTATTCCAAACGCTTAAAGTTGGGCTAGGCACCCTTGTAGGTACAATCTTATTGGGATATGGGGGGTGGTTGGTAAGTCAGGGATATGCTGGAAGCCCTTGGATCCCTGTCGGGATTTTGATTGCTTTGAGTGCCACTGTTGCCGCTTATTTGCTTATCAAAAAAGGTGACTTATTTCTCATCCCTGACTTGGTAGGATCAAGTATCGCCAAGTCTTTGGGATTTATTGCTGGAGCCATACGAAAACAGGAATCAACTTTGCGTAAACTCCGAAAATCCAAGGGACTGTATATTATCTTGGCGGGCGTTCCCATTGACGATACAGGTGGAGGTGCTCGATGCACCCAAATCGCTCTGGAACTCCTGCGTCAGGGATATTGGGTTGTTTACATCAACCGTTTTCCAAAATGGGAGACACGAAATTTGGGGATTAAGTTCGGTCATCCCAATTTATTCTTATTTGAGTGGGATCGTTTTAATTGGGATGAATTTTCTACCCAGTACAAGGCAGAACTTATCTTGATGCCCAAATTTGCTCTTGTCGAAATTCCAACAGCAGATTTTCTAGCCCTGATTGACTCCGTCCGCCGCAGCGGAGGTCGGATTATTTATGAGATGATCGATGACTGGAACTCATCCCTGGGAGGCGTTTGGTATTCCACGGATATAGAAAAGCAAATTATTGACTCCAGCCATAACCTGATTGCTACCGCACAGGTCTTGCAAAAAAAACTGGCTGAAATGAGCGGTCGTCAGGTTGACCTTTTGCCAAATGCAGTCAACAGCCTTTTGTTTAATCCAGACCGAATTTATCGCCGCCCAGATGACCTTCCCCTAGCCGAATGGACAGCGGCCTATATCGGCGCTCTATGGGGCGATTGGTTCGATTGGGACCTGCTTGTCAGGTTGGCAAATCAATATCCAAAGGCTGCCATTGTGGTTATTGGTGACTATGATGGTCAATGCCCCACCCCCCCCAATAACCTGAAATTCCTAGGGTTAAAACCCCAAACCGCCCTACCAGCATATCTTGCACATGTCGATGTTGCTATTATTCCATGGAAAGATAACAACATTACCCAGGCAACCAGTCCCTTGAAGATATATGAATATTTAGCAATGAACCGCCCGGTTGTGGCGCCTAATCTCAATCCACTAAAGAATATCCCTGGCGTATTTCTTGCAAAAGATCAGGATGATTTCATCAGGCTTGTCGATGTAGCACGTATGCATCCCTTGGAATTGGAAAAGATCAGGGATTTTATACATCACAACGACTGGCGTGCCCGTGTAATCCAGCTTACAACTGCTGGTAAGGATCGATAAGTCAGGCTATACCGGCATCTTCCATACTATTTTTGGAGCGGATAAAATGAACCCACTGAGTACCCTGCTTGCCTACTACAGAAACTTTTGGAACGTCTACAAACTGGCACAAAACGCAAATCAGGTTCCCGTACCCGAACAAACCGCCCAGGTTGAAAAAATCTCCCTCATCCTGATGGACGGGGGAGATATAACCTCCTCTTTAACTCGTCTCTCTAACCAGACTCGTCAACCCGACGAACTGATCATCGTTCTACGCACGCCTCCATCGGAACTCAAGCCTGCTTTGGCCGCCCCTTCAACCATAGTCACCGCTGATGGTATATCCGCTGGAGCTGCCCGCAACCGAGGGATTGCTGCTGCACATAACCCTATCGTTGTCGTGATGGAGTCGACACTTCATCCCCAGGCAGGGTTGATTTCAGCGCTGACCAAGCCCCTTGAGGTTGAACCAGCTATCGCCTTGTGTGCGCCGCAACTTGCCTCTTCTCCCTTTTGGTCATGGCTGAGTCAACCGTATGAGGCTGTTTCTCCCCTTGCTAGTTGGCAGGCACTTGCTTTTCGCAAGATTGAATGGGCGCGTGTAGGTGGCATCCCAGAGGATATTTCGCCCTTTGCGGCGTGGTCTGTATTTTTGGCAAAATTGTTGGGACAAAAGATATCCTTCTGCCAAAGCACCATTGAAACAGATCTGCCAGTCTCATCGCCTGTGAAGTTTACTGCCGCAATCGCGCAAGAGGAAGGCAGTTTGGGCTTGGCTGCACATTGGATGTGGAGACAGGTCAAGTTTGCGCTTTTGGTGCTCACTCTTTTGGGTCTTACTGTTCTTCTTTTTATTCTCTCGCCTTGGTTTGGGCTGACATATACCGCAATGGCGCTCGTCCTCTCGGTAATTTGGCTTGCGTTCTGGGGACGGAAAACAAGCGCAACTCTTTCGCCATTATTCGCAGGTTGGCTGGCTCTTGTGCGTTTCATGTCTTATTTGTGGGGAGTTCGTCGACGCGCTAAGACGCTGCCACTTTTGAATTTGCAAGCCGAGCGGCATTTAAAAGAAATCGTTTCTACATATCCAGATAGAAAGGGAATCGTGGTGTACTTTCCCACTCATGATTGGGGCAATATGTTCCAGCGCCCGCATCAGATCGCGCGACAATTTGCGCGTGCAGGCTATCTGTTTTTTTTCGGAACTCCTAACAAAATAGTCGATTTCGTGCCCGAGTTTCAGCAAGTGGAACCGAATCTGTATCTTGCCTCAATGCCTGCCATTCCGCCGGAAACCTTTCGCGTTGTTGAACCGCTCATTCTTTATATTGGTGCTGCGTGGTATGCCCCCATGCTAGATATTCTATTAAATTGCCAGGTAATTTATGACCATTATGATGACCTCCAGGTATCTGGCGGGAGTATGGTGTACCATGAACGTTTACTGAAGCGATCAAATATTATTTTGGCCAGCAGCCGATTGCTAATGGAAGCAGTTCAACGGTCCCGCCCCGATGCGCTTTTTATCCCCAACGCCGTGGACGACGAGTGGGTGAGGCGCTTCGAGCCGGAGCCTGGCGACGCGGCTCCATCTGATCTGGCGGAGATTCAAAAAAGCGGCAAGCCAATCATCGGTTATAGCGGCGCATTGGCGGAGTGGTTCGATTATCCGCTGTTGACGGAAACCGCCAAGCTTCTCCCTGATTTTGAATTTGTTCTACTTGGTATCAGTTATGACTATACGCTCGAGAAAAGCGGCGTCCTCGACCTGCCAAATATTCACTGGTTGGGTCAAAAGCCATATGCCGATCTGTTCCATTACGTCTGGCGTTTCGATGTGGCGATGATTCCGTTCTGCATCAACGACATCACGCTTGCCACGTCGCCTATTAAATTGTATGAATACTTCTGCTGTGGCAAGCCGGTCGTCTCCACGGCCCTGCCGGAGGTCATGCGGTATAATGAGGCGCTCATTGCGGAAAATGCAGCCGCATTTGCAAAACAAATTCAGAAAGCCCTCACCTTGTCCACATCCACCGCATACCAGGAAGCCATTCAAGCCATCGCGCGCGCCAACACCTGGGAGGGACGGGTGCGCACGATCATTGGGCCTCTGACTCCATAAAATAAATCCTACCTCGAACGTGGAGGAAATCCTTGACCGTACCCCCCATTGCAGCCGAAAACGAAGCTGAACAGGAAATTCTAAAAGTCCTTGCCCGGCACCCGGAGGCCCGGCAGACTATTATTTTTGCGCCCAGCCTGGCCTGGGATGACAAGATGTTCCAACGTCCGCAACAACTGGCGCGCGCGTTGGCTCGTCGCGGCGCGTTGGTTTTTTATCTCCAGCCTGACCGCTCCTGGCCGCCCGTTTTCACCGAGATCGAAGAACGTCTCGTCACCTGCCGCACACCTGCCGATGCTTTTCGCGTCATCCCGGATGCTTTCGTTTACGTCCTCACCTGGAATATTCCCCTGCTGGCTTATTTTGAATCACCGCGGGTCATCTACGACTATCTCGATGACCTCTCCGTTTTTCAAGGCGACCAGCAACGCATCAAACGCGATCACGGCGATTATCTGATTAAGGCTGATCTTGTCCTCGCCACTTCTGAACGATTACACAAACAAGCCGCCTCGCTTCGGACCGATGTCCTGCTCTGCCCCAATGGGGTGGATACCCCGCATTTTGAGGATTCTGCCACTTCTGTTCCAGATGACCTCGCTCCCATTTTGGCTGAAGGCAAGCCCATCATTGGCTATCACGG
Organism: Anaerolineales bacterium; assembly: GCA_016789225.1. Classification (GTDB taxonomy): domain Bacteria; phylum Chloroflexota; class Anaerolineae; order Anaerolineales; family Villigracilaceae; genus Villigracilis. The sequence goes on from JAEURI010000225.1 coordinate 13,709, forward strand.
CGCGATGGCGCGCTGGTTCGATTATGCCCTGCTAAAAGACATCGCCCAACAAAAACCGGAATACAACTTCGTGTTGGTCGGCTCAGACCATGACCAAACCCTTCAAGCCAGCGGCATCTTAGAGCAGCCCAATATTCGCTGGCTGAATTCCAAGCCATATCATGAACTACCGTATTACGTCAGCCGCTTTGACATCGGCCTGATTCCATTTATCTTAAGTGACATTACCCACGCCACCTCTCCCATCAAATTATTCGAATACTTCGCGGCGGGCAAACCCGTCGTTGTCTCAGCCATGGAGGAGAGCAAGCGTTACCCGCAAGCCATTGTTGCCTCCACGCCAGGGGAGTGGATAACCCGCATCGATGAAGCTTTGAAACGTGCAAAAGATTCCGCTTTTGTCGCAGAACTCCATGAAGTAGGCCGAAACAACTCCTGGGAGGCGCGTGCCGAGTCTGCGCTGGAACGGCTGGAGAAGGTCAGCGCTGCGCCGCGCAAAAAGGCCTGGCAGCCGAGCAACCCGCGTTTGCAACAACTCTTTCGGCTCTTTGGCAAGGTGATGAAGGTTTGGCGAATGTCTGGCACAGGCGGCTTGTTCAAGGGCATTGCTTATAAACTTCATGAACGCATCGCTCGTTTGAAGCAATCTCCCTTGCTGCGCGTCCCGCGTTCTCTGGCCGATACTTATTTCCCCGAAGATATCAGTCAGACCACGCTGTATACCAATGACAAAAATTTATTTCCAGAATACTGGCCGCGTAGTGCTATGCCAAGTGCGGATACCCCCAGACCCAAAGTTTCATTGATTGCCACAACTTTTAATGAAGGTAAGCAAGTCGCTGAGTGGCTGGATACTGTTCTAAAGCAAACCCATCTGCCTGATGAAATTGTCCTCGTAGATGGCGGCTCGCGTGATAACACATTAGATGTTTTGAAATCTTATTCAGCCAAGTCGCCTGTGCCGATCCGCATTTTCTCGGAGCAAGGTGCGAACATTTCACGCGGGCGAAACCTCGCTATTGAAAAGGCCGAGCACGAAGTGATCGCTGTTACCGATTGCGGTTGCAGGCTCAAGCCCAATTGGCTTGAAAATATCATCGCGCCGTTTGCGGCCAATCCGCGCACGCAGGTGGTTTCGGGGTGGTATAACGCTGTTAACTCTCAAGGTAGGGAACTGCCTTTTGGGATGACCCCGCAACTCGGTCAGGTGGAGCCGCAGGGTTTTATTCCATCCTCCCGTTCTTTGGCTCTAACAAAAACTGCCTGGCATCAATCTGGAGGCTATCCCGAGTGGCTGACGTTGACCGGTGAAGATACCTACTTTGCGCTGGAACTCAAACGCTATTGCCTGCATTGGGCTTTCGTCCCTTCGGCTGTGGTCGATTGGGTCGGCCCGGAAACCTGGACGGAAGCATGGAAGAAGACTTATAGCTGGTCAACCGGCAATGGCGAGATCGGTTACAACGCCTGGGTGTATCGCAGTGTTGGGCGCAAGATCATTAGCACAAGCATTGGGTTGTTGCTTGGCATTGCTTTGTTAATCTATGTTTTGTGGATGTTGTTGGCTGTTTCGCCGCTGGTCACCATTGTTGGGGCATTGACCTTTGCCTTTCTTATTTACGTGATAAGTGCGTATCTCTTCCCTCGTAGTTTGATCGGGAAATTTGTAGGTATTGTGGGTATCCGCTTGATGCAGGCCAAGGGATTTTGGGATGGGGCCATGCGCAAGTCTCAGGTGGATTTGAAACGCCTCGCTACGACCCGAGGCCTGATCTTCATCATGGCCGGGGTGCCCATCGACGACACGGGTGGCGGCGCACGTTGTTCGCAGATCGCATTGGAATTTTTGCGCCAGAATTACTGGGTGGTGTATGTGTATCGTTTTCCCAAATGGGAGGCGGGCCCATCTGTGATTCAGATCGCGCATCCAAATCTATATGATTACATGCTGAGCGAATTTTCATGGGATAAGTTCAAGGCGCAATTTGGCCCGGTACTTCATGAGCATGATGCCTGGGCGTTGATCGACTTCCCCGCTCCGGAATTCTTCCCCTTTGCCCGCAATTTGAACGAGAAGGGTGTGCATATCCTTTATGATATGATCGACGATTGGGATTCGTCTCTTGGTAACTGGGGTTATTCTTCCAGCATCGAGCGTGAGATGATCCGTATCAGCGATGGATTGATCGCTACCGCTGATACACTCAAGGAAAAGCTGGAGGCGATTGGCGGACGTGAGGCGGCGTTGATTCCCAATGCGGTCAATAGTCGCTTGTTTGAGGCACAGCGCAGTTATCAGCGTCCAGCTGACCTGCCCAAAGCAGAGCGTATAGCCATTTACATCGGTGCACTTTGGGGTGACTGGTTCGATTGGGATCTGCTTCTGGCGATTGCCAATCACTATCCTAAAATGGCAGTTGTGGTAGTTGGCGATTACCGGAATCAATGCCCTAACCCGCCTCCGAACCTGCACTTCCTTGGTTTGAAAGCACAGACGGCTTTGCCGGCTTATCTGGTGCATTCGGAAGTTGCTATCATTCCATGGAAGGTAAATAACATCACCCAGGCCACAAGTCCGTTAAAATTGTACGAGTACCTTGCCATGCACAGCCCCGTTGTCGCACCGGATCTGATTCCGTTGCGCGGCATTCCCGGCGTTTTCCTCGCCAAGGATACGGATGATTTCATCCGTTTGGTAGGGAAGGTGCAAAAGAACACCCTTCCAGTTGACGAGATCGATCAATTCGTTAATGACAACAACTGGCCGGCCCGCATCCGTCAATTACTGCACTGGCTGAGTGTCAGTAAAAAATAATATTCTAGAAAGTAGTATTGAACCATGGCCCCAACCTCTCAACAACTTCAAGCCATTACTGGTAATCCGGTGAAAATTTTGCGCCTTGACCCTAATGAATTTAAAGAATTTAAGGTGCTTTATGTTGATAAGCGACACGGCGTTGAAAATCAGAAATTGCTTGAGTACTTTATTAGTTATAAGTTCCTTACATTCGGTCCATCTGATACGTACGTCGACATTGCAGCGCAAGACTGTCCCTTTGCTTTTTTTGTTCATGAAAAGGTCGGCTGCAAGACATACCGTCAGGATCTGTATTACATGAAAAAGGGGATTCACGGCAGTGATATTGGTGGGGACGCCTCAAATTTGCCATTGAAGGATGAAACTGTTACGAAAATATCACTTCATAATTCATTCGAGCATTTCGAGGGCGAAAGTGATATCGGTTTTATCAAAGAGTCGCAACGCGTTCTTGCCATGGGCGGAAAAATGATCATTAATCCTGTATTTTTCGAGGATGTCTATCGTATTGAAACCGATGCTGGATGGGTGGATGAGTCCGGCGAACGTCACCTTTGGGGGAAAGGCGCACGCTTTGGTCGTTATTATGATGTTGAAAATTTTGATAAGCGTGTGATTCAAAACGCCCCCTCCTTTAATACTCAATTCTACTATATTGAGAATATCCTCGAAATGGGGCCAGGAAGCTACGGACAATCTTTTGCAATCTTCGAAAAGATAAAACCATATGAGGCCAAAGGGCTTATATCCTCTCTTTTGGGAGGATAATTATTAGATGAATAATACTACTCTGCAAAAAATTCTGCGTGCCATTCTCTGGCGTGCTGAACGAACCGCTGCCTGGATGGGGAATATTGTCCGCCCCGGACGCAGTCCATATGTATTTAACTTAAAACTTTTTGCCGATGTCAACTCCCTCGATGATGTGCAGATCGAACTGGCTAAAACGAAATTTCAGGAATTTGCCCAGCTTCGTGGATATGATAAAGATGCGCAGAAAAAATGGGAGACGCATATATACCGCATTTTACTCAGTGCAAATTGGATGGAGGATGCCCTGCAACTTCTTCCTGAAAAGGCGGTTGTGATGGATCTCGGTACCGAGAATGTAGTCAGTGATTATTGGCGTTTTCGCTTTCCTCATGTCCAATGGATCAATACCAATTTTGATTTACGTTACCCATGGCATACCTCGCCTGCATCCTGCGATCTGATAATCTGTACAGAAACTGTTGAGCACCTTGCAGATCATGTAAATCCCTCTTTTAATGAGGGATTTTATCAGTCTGGGATGACTGCTCTCTTGCAAGAGAGTTTCAAGGCCCTTCGTCCGGGCGGGTATATCTTCCTTACTACACCTAATGCTGCGTCGGTGATCCATGTCAAGGCTGTTCTTCAAGGTGATCCACCCTGGTTCTTCATTCAACATGTTCGTGAATATACAAAGAAAGAAGTATCTGACCACCTTACCAGTACAGGGTTTGTGATTACCCAAAGTCGTGACGTACATTGTATGTCTGTACTGGCTTATTCTGACTATGCCCCTATCTTCAAAATTCTGATCGACAATGGATTTTCGCCTGAAGGACGTGGAGATGATCTGTTCTTTCTTGCCCGCAAACCCGGGTGATTGACTTCACAATCTAGTACGTGTAGAATACCAACCCTATGTCTAAAGAAATGCAAACTCCCTTTTACGATTCTGCCCAGCAGCAAAATGCTTGGCTATTTGAAATGGCCGAGACCTTGAAGTACAAGGATTTGATCATTCACCTTGTTCGTCGGGATGTCACTGCCCGGTATAAACGTTCCATTCTAGGAGTGGCTTGGACGATGATCAATCCACTGGGAATGATGTTAATCCTTTCTGTGATTTTTTCCCAAGTTTTTGTTGCCGTGGAAGGATATGCGGCATATATTTTGAGCGGGCTTTTAATGTGGAACTTTTTTTCACAAAGTACGGTGACAGGCATTGGCAGTATAGTGGCAGGAGGTGACCTTTTCCGCCGCATTTATGTGCCCCGTTCGATTTTCGCTATATCCGCCATTGGCACGGCGATTGTTAATTTAGTGATTTCGCTTGTGCCGTTCTTGCTCGTAAGTGTTGTTGTTGGAATACGCCCAACAATCTACTTTCCACTGGTGGTGATACCGATCATACTGCTTTCATTCTTCTCCCTTGGTGTGTCGCTGATCATCGCCAGTTTGGGAGTACGTTTTGCTGATATTGTAGAAGTCTATAACAATATCGGTTTGACCGCCTGGATGTATTTGACCCCTATCCTTTACCCGCTTGATGTTTTGCCGCCTTGGTTGCTTGCTCTTGAGAAATTCAACCCCATGTTTCACTTTATCAAATTATTTCGCGACCCGTTGTATTACGGACAAATGTTCTATCCGCAATTATTGGGAATATGTTTCCTTATGTCTGCTATAACGTTTATCACGGGGTGGATCTTTTTTTCAAGGATAACTGATGAAATTGCATACCGATCTTGATTTTAACGAACCAGTTATTGGCATCGAAGGCGCTTCTGTAAAATATCTGGTGCCGCGTGAACATGTGGGTACTTTTAAGGAATATGCCATTCGCAAGATCCAACGTCGTATCTTCAATGACGAGTTTTGGGCTTTGAAAAATGTCACTTTTGAAGTGAAACGAGGAGAGATCTTTGGTGTTATTGGCGCGAATGGCGCTGGAAAAAGTACATTGTTAAAACTGGTTGCACGGATTATGCGTCCTTCCGAAGGGCGAGTGTGGGTAAAGGGTCGTGTTGCTCCATTACTTGCCATGGGGGCCGGGTTTCACCCCGAACTATCAGGACGTGAAAACGTTTTTCTAAATGGTACCCTACTTGGATATTCTGAAAAACAGATTCGCGAGCGTTTTGATGCTATTGTTGAATTTGCTGAACTTCAGGACTTTATTGATGCCCCCATTCGAACCTTTTCTTCAGGTATGCAGGCTCGTCTAGGATTTGCTGTTGCCACCGACCAAAAACCGGATGTGCTTATCGTGGATGAAGCACTGGCTGTGGGGGATACGGCTTTTCAAGAGAAAAGCTTGAATCGCATTCGTGAATATCAAAGAGCCGGAACCACCACCCTTTTTGTCTCACATGGCATGGGTGAGATTGAGAGAACCTGCCAACGGGCGGCTTGGCTGCATCATGGGCAGCTGATGTATATTGGCAGCGCTAAAGAAGCAGTAGACCAATACCTTGGCCGGACTCCAGCCATACCATAACTGTCATTCTCACCACATTTAAGTTTAAATGTAATAAGGAGATATAAATGTCATTTTTCCGCTCACTCTTTAAAAAAACGCCCAGCCCTTCCACTGAAGAGAACAAAGAAAATATTGCCCCACCCCTTCCCCCTTTGATAAAAACCCCATTAAGTAGCACAGAGGAGGAGATTATTCGGAGCAGAATTGCTGAAATTCCGTATTGGTTTCATAAAATAGAAATTGCACCCGGTATTTTTACTCCAGGTGCTAGTGACGCGCCTAAAAAATTCCAACGATTCGAACTTCCTGATGACTTGACTGGCAAGCGCGTTTTGGATATAGGTTGTTTTGAAGGTTTTTTTTCTTTTGAATGCGAACGGCGCGGGGCAGAGGTTGTAGCTGTGGATGTTGTTGAGCCTGGCCCAAAATCTGGGTTTTCTCTTATACATGAATTGATCGGTTCAAAATCCACCTTTCACTTCACCAGTATATATGATTTAACCCCAGAAGAAATTGGCATGTTCGACATAGTTTTATGCCTTGGTGTTATATACCATTTGCGTCACCCTTTATTGGGTTTGGAACGTGCGCGTTCGGTGTGCAAGGATCTATTTGTTGTTGAAACCCAAATTTGTGACAAATATTTTATTAACGCCGAAGGAAACCCCACCGACTTGACAAAGGTAGCCCCTGCACTTGCCCAAATGCCAATGGTACAGTTCTATCCTGGAAATGAGCTGAATCGCGACTCTTCAAACTGGTGGTCTCCAAACCTCGCTGCATTAGATGGCATGTTGCGCACATCCGGTTTTCAACCTGAAAAATATATTCAGAATGGCATCCGGGCATGTGTCCATTGTAAGGCGATTTAAGGTAACATTTTGATATGTTTATGACCAGCGCATCACTATTTTCTACTTATATTTTGCGTCTTATGGGAAAGGGAATGCCAATGCAAATTGGCAGGAGCGAACCCCGCCATAATAATGCCCCTTACGTTAGTGTGGTTATACCTTGCTATAACCATGGCCGTTTTGTAGATGACGCTGTTGATAGCCTGCTTAAGCAGACCTGGCAGGACTTTGAAATTATCATTGTTAATGACGGCTCAACTGATACGGAAACAAATAGATTTCTAGCGTCATACCAACGCCCTAAAACTCGTGTTCTCAATCTTGAAAAGAATGTTGGGCTTCCGGCAGCACGAAATGCAGGGATCCGTGAGGCACGTGGTAGGTACATATGTTGTCTTGATGCTGATGACAAACTTCAGGAGACTTACCTCGAAAAGGCCATTATTGTGATGGAGATTAATGCGGGGGTATCCTTCGTCTGGTCTTGGACACAGGTCTTTGGCTCTGAAAGTCGGGTGTGGTATGCGCCCCAATTCGACCCGGAACAGATGCTGTTCTACAATCTACTCAACCCACCCGGCGTTTTTCGCCGAAGTGCATGGGAAAAGGTGGACGGGTTCTACGAAGCCATGCGTGATGGTTTTGAAGATTGGGAATTCTGGATACGCCTTACGGGCTATGGATTCCGCGGCCATCGCATTTCAGAAAAGCTTATTCAATATCGTCGTGAGGGATACAGTTTTGCACAACGAGCAGCTGAGAAAAAAGAAGCTTTATTTGAACAAATTAAGACAAATAACCCAGATTTGTATGTTAATCCGGATGCTATAGTCAAAAAATTGAATCGTTCATATCGTGATCTTTATATCCCGGCACCTTATGTGAATTTAAGAAGGGAAGATTATATAAAAATACCAAACCTTGCTCGAATGATCGTTTCATCTATGAATTCTGTTCAGACTTTGAAATGGCTGGAGAAAAACGCACCTACTGCGCCTCTGATTTGGGTTGCAAGACAGGCACTTGATGAAGAATCTTCAGATGCCCTTTACGAACTAACTCCATACGTTTATATTCTGCCTAACTTTATCCCTCAATATGCACGTCGAGAATTTATCGAGCATCTCCAATTTCGGCATGACGGCATTTCCCTGGAAGCAATATAAGGTGCAAAATCTGATAAGTCATGAAGTTTACTAACCTCGAAATTTCTGAAGTAATTCTTTGCCAGCCAACCGTGTTCCAGGATGAGCGCGGTTTCTTTTTTGAAAGTTATAAAAAGACGACTTTCTCCGCTGCTGGAATCGATGTTAACTTTGTGCAGGATAATCATTCATGTTCCAAACATGGTGTTCTACGTGGCTTGCATTATCAGATCCACAATGCGCAGGGGAAATTGGTCCGCGTAATCTCCGGTGAGATTTTTGATGTTGCCGTCGATTTACGAAAGACCTCCGCAACGTTTGGTAAATGGGTGGGCGCACATCTTTCTTCTGAAAATAAGAACCTACTATGGATTCCTGCCGGATTTGCACATGGTTTCCTTACCTTGAGCAATTGGGCGGAAATTTTATATAAGGCTACTGATTACTACTCCCCGGAATGGGAACGAACTATCATCTGGAATGACCCAGAGATTGGCATTAAATGGCCTGTTGATGAAATTAATGTTTCACCTATCCTTTCTACAAAGGATGCCATGGGACTGACACTTTCGCAGGCTGATATTTATCAAAAATAGGAGACCATATTCATGAAAAATGTTCTCATTACAGGCGGAGCCGGTTTTATTGGCTCCAATTTTATTCATTATCTTCTTAAAGCAGAACCTCATATATCAATCGTTAATCTTGATGCTCTGACTTATGCTGCATCTGTTGACAATTTGAAAAATTTGCCTGATCTCAGCCGCTATATTTTTGTGGAAGGCGATATTCGTGACCGTACTCTGATCGAAGATTTATTACGAAAATATACGATCGATACCATTGTCCATTTTGCTGCAGAATCGCATGTAGATCGTTCTATACTCGGACCGGAATTATTCCTTCAAACCAACATCATGGGTACGTTTACTTTGCTTGATGCAGCAAAAAGATTTTGGTTGGAGGAGCAATCTGTTCCCAAGGCGGAGATTCGTTTTCATCATATTTCGACCGATGAGGTCTTTGGTTCCCTTTCTTCCACTGACCCGGCTTTTTCTGAAACCACCCCCTATGCGCCAAACTCTCCATATGCAGCTTCAAAAGCTAGTAGCGACCATCTTGTACGGGCCTATGCACACACCTACAACCTGCCGGTGACAATTACAAATTGTTCCAATAATTATGGCCCTCGGCAGTTTCCGGAAAAATTAATTCCGCTTATCATTCTAAATGCTTTTTCCGGCAAAGATCTGCCTGTTTATGGTGATGGACAACAGATTCGCGACTGGTTGTTTGTCGATGATCATTGTGCAGCGATCCATGTGGTGCTTAAGCATGGTGTAATTGGAGAGACATATAACATCGGTGGAAACAATCAACCTACCAATCTAAGCATTGTAGAAACCATTTGCGACCTGTTAGATGAGCTTGTGCCAGATCAACATGTTCCCCGCCGAAAGCTGATCAAGTTTGTGAAAGATCGCCCTGGCCATGATCGGCGCTATGCCATTAATATCGGAAAGGTCAACGCCGATCTTGGATGGGCGCCAAAGTATTCGCTCAATGAAGGTCTAAGAGAAACCATTCAGTGGTATCTCGACCATTTGGAATGGGCAAGGTCTGTTCATGAAAAACGTGATTATCAAAAATGGATCTCACAAAACTATACAGAACGGGACGGAAAACAATGAAAGGTATCATTCTCGCAGGTGGGCATGGAACCCGGCTGCATCCACTAACGTTGGCTGTAAGTAAACAGCTTCTGCCTGTATACGACAAGCCAATGATCTATTACCCACTCTCGATCCTAATGCTGACGGGGATTCGTGAAATACTTTTGATCAGCACGCCACATGACCTTCCTCTGTTTGAACGTCTCTTAGGAAGTGGGGAACAATGGGGGGTCAGATTCGAATATCGCGAACAGGATCACCCCCGTGGGTTGGCAGATGCGTTCCGCGTCGGGGCTGACTTTGTAGCTGGTTCTCCCAGTTGTCTTATTCTTGGCGACAATATTTTCTTTGGCCATGGTTTACCGCAAATACTACAGCGAGCAGCGCAGGTGGAATTGGGTGCATGTGTATTTGCCTATCCTGTTCGAGACCCAGAACGATATGGAGTTGTAGAGTTCGATTCCTCTGGCAAAGTGATGAGCCTGGAGGAAAAACCGCGTCAGCCCCGTTCGCATTATGCCGTGCCGGGTGTGTATTTTTACGATTCGCAGGTGGTAGAAATGGCGGCCAACCTCAAACCCTCGGCCCGTGGTGAGCTTGAGATCACCGATCTGAACCGCATTTACATGGAACGTGGGCAGCTGAGTGTGGAAATTCTGGGTCGTGGCTATGCCTGGTTAGACGCCGGAACACACGAGTCTCTTTTGCAAGCTTCGACTTTTATTCAAGCTGTGCAGGAACGTCAGGGAATGATGATCTCCTGCCCGGAGGAGATTGCATTTCGTATGGGATATATAGACCGCAGCCAGCTTGCAGACTTGGCAGTTAAGTATAAGAATAATTCATATGGTGAGTACTTAAATCTCCTCGCACAAGGGAAGATAGAATGAAGATATTATTACTGGGGAATACCGGCCAATTAGGTTGGGAATTGCATCGTTGCTTGCTTCCCTTAGGAAATGTCCATGCGTTCGATTATCCCGACATCAACCTTGCCCAGCCCGAGTCCCTACGCAGTCTGATACGTTCCATCGCGCCAAATGTGATCGTCAATGCAGCTGCCTATACTGCTGTGGATAAGGCCGAGACTGAACATGATTCAAACTTTGCCATTAATGCAGAAAGCCCCGGGGTGATGGCAGAAGAGGCCAAAAGCATTGGGTCAATCGTGGTTCACTACTCCACGGATTATGTTTTCGATGGCACCAAGGGCTCACTATATGAGGAATCAGATATCGCCAACCCGTTGAATGCATATGGACAAAGTAAACTTGCTGGTGAGAAAGCTCTTCAGGCGGTGGATGGAAATTACCTGATTCTTCGCACAGCCTGGGTTTACAGCAACCGGCGGGATAGTTTTGTTTCGAAAGTTTTGCAGTGGTCGCGCCAGAATGAGGTGCTGAAAGTGGTGGATGACCAGGTCAGCAACCCTACCTGGGCGCGCATGTTGGCTGAAGTAACAGGGTTACTTTTGGCTCGTGGTACAGAGTATATTAAAGATCATAAAGGACTTTATCACTTGGCTGGTAGTGGTTACGCCAGCCGCTTGGACTGGGCGCGCGAGATCCTAAAACTAGATAATAATCCCCAGGAACAGAAGACTCGTGAAACTATGCCTGCTTCTACAAAGGATTTTCCCACGCCCGCAACTCGACCGTTATTTTCAGCGCTGGATTGTTCGAAATTTGAACAGTCATTTAATATTCGCCTGCCTTCCTGGAAATTGGCGTTAAAATTGGCAATGACTTCCCTATGACAAATTACTTACCCACCACAATCGAAAATGATGATCTGGGCTTGATTCTTTCCTGTGTCTTTTTTGACAAGGAATGGTATCTGACTGCAAACCCCGATGTAGCTGAAGCAAAGGTCGATCCTGCCACGCACTTTTTATACACTGGAGGTGTGGAAGGGCGGGCACCAGGGCCGGGTTTTTCTAGCAGGTGGTATTTGGATGCCTATGAAGATGTGAGATTAGCAGGGGTAAACCCGCTGATTCATTATTTAAAGTATGGCAAAGCGGAAGGCCGTATCGCATTATCTTTGCAAAATGTGGATGACCTGCGTTTAATCGAAGATTCGGATTTGTTTGACAGGGATTGGTATCTGGCGAAATACCCTGATGTTGCCGAGTTAAAACTAAGCCCGGCATTCCATTACATGTATTACGGCGGCTTTGAAGGACGCGATCCAGGGGAGCGATTTTCCAGCGCGTTTTATTTGGATCTGTATGAAGATGTGAAACAGGCGGGAGTCAATCCGCTTGTTCATTATTTAAGATATGGTCAAGTGGAGGGGCGTATAGCTCATTTTCGTAACACTAGTAATTTACCTGACACATTTTTTGGTTCTTTTCTTAAGCTGATAGATGAATCCATGCCTAATTGGTATGAGGATAATTACGATTACCTCCGCTTCGGAGATATGCAGCTTACTGCTTCTTCTTCCGATGAAAAAGAAGTTGTAGACAGCCACATTATTGCATATGGGTTTGTAAAGCCATATCTTTCCAGGTTTGCATGGTTATTTGATAAATTGGCGGATAACGAGTCGAAGAGCATTTTTTTGAAAACCCTTGCCTTTCGAGCATTAGGCTATCGAAAGGTAAAATTGCCTTTAAGCACGCCATCATATTGGGATGAAATTAAAAAAATAGAGCAATTGGCGGACTTTATGGACGAATTTCCGGTAACTTATCTTGGGCTGAACTGGCAGCTTCCTCTTATCAACCTTGAGAGTATAGGTATTCCGATAAAGTTTTATGGTTCTCCGTCAGGTGTGCATCAAGAATTTATCTTAGAACAGTATCGATGTAATGATATACAGGTTGAAGCTGGCGATGTTGTGATCGATGCTGGTGCTTGTTGGGGGGAAACTGCCCTTTACTTTTCCCATCGTGCTGGGGACTCTGGTCAAGTGTTCAGTTATGAATTTGTCTCAGAGAATTTGGATGTGCTAGAACGAAATATAAAGTTAAACCCGAACATTGCTGGAAATATTCATATTATTAGACGGGCGATTTGGAGTGAGTCTAATATCCGCTTGGCTTTTGCTACGAATGGACCTGCTACATGTGTTAGCGCGAACGAGACAATAAGCGATGCAGTGTATACTTCGACTTTGTCTATAGATGACTTGGTAGATCAAAATAACTTAAAAAAAGTTGATTTTATAAAAATGGATATTGAGGGTGCAGAATTACAGGCTTTAAAAGGCGCTGTAAGTACTTTGAAGAGATTTAAACCAAAGCTTGCCATTGCTGTTTACCACGATTTAAAAGACTTTTATGAAATTCCTCAGTATTTGAACTCTTTAGATATAGGTTATCGTTTTTTCTTAAGGCATTTCTCAATACACTCCGAAGAGACAATCCTTTTTGCGAGGTAATTTGTTATTTAATTTGCTTGACCGACTTTATATAATTGGAACACCTGTGTT